>JAJRXZ010000040.1 GCA_024276015.1 Spirochaetota bacterium | reverse complement strand
TTGCTTCAATTTCGTTGAATTCCATTAAAGGTACATGTTTATGGGCTGCCGCGTGGAAAACAACGTCAGGTTTGTATTCACTGAATATCTTATCCATTAAAGCATGATCTTTTACATCCGCTATCTTATATATGATCTCAGGTTTATGATCCATTAGATCAATATACCGGTTAAGCGAACGGGCAAGCTGATAAATTGAATTTTCGCCTCTTCCGACAGCAATTATTTTTTTTATATCGAATTTTAAAAGCTGTCTGCATATTTCGGACCCTATACTTCCTCCTGCACCGGTGATCAGTATTGATTTCCCGGAATATTTTTTCATTATTGATCTAACATCTATGGAATATTCAGACCTGTCAAACAGATCGGAAAGAACAATTTCATGGAGAGAGGGAGACAGAGGCACAGTGTCAAAATACTTTTCAACCGAAGGTATTACGTAAATATTGATCTTGCTGTCTGCTGAAATTACTTTTGAAATAATTCGGTTAATCTGCAAAGGGCCGGCCGAGGGCATTGCAATAATAACTTCTGTAATAGAATATTGTTTGATCACACTGCCGATACTGTCAGTTGTGTCAAAAACCGGTTTGCCCGATATATAACTGCCCTTTTTAGTATCATCATCGTCCACAAACCCTGCAATGAAATGAACGATATCTCTTTTTTTATATTCGTTTAAAAGCATTTCACCCGCTTCACCGGCCCCTGCAATTAGAATTTTAATTCTGCTATCCATATTCAGCGCTGCGGTCCTCACCTTTTATTCTTTTTGGTTATATCCAGAACATTGTCTATAATATAATCAACTTCCATTTCGGATAGATCCGGGTATATGGGCAAAGAGAATGTTCTTTCAAAGACCCACTCGCAATTCTTAAAATCATCAGAAACATAACCTGACCTTTTATAACAGCTGAATCTGTACAGAGGTATAAAATGGACGCCGGCGCTAATCCCCCGCGATTTCAATTCTCTGATAAATTCATCTCTGTTGATCTTTAACGCTTCCGGCTTTAACTTCACAGGATAGAGATGCCACGAAGTAGTACGGTCTTTTTTAATTTCATATAAAAAAAACGCTTCATTATTGCCGAATGCTTCATTATATTTTTCAGCAATGATCTTCCTCTTCTCATACATTATTTCAACTCTTTTAAGCTGTTCCAGGCCTATTGAAGCATTTATGTCTGTCATATTATATTTAAACCCATTCTCAATAACATCGTATTCCCAGTCGCCCGTTGCGCCGTATCTTTCCCAGCCGTCTCTTGTCATGCCGTGAACACGCAAAAGGCGCATACGTTCCGCCCAGTCGGGATTTTCCGTAACTGCCATTCCTCCTTCACCGGTTGTTAAAGTTTTTGTAGCATAAAAACTGAAGCATGTAACATCGCCGATTGTGCCGATCGCTTTATCTTTATACTTTGAAGGCAGCGCATGAGCCGCATCCTCCACAACATAAAGATCGTATTTTTCTGCAATTTCAAGTATTTCGCTCATATCCGCGGGCTGCCCGCCAAAATGAACAGGTATAATTGCCTTTGTGTTATTATTGATTTTTGCCTCTATCTTTGATACGTCAACGAGGTGCGTTTCTTTTTCAATATCAACCAGCACAGGCTTTGAATTAAAATATAAAACAGCTTCCGCAGTTGCAGTAAAAGTATTTGCCGGAATTATTACCTCATCATCGGGTTTGAGGTTTAAATTACACAGAGCAAGATGCAGAGCAGCTGTTCCGGAATTAACGGAAACGGAAAATTTACTCCCGAGATATTCATTAAACTTATTTTCAAAGAGAAAAGTTCTCTCCCCCATTGTAAGCCATCCGCTTTTAAGGCACTCATTAACAGCATCTGTTTCCTGCTGGGTTATTGACGGTTTATGAAAGGGGATATTCATAGAAGTAATTATTATGTACTGCCGCTCTTTTTGATCTGTTCTTCTTTTTGTTCAAGGATCTTTTCAGCAGAATTAAGCAGGTAAAATTGAATGAACATTATCAAAAAAATTAATAACAGCAATAGAACCGAATAATGGGGCTGGATCTTAGTAATTAAAATCGAAAATATTCCCAAAACTACCGTATGCGAATATAGTATAAATAAAATTCCTTTGATGGAAAAACCCAGATTAAGCAGGCGGTGGTGTATATGATTTTTATCCGCAATAAATACATTATATCCTAACTTTAACCTTTTTACTATTACAACTACAATATCAAAAATAGGGATAATTAAAAGAATTAATGGAAATAAAAAAAGCGTAACTACAGAAGACTTTTTTAATCCCATTAAAGGAAGCGTTGAATATATGAAGCCCAGAAAATATGCGCCTCCGTCGCCCATAAACAGTTTTGCCGGAGGATAATTGAACACATAAAAGCCCAGAATTGAACCGCACATCATTGCAGAGAGAATAGCCACCAGATCATTTCCAATACTTAAAGCGATTATCATTATAAAAATATTTGCAATAAAAATAATGCCCGAAGCCAGGCCGTCCATTCCGTCAAGAAGGTTAACCGCATTCATAAACGCAACAACCCACACAACAGTTATAAACCATGAAAGTACTCCGAACTCAATTCTGAAAAATGCGCCTATATTAAAATCAGATATTAACAATCCCGAGGATGAAACAAAAATTCCCGCAATTATCTGGAATATCAGCTTATATCTTGCCCTGAATGTAATAAGATCGTCCAGGAATCCGATTGAGAAGGCAATTAAAAGGCCGCATGTATATAAATAAACGTTAAATCTAAAATGATTCTCCGGAAATACAAGAACAAAAAAGGGTATAATAAAGCCTGCAAATATTGCCAGTCCCCCGAGCCTGCAAATGTTGCCGTTATGAATTTTTCTTTCATCATTATGGTCGTAGATTTTTTTTTTGTCTGCAAAATGTATAATGATGGGAATCAATAAAAAGGAAACAATAAACGATATAAAAAATTTAATAATATAATCTGAAATCATCGGTACATCCCCTGCCCCTTAAATTATAAAAATTTTTACCGGCAGTTAAGTTTTGTCAAGCAGGATTTCCTTATATAAAAATTGTTATGACCCGAATTCAAAGCTGATGACAGCATAGAAATTTTGTGATTTAATTTATTTAATTGACATTATTTTGTTTTATATTATTATGTTCACTCATTGAACAACAATGGAA
>JAJRXZ010000039.1 GCA_024276015.1 Spirochaetota bacterium | reverse complement strand
CTTGAATAGGTATGATATGTTGCTCCTGCAATATGTTCGCGTATTTTTATTTTCATAATGTGACTCCGTTGATGTTGTTTTATTTTAATACGATCGGGCAGCGATTATGGTAAATTTTTTTTTAATTTTTTCCGGTTTTTTGGGTTTTTTGTGCCTCAGAGGTGAGAGAAGAAGGGTAGGATATCAGAGGTTATTCCCCTCCTACTATTCCTTTCAGGTGTCAGAGGTGGGTAATTTTGACGTTGTTATTAGATTTATTGAAATAATTAACAGTATCTGATGGTCATTTAAACATAATATTATTATATTAATTAAATGTGGTATTAATTTTTCAGGATATTTAATAATTGGTAATCAGAGATTCGGCCAAAAAGAATATAGTGATTTGCTCTGCTATACTTGCAGTTATTTTTTTTTCATGCAGTTTCAGTGATGACGGGACTGCCGTACCGGAAAGCAGTGCGGGAGAGGATAAGAGTCAGTTTTATTCGCAGAGTATACAGGTTGACGGTATCGCCTATGACTGGGTTAACATAGATCCCATCGTAACCGCAAATAGCCAGACTGCCCTGACAATGAAGACTGCCCATGATGCCGATTTTCTCTATTTTTGTATTGAAGGAAAGGGGATGGGGGCCAATTACGACCTGTTAATTGATTCGGACAATGATTCTTCAACAGGCTATATAGATGCAAATTGGTCTGACGGGGGCTCCGATTTCCTTGTAGAGAACGGTTTTCTTCATGGATCAACGGGACCGGGATGGAGCTGGTCAGCTTTGGGATCACTGGATGTGGCCGATTCGGCAAATTCCGATGTTGTTGAGATCCGAATAAAAAAAAGTGCTTTATTAAATTTGAACAATATATTTAAAATCGGATTCAGGGATATTAACAGCGCCTGGACCCTTGTCAGTACTCTGCCTGCATGGGGCGCAATGATATCTTATGATCTGAATAACGGTTACGATATTACAAATTCATCAACGATTATGAAAGTATTAATTCCCGCATATTTTGAACCGGGAAGCGATTGGCTAAGAATGGAACAGAAGGCTGCTTTAATGCAGAACCGTATATTTGCAATTGCAAATCCGAATAACGGCCCATCAAATCAGATTATCAGTCAATATGTCGATGCGATAAACAGCCTGAGAAACAATGGCGGAAGAGTGATCGGTTATGTTCATACACTTTACGGGAGCAGAGATATAGATCTGGTAAAAAGCGATATTGATAAATGGTTTGCTTTTTATAATATAGACGGCATTTTTCTGGACGAGCAGGCAGGCACATCCGGAAAAGAACTATATTATCAGGAAATATATAATTATATAAAATCCATAAAACCTTCGGCTCTTGTTATCGGGAATCCCGGTGATTCAACAGTGGAAACATATCTCTATTATAAAGGAAGCAGAGTAACCGATGTAGTTTGTATCTATGAAAAGAATAAGGATTTTCTTCAGTGGTCTCCGCCGGCGTGGATCTATAATTACAGCAGCGATAATTTTTGCGCCCTAACTATTGGTACGGACATAGGCAGCTGGCAGTCCTTCGCTGATCATGCATATTCGGTTAATATCGGATGGATATATCATACGGACGATCTGCTGCCGAATCCCTGGGATATACTTTCTTCATATTTTGAGAACCTCTGCGATTATGTAAAGTAGATATCTTTTCCCTATACTGATTGCAAAACAGATCTTTTGATGAGGCGTCAGCATATCATACCAAACATATAGAATAACGAATGATATTCGCATGAGAGAGTGTTAAAATATTTTATGAAATAATGAATTATTTTGACAAAATAGGTACATATACCTATTGTCTGTTATTAGAATTATAATATATTTTTATCTATGAGAATTAAGTTTACTTACTTATCTATAGCACTATAGCATAAAATTTTTCCATGCATGATCTCTGTTGAAGAGATTGACGGGTGGAGCTATTAGTATTATTATACAGGTCAGAGGAAATTTATTTTTTAAGGTTTTACGCTTGCCTGGGAAGGAACAGATCATGAAAGTTGATAACTGGGAAATAATAATATGGAAGATTTTTAAATATAATTTACTATTAACAATTCTGTCATTGCTGATAATGTTTTTGCTGAGTTAGAGCGGATGAATAACTTTCTTTAAAATTAATAATCGGCCGCAAATACCGATGCAAACGATTATTTCAGTATCTCAATAGCCGTTGACGGTGATATTATTGCAGTTGGAGCTGACAAAGAATCCGGCAGCGAGAGAGCAATAACAAACGGCATAACAGCAAGCTCGGACAACAGCGCATCCGAATCCGGTGCTGTTTATCTTTACAGCAGGTAATTATTTAATTTATAATTCAAATTTTATTATAAATAATTTAAAATTATTATTGATTTATTTTTTTAAAGAAAACTATTTATAATAATATTATGAAATATGAATTTGATATTAAAAGCAGCAACACGATTATTTATTGCAAGAAGTGGAAAGAAACAGTTGATTTTTATAAATCAATATTAAAGCTGGATATTACGGTTGAAAAGAACTGGTTTGTTGAATTCCAATTAGCTCAAAATTCAACATTGAGCATTGCCGATGAAAAAAAGTCTTCGATAAAGAGCGCCCGGGGCAGAGGTATAACAATGGCGCTGGAAGTTGAAGATGCAATTGAAGTATGGGAATGTTTTAAGAATAGAGATGCAAATATATGCGAGCCCCTGAAGATCCATCCTTGGGGGGCATATGTATTTTATTTAAAAGACCCTGAGGGCAACAGAATTGAGATCTGGTCAAAAAAATAACTTGTTGTTTCATAGCGCATTCCGGATATTAAATAATATTTAATTCCGGTTTTAGCGCAGGCTGGAGAAGTTTTATGTTTAAAAAAATTTTTATTCGTATAGTTTTTATTCTGATGGTATTATTTCTTTTCGCATGCAGTAAGCTCCGCAACGGCCCCTATGTTCCCGATTCGTCCTGCAGCGCAGATCAGTGTCATCAATCCACAGCACTTCAGCGGAGTGTTCCTGCAAGCGGCAAGCATACTATCCATTTGACCGCTAATTCTTCTTGTAATAACTGCCATTACGGTTATCTGCCGAAATCGAGCCATAAAAACGGAATACTCGATGTTGACAAAGATACAATCATTGTTTATTTTGATGAGGAGAATTCTTTTACTCAGTGGGATAATTCCAACGGAACCTGTTCCAATATAGGGTGCCATCAGGGGGGAATTTCTTTATCAAGGAGTTCGTTGAGCCTGAAGGCTGCGCCTGTCTTTTACTGGTATGATGATGTTGAGAATAAGTGTACACAATGCCATGCACCCGGTTCCGCCTATGATCCTCTTGAAATAAACGGAAGCGGAACATCGGGGAAGCATATTAAACACGTTACAGACAGAAATTTGCCCTGCGAAAAATGTCATTATGAGTATAAAAATTCCGCAACTCATGCGGACGGACTGTTAGATACCGAAAATCCGTCAATTAAACTAGTTCTTTTTGATCCGACAAACCCTTCGGGCACGTGGGAGGGCGATACGGGCGCTCAAACCGGAAGCTGTTCTTCGCTTGCCTGTCATGGGACGTCAACTCTTGACTGGTACGGAACAAATACGTGGACGCCTCCGGCCTGTTCGGACTGCCATAAAAACAGCGTGGGTACACG
>JAJRXZ010000038.1 GCA_024276015.1 Spirochaetota bacterium | reverse complement strand
GTCTTATGATGTCATACAAACATCTTAATTCATGTGACAGAAAAGTCATCAAAAAAATGCTTGAAGATAAAAAAAGTATCAGAACGATAGCTGCATATATGGGATATAGCCCATCAACAATTTCACGTGAGATCCGACGCAACAAAGAAAATTTCTGGTACCGTTCATCAATGAAATTTTCCATATTACCTGAGCCTATGCGAATTTTACCCATATTCCCCACAAATCCGGAATGACCCAAATTTAATAATATATAACAAAAAAGTTGAAATGTCGTATCATTTTCAGTAATATTCAGGTTATTACTCTATAAAAGGGAGGGAAAATGAAAAAAATAATTTTTCTGTCTTTGATGATTTTGACAATTGCCGGGTCGATTATAATTAATACCGGTGTTACAAAGGATTATACCGGATGTTATATCTGCCGGGGCAAAAGCGGAACCTATGTTAAATACAGAGGCTCTGACGATTACAGTAAAAGAAAGAAAGCTAAAAGCCTTGGATGCGATGTAGGCGGTACAACAAGCTCATGTGATGCGGCAAATTATAAAATTCTCGGAACAGTTGATTGATCTGCTGCAAATAGTACATCAATAACACTGGCTTTTCTGGGATACCTCTGTTTCCCAGAAAAGCTCTTCTCTTTATCTTTCGGCACGATTTTAATTCTGTTTAATTAATTGATCCCTCAACCTGCCGTATCTTTTTCAGAGGATAAATGAAATTTATCCTTGATTAAATAATATTCTTTTATCAAGTATCTAATTGATCTGTTATTTCGCATAGAAAAGGTTTCAGAGTTCATATATGCTGTTAGGGATAAATATAGGCAATACAAATACCGTTCTGGGGTTATACAGTGAAGACAGGATCTGTCCCCATGATATATACAGATACAGCACTTATGAAAATTTAAGCAAATATAAAATAAAAGAGAACATTGAGCGGTTTCTATCGTTACATTTTGAGAAGAAAAAGATCTCAATAACCGGGATTGCATTTTCAAGTGTTGTTCCCAAGGTCAATGATTTTTATAAGGATCTATCCAAAGTAATTTTTAACAAAAGAGCGCTGGAGATATCGGATAAGTGCTCGTTGAGCATAATTATAAATTATTCGGACCCTGCCGCGCTGGGAAGTGACAGAATTGTAAACGCCGAGGCTGCTTTTAATGAATATGGAGGCGATTTAATAATAGTCGATCTTGGAACAGCCGTTACATTCTGCATTATGCTGGATAACAGATTTGACGGCGGAATTATAGGACCCGGAGTTGACATCTCTATAAGTGCGCTGGAAAAGAGTACATCAAAGCTGCCGCATATTCAATTCACCAGACCGGACAGTCTTGTAGCTCATGATACTCTCAATGCATTAAGATCGGGTTTTTTTTACGGATGGATTTCAATGATAGAAGGAATTGTTTCCAGAATTGAAAAATCCTATAACAAGATCTTTAAATTAATTCTAACAGGCGGCGGATCCAAAATTATTGCAGATCATTTCAGTAAAGACGTAATTTTTGATGAGTTTTTGACAATGAAAGGTATTAAGTATATATATGATCAAAATAGATAAAAACCATATAAAATAAGTAGAAATACTTACTATTTTTTTAAATATAGGTACTTATCCACAAAGTTATCAACATTATCCACATTAATTATGATTTGTTAATGAAAAATTGATGATAGCGGCCATAAATGAACATATTAGGTTGTTATGTTTATAAAACTAATGCGACATAAAGTTGCTAACCCTTGAATAAATCAGGAGTTAGCAACTTTATGTTTAAGCTAAAAAAAATATACAAAAATACCGATTTTTTAAATTGTGAATTACTTATGAATATCTTTTTGCAAATAAAATTTGTTATTGAAAAAATAATAACAACTGGTACTTTTACAGTATATTTTTCAGTGAGATCATTGGAGAAATTATATGAAGCTTGCAATCGGATCCGACCATGCCGGGTATTTGCTTAAATCTAAAATAATCGATAATTTCAGTGATATTGACTTTATCGATTGCGGGGCCTTTTCCGAAGAATCAACGGACTATCCCGACTGGATTTCAAAAGTCGGATATGAAATAAAGAATAACAGAGTGGAAATGGGTATTGTTATATGCGGGTCCGGTATCGGAGCTTCAATTGTTGCTAATAAAATAAAAGGAATAAGAGCGGCGCTATGCTTCAATTCTCTCATGGCTGAGCTTTCAAGGAAGCATAATAATGCAAATATACTTGCACTTGGCGCAAGAATTATAGGCCACGAGCTTGCCTTTAATATTGTTAAAGCATGGCTTGGCTCTTCATTTGAAGGCGGCAGGCACCTGAGAAGAATTGAAAAGATTGAAAGAATTGAAGGGGAAGCTGAAAGATAATTCGTTATGAAAGCAGGATTTTATTGCAGAGCATTGTTTGTTCTTTTTTCTGCCGGAGTTTTTATTTTTTTTAAAAATGAAATTCCCGGTGTAATTTTTTTTGAACCTGTTCCGGCTCAAGGCTTGGAAAACGTAACTTTAATAAAAACTGAAAGCGGCAAAGTTGCCTACAGAATTACCGATCTTTCATATCAGAAAAAGAGAGACAATAAAATAACAGATATAATTCTTTCGTTTAATTACCCGCCTCAAAATTTACTCCGCGATGACAGTAAAAAATACAGAATAAAGTATTCTGAATATATCTTTGCCAGGGAGCCGGGAGCGCTGGGCAAAGGGTGCGCAAAATTTACTAAAGAGGCGCATAGAGTTGAAATAGAAACTGTGAAGAATCTTTGGCTGGGCAGGTGTGACGATCTGGGTTCATTTGTCATTGAATTCAGATTTAAGGCTATTACTCTGCGCGACGGGAGTATACTTTTTTCAAGAACCGGATTTCTTTCCGGAAAAAGAAAGGGAATTGAAATTGTAATAAGAAACAGAAAGGTATATGCCAATCTTTATGGAGTATTTGAGGACAATTATGGCGAATTGCAGAATATTTTTCTCAACAGAGGCAAAACAATAAAAGAGGGCAGATGGTACCACTTTATGCTCAGTTTTAACAGGGTATCCGGTAAGCTTGCCGGTTATTTGAACGGGGAAGAGGAAGATATTATATATTTATCGGAAGATCAGGAACCTTATAACGGCGTATTTGTGCCTGCCTTTGGCGCAAGAGACAAGAAAGGCGGTTTTCGATGTCTCGAATTTCCCGCGGCAGTGATTGGGAAAAATTTTACCGGATACATTGATGAATTCAGAATTACACGTATAGACTCAGCAGGATTAGAGGATACCGGCATCGCGGCAGATAAAAACTATAAAGACCTTGCAATGATTGAGAGAATACCTGTTAATATTGAAGGAGTTATAACCAGCCCTGTGTATAGTTTTAAGGATACGGGAACAAAGGTGTTATCCTTCAGCTGGGAAAGAAAAAACAGAAAGAATACATTTATCTGGATGGAATTCAGGATCTACGACCGGCTTTTTTATGCAAATGACAGTGAATTGAAATGGTACAGAATAAAACGTGATCAGAGAAATATCTATCTGAAAAAAAATTCATGGGGCAATTATCTGAGAGGGAAATATTATCAATGGCGGGCGCATCTCGTTGCTTCTCCTGACGGGAAAAATTCTCCTCTGCTTTATGACGTTCGATTAAAATATGTCAGAGATAATCCGCCTGGAATCCCTCAATTCGTAGAGGTTGTTCAAATAGGGGATCAATTTATTAAACTGAAATGGAAAAAAAATGCAGAAGCCGATATATACGGGTATAAAATATATTATGGTGTAAAACCGGGTATATATGACGGTATTATTACAAAAATTAATGGCAGGCACATAGGCAACGGTTTAAGTAAAGGCAATTATATTGAAGTAAAGATAACAAATAAATTAATTAACGAAAACAGATTAAATGATAAACGGATGCTTCTCACCTATCCTTTTATTCGGAATAATGTACTCTACTTTTTTGCAATAAGCGCATACGATACATACAGACCCGGAACTCCCTTTAATCACGAATCACAATTGTCTAAAGAGGTTTCCGGCAGGCCCTTCGGCGGTTCTGAAATTGACGATTAATTTCAGGATGAACTTCCTGCTTATAAAAAATCCTCATTGACTTTAAAATGTACTCTTTAAAAAGTAAGTCCCAAAAAGCATTATTTAAGCAGAAAGATATTTTAGATAATAAATGAAAAATTTTGATATAAAGAAAAGAATTCCCGGCAGTGAATTATCTGCGCTGAACAGAATTGTCCGTGCCTTTCATAAGAATAATTATGAATGTTTTCTGATCGGAGGTTCCGTTCGAGACCTCATCATGAATCGAAAGTGCAGTGATTACGATTTTGCAACAGATGCTCCTCCGGAAGTTATAATGAAATTATTTCGCAGAACAGTTCCCACTGGAATTAAACACGGCACAGTAACGGTTTTGACTGATGGAATGGCAGTTGAGGTAACAACATACAGAGCCGACGGTAAATATATTGACGGAAGGAGACCCGAATCGGTTGCTTTCTCAAAATCGCTGAAAGAGGATGTTTTAAGGCGTGATTTCACGATCAATGGGCTTGCTTACGATCTAATTAATGACGAAGTAATCGATTATGTCAATGGAATTGATGATATAGAGAGAGAGATCATAAGAACTATTGGCGAGCCTGTATCGCGGTTCAGCGAGGACGGATTGCGGACTTACAGAGCGTGCAGGTTCGCTTCTAATCTTGGGTTTGCCATTGAGGAAAATACATTCAGAGCAATAACTGAAACCCTTGATGTGGCAAAAAAAGTATCTGCGGAAAGGATCAGAGACGAACTGAAAAAGATTTTGGAAACCGAAAAACCCTCTGTGGGGTTTGAATTTTTACGAAAATCGGGTCTTTTAAAACAGGTTTTACCGGAGCTTGACCGATGCTATGGCGTTATGCAGAACAAATTTCATATATATGATATCTATTATCACAGTCTCTATTCCTGCGATGCAGCTCCTGCTGATAAGCCGTTGATCAGGCTTGCGGCTCTGCTTCATGATATTGGCAAGGCAGCAACAAAGAGAATGGGAAATAACGGTGATTATACTTTTTATAATCATGAGGTTACAGGAGCAAAAATTACCAGAGCAATAATGAAGCGCCTGAAGTTCTCAAATGATGATATTGGGAAGGTAAACAATCTTGTGATCAATCATATGTTCCATTATACTGAAGAATGGACCGACGGAGCTGTGAGGCGTTTTATGAGAAAGGTGGGAGTGGAGAATCTGGATGATATATTCCTGTTACGTCTTGCTGACAGAAAAGGGAACGGTTCGCGGAATGGTCTGCCCGAACCGATAAAGAGACTGAAAAAAAGAATAGATAAAATAATTGAAGAAGAAAATGCAATATCCTTAAAAGACCTTGATATTAATGGCAACATTGTTATGGAGAGATACGGCTTAAAGCCGGGTCCTGTTATAGGTAAAATCCTTAACGAGCTTCTTGAGGCTGTACTTGATGATCCTGAAAAAAATGAAAGGGAAATTCTGCTTGCATTAGCAGATCAAATAATTGAGAGGATACAGGGATGATGAGAAATATTGGGCGTGCTTAGATTATGATCTTTTTCATCAAAGTTTAAGCCGTCGAGAGTACTCCTTGTTTTAAAAATATTCATCGAAATATGTCCTGAATCCACTCTATTCTGTTGTTGATAAGCGCGATCATATCAAACCTGCAGGTGAGTTCGCAATTGCCGTATATTTTATTAACGGATAAAAAATATTTTGCAGTTAACCTGATGGTTTTTTTCTTCCTGTTGTTAATGGAGTAGAGGGCGCCGCCGTAACTTTTATTGTTTCTGGTTTTAACTTCCACAAATATAAGAAGGTCCTTATTGACTGCAATAATGTCAATTTCGCCGTATCTTTTGAAGCGAAAATTTCTGGAAAGAACTGTAAAACCTTTATCCTCAAGAAATTTCGCTGCAATATTTTCACCGTTGTTCCCTATATCTTTATTGTATCTCATGGCAATAAATGTTTAATGCTTTTTTAATTAATACGATTTTATTTGGTAAAAATTGAATCGCTGTTGACTGTTAACAACAATTTTGAACTTTTTTCTGGTAAAAACCGTCTTTTTTTCATTTAGCTCATTTTTCCCCCCAATATTTATCGGGAAAAATTACCAACTTATTTTGATGTTCGTTTCGGCTCCGCTCAGGGAGCTCCCTTCGGATTCGTTCAACAAAATATTTTTTCAAGGAAATTTTACACCTTACAACACCTCTCTAAATTGTACGAATTTCGGGGGCATTATAAACTTTATATAAAACTCTGCAATACAGTCAGGTGGATTATAAATAGGGCAAAGATATGTTATAAAACATCGAATATGTTGATGCCCACTTCCGTTTCGTCAAGAGCTTTGACAATATAGTATGATGTTTCATTGAGAAGGTTTAATATAACAGTTTTTTCAACTCGTTTTTTATTCTTATCAAAGACAAGTTTGATTATGGGCCTCAGGGGTTTCTCCGGAATAGAACCGATAACAATTCCTATACTTGAATCATTGATCTCCACTATTGAACCGATCGGATAAACCGACATCTTTGAAAGAAAAACTTTCAATATATCAGGGTCGTATTTATTAACACCGCTTGACAGAAGATTTCTCATCGCATTGTAGAAGTAGACCTTTGATCTGTAAGTTCGGTTAGAGATCTGCGATTCATAACTATCGGCAATGGATGCGATTCGCGCATATTCATCAATTTCTTTTCCGGACAATCCCCTGGGATATCCTTTGCCGTCGTATTGCTCATGGTGTTGTAATGAGATGTTGGCAATATTGTCATTGAGATCCGTTAGTTCTTTCAGCGCTTTATATCCGTGAAGAGGATGCGTCTTGATCTGGTTAAATTCCTGCTCCGTCAGGTTAGATTGTTTGCGTGTGATATATACCGGTACCTTGATCATACCGGAATTGATCAGGAGAGTCCCGAGTCCCAGTTCCCGCAGCTTCTCCATAGGGTATTTTAAGGCTATACCGATATTTATTGCATAGAATGTTGCATTAATTGAATGCGTAACCAGATAATCCTTGCCTTCTTCTAAGCCGTAAAGAAAAAGAAAGATATTGCTGTTTTCATAGGTGATCTTTATTATTTCATCAACCGTTTTTTTCAGCTTGTCAACTTCGAAGGGCCGGTTGTTTTTTATTGAGTTGTAAGCTTCTTCTACCGCTTCTCTTGTTTTCTGGAAGATCTCAATTAATCTTTTTCTTTTTTTCAGAAGATCATTATATTCTTTTAGGATTTTTTCAGCTTGAATGATGCTGGATTTGCGGTTGTTTTCCTTTTTTTCGCCATGGTTCAGCAGTTTACCGGCAGTTTCGATTTCGGAAACTCCCCATGTCATGAGTTTTTTGATATCATCTTCTTTAATTGCTTCATTTGCCCGCACAAGTATATTATTGCTGTCAACATATATAGCTTTATCAAATATCATTCCCGGTTTAAGGTCTTCAACGGATATTTTTCTTATATTTGCCATATTAGATTCCGATACTGTTCATTCTTTTTTTAAATTCAGAATTTACTTTATAGCAATATGCTAAAACTTCGGAAATTGCCGTAAATAAGTCTTCCGGGATTTCCGAACCGGTTTGAAGATTTGATAAAATTTCAGCCAGATCGGGGTCCCTGTGTATTGTAATATTATTTTCTCTTGCTAATTCAAGTAATTTTTCTAATAAAGTACCGCTTGCTTTTGCAATAACTTTCGGCGCCTTTGGAAAATATTTTAATGCAATCCCTTTATCCATATATACTACGCTTTAATGTCGAAATTGCTGCCGGATAAATAATATAATAGTATTTCCGATAAATCGTCCAGCAAATTTCTGGAATTAAAGAAATTAATATAGACCCGTTTATTTATCATCTTCAATCCTGAATACAGATGGTCTTTCGATAGTTTCAGAGATTCCAGAACCGCTCTGTTATTCGAGAAAAAAGATATGGAAATATTTTCATCGCTATTTTTTATCAGTATATCAATATTACCGGTATTCGAAAGATCAAGTGCAATGATCATTGAATCATTATATACTATATATTCAACAGCTTTGAATTCGCTTTCGTCAAAAAAAAGCACTTCTCCGTTTTCCGAATTATTAATATTCTGCGTTAATAATGTATAGAGTTCTTCTATCAGAGCTTTTTTTTCGTCATTTTCTTCGATTTTGTTTATATTATAAATGAGTTCGGCAATAAGCTTATCAGAATCGTTCTCACCTGAATTGGTCCATTTATTGAATAGATCCTTTTTACTGAAAAGTTGATTCAGCAGCAGGTGAATCAAAAATGAATATTTCCCCCCTCCGGAAATTAATCCAGATATATCAATAAGGGTCTCTCTGTCAATATTAAGTTCAATAAGTCTGTTAAAAAATGTTAAAAATCTGTTCTCTTTTCTTTTAACTTTATGATAAGAATTTAAAAGATAATAGTTCAGGTTAAATATGGAAATATTTTTTCTTATAATATTGCTTAATTCATATAATGTTTTGTCCTGAATATCTTCCGATTGAAAAACCGTAATGTTTAATATTCTGTTAAGAGTATCCTTTTTTGTTTGAGTTACAAGTTTAAAAACAAGTGTCTGCCCTTTTTTTTCTTCTAATTTAAGGATCAGGTTTTTTGCAGCAGGAACTCCCTCTTTAAATTTCGATTCAATCTGTTTTCCTGCAATCTCGATTATTGCGGATTTTTTACCTGTTATTTTGACAATTACGGCATCTATTTCCGAACCGGCTTTAATGTCCGATAAGATTTTTAATTTACCGGCCCTGCTGAAAAGCTTTATGGTATTGGCTGGCGTTAAATTCATAAATTCAGTAAACCGTCAGAATCCGAACAGATACTCTTTACAGGTTCATAACTTATTCTGTGAATAGGCGTTATGCCGATTTTCTTAATGACTTCTATATGCTTTTTAGTTCCATATCCTTTATTATTTTTGAAGTCATATTGAGGATAAATTCTGTCAAATTTAGTCATAATGGCATCCCTGCTGACTTTTGCCGCAATTGAAGCTGATGCTATTGAATATGATATGCTGTCTCCTTTTTTCACAGGAATGACCGGAATGCCCAGATCAAAAGAGATATTGCCGTCCATAAGTATTATATCCGGCTTTATGTCAGCTTTTTTTAAGATATTTTGGATCGCTGTCTTTGTCGCGATGTTGATATCCGTTTTGTCAATAATTCTATGTGATGCAGAAGAGACGCAGCAAAACAAAGAGTATTTTTTAATAATTTCAAGTATGGGACTTCTCTTTTTTGACGAAATTTTTTTTGAGTCATTTACGCGGGATATTATTTCTTTGCAGGGCGATAGAATAAATGATCTTTCATATATTACCATTCCCACTGAAACAGGTCCCGCAATGGGGCCTCTGCCTGCTTCATCAACTCCTGCAATAATGCTGCAGCTCTTTTTGAGTAATTCTTTTTCAATTTCGAATGTCGGTGAAACAGAAAAAGCGGGCAATTGTGAACCCGCTTTTGTATCTCCTGAGAATAGATCAGTCTGTGCAGTTATCAGGCGATTTTTATCATTACTTGGATTATCCATTTTCCTTTGTTTCAGCAGATGCAATGCTGCTGTTTTCCGCTTCTTCGGACGGTTTAACAGATCCGCTTTTACGGTTTTTAAGGGCCTCTTTAGTTCTTTTCTCTTTTAATTTGGCAGATTTGCCCTTTCTTTCTCTTAAGAAGTAGAGCTTTGCTCTTCTTGCTTTTCCTTTTCGCACTATGTCAATTGCGGCAATTTTCGGCGAATAAAAAGGAAATATCCTTTCAACTCCCACATCAAAGGATATTTTTCTTACAGTGAAAGTTTTGCTGATACCTTTGTTATCAATAGCGATAACGATTCCCTCAAATATCTGGATCCTTTCTCTGTTGCCCTCAATGATTTTATAATGAACCTTAACAGTATCGCCAATTTCAAAATTGATATCTCTTTCTACCGGCTTAATTTTATTTTCAATTTTTTTGATAACATCCATTTCAATTATTCTCCTTTAATTTTTCTTAGCAGATATTTTTTATATAGATCGGGTCTTAACCTTTTTGTTTTTTCTATCCTTTTTTTTTGCCGCCACTCTGCAATCTCTTTGTGATTCCCGCTCAATAATATTTCAGGTACTTTTAAACCTTCTATCTCTCCGGGTCTCGTATATTGAGGGTATTCAAGAAGATAATTCTCAAAAGATTCCTCAACTAAGGATTCCGGATTTGACATAAAACCGGGAATATACCTGACTATTGCATCAAAAATAACAAGCGCAGCATATTCGCCGCCGGATAATATATAATCTCCTATTGAAATTTCGGAATCTATATAATTATCAATTACCCTCTGATCAACTCCTTCATAGTGGCCGCATATTATGGATAACTCAGCCTCTTCGGAAAATTTTTTGACTAACTCCTGCGTTAAAAGTTTCCCGCTCGGTGATGTTAAGATTATCCTTGAAGAGTCCTTTCTTACAGACTCTATTGCTTTGATCAATGGGTCCGGTTTGATAACCATTCCGGAACCGCCGCCGTAAGGATAGTCGTCGCATCTGCCGAATTTATCTTCTGAAAAGGATCTGATATCGATTATGTTGACATTGACTATTCCTGATCTTATTGCTTTACCGAGAAGACCGGATCTTAAAGGTGATACAAAAAGATCCGGGAAAAGAGTAATAATATTAAATATCAATTAATCCCTCAACCGGATAAATATCAATTCTCTTTTCTGAGATATTTGCCGTATCAACCATTGATTTAACAAAGGGCACCATGATCTTCTTCCCGGATTTGTCTGAAATTATAAGTATTTCACCGGCTCCGGCCTCTAAAATTTCAGTTACCTCGCCAAATTCTTTTTTTCCCAAATATACTTTGCAGCCGATAATGTCGTAATAATAATAAGAATCCTCTTCTAAATATTTTCTGCTCTCTTCAGCGTAAAGTTTTGTTATAAATAATTCGGAACATTTATAGTCTTGCGCCGCGGAGATGCTGTCTATACCGTCTAATTTTAATAGATATATTCTGTTCTTCCGGTGTTTAAATTCGGTTATTTTCCTGTAGGAATACCCCTTTTCTTCTTTTAAATAAATATAGTTATTAATTTTAAAGCGGTCAGGGCTGTCAGAAACAAGGTAAATCTTAAATCGGCCCTTCAGGGAATGTGTGCCAATAATTACTGCTATTCTAATTAGTTGACTTTCATCTATCAATCAAGTATTTCCAGTACTACCCGCTTACCGGTTTTTGTTGCCGATGCATTAATAATCGTTCTGATCGCTCTGGCAATCCTTCCATGTTTGCCAATTACTTTACCGATATCTTCCTTGAGGACCCTCAGCTCCAGAATTGTCGACTTTTCACCTTCAATCTCGTTTATAGATACTTCTTCAGGATGATCAACAAGTGATTTTACCATGTAAATAACGAGTTCTTTGTAGTCCATTATTCCTCCTTATGACTTAACGGAACGAAATTTTTGCCAGATCCCAGATTTCTTTAGAAGTCTCAATATTGTTTCTGTTGGCTGAGCACCCTCTTTTAACCATTTTATTGTCTTCTCTTCATCAACTACGAATTGGTCAGCATTGACAATGGGTTGATATTGACCTAACCATTCAAGTACTACGCCGTCTCTTTTTTTTCTGGAATCAACTGCTACCACTCTGTAAAAGGGCTTTTTCTTTGTGCCCACCCTCTTCAAACGAATTTTAACCGCCAATGTGTATACCTCCTGAAATTATTTGTGAATTATTTTTAAAGCACTCTATTTGTCAATATAAAATATCTTTTGGATAAAATTAATTACAATAGTTACAATAATTATTTTTTTGGAATTAGGATTTTTTAAAATAAGTGTGATCAAATACCGGAATTTGCGATCTTTTTTAATTCCATTACATTCTTATTTACATTTCCTTCCTTAAATACTGCAGATCCGGCAACGACCATGGAAGCTCCGGCTTTTACAACTTCGGATATGTTTTCTCTGTTTATGCCGCCGTCAATCTGAATTATCGGATTTCCCGAATCATTTTTCTGTTTTAAGGAGTTTAATTGTTCAATCTTGCCGATTGATATTTCCAAAAATTTTTGTCCGTAAAATCCCGGGTCCACCGACATGATCAGAACAAGATCGGTATAAATCAATAGATCGGCAATTGCATTAACGGGTGTTGACGGATTTATGGATAAACCCGATTTGATCCCTGCATCTCTTATGATCTTTAATAGCCTTACCGGAAAACGCGTACTTTCATAATGAATTGTAATTCCCCATGGTTTTGATTTTATATATTCGTCTATTGAGTCTTCCGGCTTCTCTATCATCAGGTGCACATCCAGAGGGATGTCGGTGTTGTTCATCAGGTTCTTTATATAACCCGGGCCGAAAGTAAGGTTAGGCACAAAGTGCCCGTCCATTACGTCCATATGAAGATAATCGATAATATTCTTATCAAAGTCTTTTACATCATAGCCTGTTCGGGATAGGTCCGATGCAATTATAGAGACAGAGAGGGATATGTTATCTGTATTCTTCAACATCAATACTCATGATCCTGATGGTCTGTTTATTATTCATAATGGAGATTTTGGCATTGCCTACTCTGTGAAAAATAAAACTGATCTTTTCTCCGGGTTTCATATTATCTGAAAATCTTGTTCTTTTGGATACATGATCTTCGATCAATACTTCAAAAAGTCCTGCTTTCTGGTCGTCAGGGATGGTATATTCCACTTTTTCGTATGCCATATAGGGATGCTCCTTAACAGGATACCAATAAATTTTAAGTTTAACGGAACTTCCTTTTTTAAGCCGGCTGCCTTTTCCGGGTTTCTGAGAAATAATTATGCCGCTTTTTTTAATATTCGATGTTTCAACGATCTCCTCCTCAATGCGGACATTTTTTGAAAGGAGCAGGTCATAGCAAAGATCAATTGACTGTCCTCTTAAATCCGGCATTCTGTTGTCTGATCTTAAATTTCCTGTTGAAACCAGAAGGTTGATCTTTCTATCCGGAGTGATCATCTCTCCTGCCTTGGGATTCTGCCCGATCACTATATTATCGGCGTTTTTTTCCGAGGGGATGTACGATATAATTCCGGAGCTGATAGAAATAGCTTTGCCGTGGGAATGAAGATTTTTCAGTTTATTAATAGCAACCGGCAGTTCGATACCCACTAAATTCGGCGTTTCAATGTTTATTTTGCTGCGGCTGATTACAAGTTTAAGATTACTGTTTTCGGTAACAATGCTGCCATATCCGGGATGCTGGCTGAGAATTATGCCGTCATCCATTTCAAATACTTCTTTGAATTTTAAAACCGGCTTTATTCCGCTCCTTATCAATTTATTGTGTACGTCAATGAATCTTTTCCCGACAACATCGGGTAATTTGATCTCTTTTTCAGATTTTGTCAGAAATATAAGCATAATAGCCGATACTGTTATATACAGTGAAAAGCCCAGAAAGAACATCAGAGCTATTTTTCTGAATGTTCCGAAATAACCGAACTTTTTTTCTTCAGGTTGTAATTTGTCCTTTTCCATTTCTTTCTCGCATGGTCTTCTGATCTTATTATTTACTCATCAATTTGAGTTTATTTTGAAACAATTTAGATTTGAAACTCTTAAATTTAAGTTAAACTATGTTTAAAGAGCTGTGATAATTGTAAAGGGAAAATATTGATTTTTAATAAATAATTAAGATTGATTTTATGGCTTTTTTGTCAATAAAAATATCCCCTTCAATAGATCCGGGACAACCGATGAAGAGATCGAATTTCAGCAGATATGTACTTTACTTAGAAATAAATCGATTCTAATGAAAAAACAGCATGTAATATCCCTCTATCTCAAAGAGGGATATTATAAAAATATTTTAGAGTTAATTTATGTCAAAAAGCGTCGATTTTATCCCTTGACAAAGGGCAAAATCCTGACCAGATCATATACCGATTCATTTAATATGGAAATTTTCCATGATGATCGGTATAATTAAGCCTTAAAACTGTACTGTTGCTACAAAGTGATCCGTATTTTCGATGCAGCTGATCAAGACTTTTCCTGAATTATCACACCATTTTTTAATATCATCAGGGAATGATTCACAATCGGCATGTACTTCCAATGTCGATCCCGGAGCAATAGAGTTTGCTTTAATAGCAACTTTTAGTACAGGCTGTGGACACTTCATACCCCTGCAATCCAAAATTTCAGCCATTTTCCCCTCCTAAAATAACAAATAATTATAATTCTGTTAATGTAAATTTTTTATGTATACCCGGATTCAGTTAAATTCTGACTCAGAGTAGTTATTTCCTTGCCCTTCCGGTCTCTGATATATATTTTTAACGGCATTTTACCGGGCATACTGTGAGTCGCACAGCCAAGACAGGGGTCGTATGCCCTGAATGCCATTTCAACCATATTTAATACACCCTCGTTAACTTTTCCACTATTTATTAGCTTTTTTGCAGCTTTTTCTATTGAAATACACATTGCAGCCGAGTTCCCAAGAGATGCAACGATCAGATTGCATCCTGTTATAATTCCCTTTTGGTCCGTTTTATAATGATGTATCAATGTGCCTCTCGGAGCCTCAACAATCCCGATCCCTTCTGACGGAGTGTTAAAATTCATGTTCCTGATCTCCGGTGAAGTTATATGGGGATTTTCTGATAGAGCTGAAATTCTTTCGGCAGAATTAAGTATCTCTATAAGCCTTGCCCAGTGTATTGCCAGGGTATTATGCACCGGTTTTCCCCCGAGCCTGTTATACATTGATCCGTATTCTTCATTAGCAAGAGGAGTTGCCATCCCTTTTGCAACATTCAGTCTTGCCAGAGGGGCAACTCTGTAAATTCCGCTGTCCGGGCCTTCAATAAAGCCTTTCCATCCTATTTTGCGAAGGTAGGGGTATTTAATATATGACCATGATTCTACATGTTCTGCAATTATATCTAAGTAATCCGAAGGCCTGAATCTTTCTATCTCTTCACCGGACGGGTTTATTACGGATATGTCGCCGTCATAGAAATTTACAAGGTTCTTTTCATCAACCATCCCCATATAATAACTTTCATGATAGTAAATATCCGATTCTATTAAATCAAGATATTTTCTGTTGTTCAGCACAATATCGTTAAATGCCTTTAATGTAAATTGAGCGAATTCAATTGCTTCAAGTGAGAATTTTTTCAGGTCTTTGCGTGTCTCCTCAGTCAGAGTTTTTGCCACTCCGCCCGGGAGCCCTAAAACAGGATGTATTGTTTTGCCGGCGATTTCCGAAATAAGGGCTCTTGCTTTTTTTCTTATATCTATTACTTTTTTGCCGGTTTCAACGCCCAGTTTATCCACAACTCCGAGAATGTTTCTCGATTCTTTTGGAGCATCGGGACCTACTATGAAATCGGGACCGGCCAGTATATAAAAATGAAGGACATGGTCTTCAAAAAAATGAAGATTATAATATATCTCCCTGATCGCTCTTGCAGCAGGAGGAGGATCTGCTCCGTAGAGAGAATCAAGGGCTTTTGTTGAGGCCATATGATGCGCCCCGGGGCATACGCCGCAGATCCGCGATGTTATTTGAGGCATCTCTTCAGCCGGTCTGCCTTCGGCAAATTTTTCAAATCCTCTTAATTCAGGTACGGATAGAAAAGCTCTTTCCACATTACCGTCGTCGTTAAGAAAAATATCGATCTTACCGTGCCCCTCCAGCCTTGTTATCGGGTCAATTGTTATGGTTTTCCCCATTTTTATCGGTCCTCTTTTCTCTTTCTTCCCAGCATGGATGCTGCGGTTGAATATCTGTAAAAGGTGCCTGCAGGATCCGCAATTCCGTCGATCACTCTGTCAGCTTCGGATTCGGTGCTGCCCTTCAGTATGCTTCCCAGAGTTCCGATCATTTTTGCTCCTTGGTCCGATTTGTCCGCGGGACCGAAACATCCTGTACATGGCATATTGCCTTTAATGCATGAGCAGCCGCATCCGTCTCTTGTGGAAGGCCCCATACATAATAGATTCTGAACAAGGAAACATTTTTCCGGATCAGCTATGATCTCATGAATTCTCTTTATTTCATCAATCTCAAAGTTGTCCGGTTTGGTTTCATTTCTGGGGCATGATATGCACAGTGACCTTGCAGGAGCAAGGACAGCTCCTTTTTCCGGCAGGCCGCCCTCTATGAGTTTTAAGAAGAGATCAGTAATAAGATCGGCTGTGGGAGGGCAGCCGGGCAAATAGTAATCTACGCCGATTATATCGTCCAGTTTGTAAAGAGTGTCGTAAATTTCCGGCAATGTAAGAGTGCAGTTATCCACTTTCGATTTTATTGCAGGCAGCGTTTTCCGGGGATTTTCAACTGAAATAGATTCAAGATAGCTCGATTTGAATAGCTCCTCCTTATTTTTTAAGTTTATCAGGGAAGGTACTCCTCCGAGCCATGCGCAGGCTCCAAAGGCAACAACGGTCTTGGATTTTTTTCTGATAAGTCTGGCGATCTCTTCCTGATGGGAATTCTGAATTCCGCCGTTTATAAGAGATACTGTAATGTCTCCGTCGGGCAGCGCTCTTACATGGTCATATTTAAAGTCCATTGCGCAGGGCCACAATACAAATTCAACTTTTGCAGCAATATCAAGAATTTTGTCTTCAATATCAACAATGCTTTCGTCGCATCCGCCGCAGGATGAATTCCAGCTTATGGCAATTTTTGGTTTTGTCATTGAGCTGCCTTCCTTTTTACATATCCTTCCAGTTTTAAGGGTCCCAGATTCAGGATCCGGGATGTCATTTTTTCCGCTGTTTTTTGGAATTTTTCCGATTCTCCCGCAGAGATCCAATCCAGCATAAATCTTTCCCTTTCAACCCCGAACTGAACTATCATTTTCTCAAGGAGCCTCATTCTCTTAAGAGCGCTGATATTTCCTTTTCTATAGTGGCAATCACCCGGATGGCATCCCAGCACCATTACTCCGTCTGCGCCTTCACGGAATGCTTTCAGAACGAAATAGGGGTCAACCCTGCCGCTGCACATGACACGGATAATTTTAATTCCGGCATAATAGTTCAGCTTTTGTCCGCCCGCTTTATCTGCGCCCTCATAGGAACACCAGTTGCATAGAAAAGCTACGATTTTCGGTTTGAAATCAGCCATGGAGTATCCCTTCTATTTCAGCATTTATTTCATTGTCAGTATAGTGTCTGGCAAAAATTGATCCGGAAGGGCAGGCAGCCGTGCAGGTTCCGCAGCCCCGGCACAGGGCTTCATTTATAATACTGATCTTTCTCTCGGGATCGTAATAGATCGATTTAAAGGGACATGCGGGTATGCACATTTTACAGCCTGCGCATTTTTCTTCATCAATAAAAGAAGTGAAAATTTCAAGTTCTATTTCACGTCCCGGTATCAGCCTGCTCATAATATCTCCTGCAACGGCCTGAGCCTGCGTACATGCAGCTGCGGCATTGACCGGTTTTGATGCGCATCCGGCTGAATATATGCCGTCCTGTTCCGAAGCGGTTGTGTGTAATATCCGGTGGCCCGGGCGGAAGAATCCGTTTTTATCAAGAGCCAGGTCCATTATTTTTGCAAGTTCCTTAAAATCGTCGGCAGGTTTAAAACCTGTTGCCAGAACAGCAATATCCACAGAGATGGGTTCAAAGCCATAACCGGAAATTTTTATCTTTTCATCGTCGGGTGTTTTTGTAATTTTTATTGAAGACAGGTCGAAACATTTAATAAAGGTTGTTCCCTTTGCTTTCTGCTTTTTATAAAACTGATGTTCCTCGGGATCGGTGAAAACAAGATCATTGTGAATATTAAAAACCCTTATGGCAGGATATACTTTCCCGAGCATTTCCCCTGCCTTGACTGCATGGGTACAGCAGATACTGCTGCAGTAAGGTATTCCTCTGCTGTCCATGGAACCGGCGCAGTGAATAATTGCGGCTGAAGCGGGAATTTTTTCATCGTCGGGTTTGAGCTTTCCCCCTGTGGGTCCGTTTGTGGATAAAAGACTCTCAAGCTCATAAGTAGTATATACATCATTAATGGATTTGTGGCCAAGTTCCGGAAAGCCTGCCAAGTCGCCCGGTTTAAACCCTGTGCTTATGACTATGGAACCTGCATTAATGGCAGTTGTTTTTTCTTCCTGGTCAAAATTGATTGACCCGAATGGGCAGACCGACACGCATTTATCACATGAATTATCTGTAAAGTGTTTGCATATATTTTTATCAATAACTGCCGAAGCCGGAACAGCCCCCGGAAAGAGAGTGTATATTGCTTTCCGTTCTCCGAGAGAGTAGTGAAATTCATTTTTTACCGATACGGGACAGACTTTAAAGCATTCTTCGCATGCTATGCAGTTGTCTTCAACGTAACGGGGCTTCTCCTTGATAGTTACATTAAAATTTCCAAAAAAGCCAAGTATATTGGTAATTTCAGCATTGGCTAAAACTTCAATATTGGGGTCATCTCTCACATCGGACAGAATAGGCGCCATAAGGCAGGGAGAACATTCCATAGAGGGCGCAAGGTCTTCGGTTTTCATAACGGACCCGCCAATGGTTATATTTTTTTCAACAATATACACTTTTCTGCCCGTTTTGCTTATGGTCCTTGCCGTTTCAATTCCGGCAATTCCGCCCCCTATTATCAGAACGTCGGAATAGGCTTTCATTGTTCTTCTTTTCAGATCTTCCGAAAGAAAGGAGCGTTTTATTGCGGCATTGATCAAAGATTTAGCCTTTTCCGTTGCTTCATTTTTATCGGCAGTAACCCAGGCGCACTGTTCCCGGATATTTGCCATGCGGACTCTGCTCATATTAATATTATTTTTTTCTGCAATATCCTGAAAAGTCTTTTCATGAAGTTTCGGGGAACAAGCGGCAATTATAATATTATTAACATTCTTCTTCTTTATAACCTCCGAGAAAAATTTTTTCCCGTCCGGAGCGCACAAGAGGTTGCTGACAGCTGCGATATTGGTGTCTCCTTTTTCCCCGGCCCATCTTTTTATTTCCTCAAAATCAACAATATTGCTGATATTGGAGCTGCATTTACAGAGAAAGAGAACCGTTTTTTTGTCACCGGTTTTGCTTCCGGGCATTTTTATTCTCCCAAGGTTTAAATCCAGGCTGAAGCCTTTTTGCGGATAGTATCCGTAATACTGTGAAATGATGATCTTATATCATCGGACAGATTTTCATTGAATGAAAAATTTTCCTTCGTTACTACTCCAAATATAATACATTCATGGGGCAAATTCAATCCGATTTTTTCTCCGAATTCCCATAATACAGGCAGATTTAGTCCGTGCGATGTTAAGAAGCGCCTGTTTACTGCATATTCCAACTCTTCAGGTTTTAATTCAATACATGAACCGGGATTATAATTATCATCGTTAAGGCTGTCAATGATCATAACTCTTTTATAATTGCGAATTTCATCAAGAAAATCGAGTCCCACGGAGTAGTTTTCTTTGAAATCGAAATTGTGTCTGTGCTGAAAAAGACTTTTTTGCAGTTCTCTTACTATGAGAGGCCCCACTGCATCGTCTCCAAGAATCAGATTCCCAATGCCAATTATTAAATTTTTCATAGTTTTAATAAATTAAATAGCGTTTTAAATAATATACAACAAATTTTTAAAAATGACACAAATTTTTTTATATGATTTTAAAAATGAATATATACGAAAAATATAGTATTGAAGGAAAACATTTTCGTTTATGCTAATTTCACAGAAGGGATTTGCCGATAGCGATCTGTCCCAGAGCTATTGAGCCGTCGTTAAGAGGCGCATGATTGTTAATAAAAACATCAAATTTGTTGTTTGTAAGAGATTCTCTTATTAAACTCAAAAGCAGCTTGTTCTGGAAAACTCCGCCGCAAAGAGCAATTCTATTAACCGAATATTTTTCGCGCAATATTCCGGCAATTTCCACAGTTGTGCGGGCTATGGACGCATGGAACATAAAAGCTGTCTCTTCAATTGTATATCCCTTGTTAATTGTTTCAACAATGTATTTTATTAGAGCGGATGTACTTACTGTAATTGTATTGGAATCACTATAAGGTATAACAAAGGCATTTTTTTTGATTTTTTCAGAGCACCCTTTTATTGCAGCTTCTTCCAGGAGCATTGCAGCTTCCGCTTCTGCGCTTATGCTGCGTGAAATGCCGAGAATTGCCGCTGTTCCGTCAAATATTCTGCCTATACTGCAGGCAAGAGGAGAGTTGATATTCTTTTCAATCATATCAAGTATAATGTCCTTATTGTTCTCTTTTGACATAAGGGGTATATCATTTCCGAATGCTTTTTGCAAAAGGGATATGCCGGTCTTCCATACATCATAAATTGCCTTTTCTCCGCCCGGAAGGGGAAAGCAGTCAAAATGAGCGGCCCGTAAAAAATCCCTTCTTGTTGAAATGAGAAATTCGCTTCCCCATAATGTGCCGTCTGTTCCGTAACCGGTTCCGTCAAAGGAAATTCCAATAACTTCGTCATTGAGCTTATGTTCTTCCATAACGGATACTATATGGGCATGATGGTGCTGAACATTAATTCTCTTAAGCCCCTCTGCTTCGAGTTTGTCGGCTATCTTTGTTGTATAATAGCCGGGGTGCATGTCGGCGATTACCGCTTCCGGTGAAAAATCGTAAAGATGCTGAAAGTGATGGAACATTTTATCAAAGAGCTCATATCCCGATGGTGCCGCAAGGTCGCCAAGATACTGGCTTAAAATAATAATATCCTCCTTTGCAAGGGCAAAGCTGTTCTTAATATCTCCTCCTGTTGCTATAAGATGTTTTTTTGACGTTACCGATTTAAAGGGGACAGGCACAAAGCTTCTTGACCTCCTGATGAAATATGCTTCGTCTCCAATTGCAAACATTACGCTGTCATCAGTCGGTGCTGTTATCTCCCTGTTGTATGCAATGAAATAATCAGCAATATTCTTTAATCTGCCAAAGGCATCTTCATCATCATAGGCTATGGGTTCTTCGGAGATATTTCCGCTTGTCATTATGAGCACCATATCTTTCTCTAAGGAAAAGATATGGTGCTGAAAGGGAATGTAGGGCAGCATTACACCGAGATATGTCAGCCCGGGCGCAACCAGTTTGCTTACTTTTTTCTTTTTTATTCTTAAAAGCACAATGGGCCTTTCTCTTGAAAGAAGAAGTTCTTTCTCTTTTTCAGATACATGGAGAAAATCTTCAATTGTATCAATGGCGCCGCACATGAGCGCAAAGGGTTTAAATGCCCGTCCCTTGAGTATCCTGAGCCTTTTTATGGCATCATCATCTTCAGCGTTTACTGCAAGGAGGTATCCTCCTGTACCCTTTATGGCTACGATAGAACCGTTTTGAAGTTTATTAAATGTAAATTCGGCAATTCTACCGGCATCTTTATCTATTATTGGATTTTTGTTGCTGTCATAAAGTGTAAGTTGAGGGCCGCACCTGGAGCATGCATTGGGCTGTGAGTGGAATCTTCTGTTTTCAGGGTCTTCATATTCAGTTCTGCAGCGGCTGCACATTGGAAATGCGTCCATTGCTGTGTTGATCCTGTCGTAGGGGATGTCTTTTATTATACTGAACCTGGGGCCGCAATTAATGCATGTTATAAATGGGTAGTGATGTCTGAAATCTGCTTTGGAAAAAAATTCTTCTTCACAATCGGCGCACATTGAAATGTCGGGAGGAATAAAGGCTGCTCTGCGGTCCGTAAGCCTGCTCTTTTCAATAGAAAATGTTTTATATCCTTCAAAGTTTTTTTCAGAAATCTCAATTGAGTCTATTATTGAAACAGGCGGTTTCTCTTTTTTTATCTTTTCAATAAATGAATCCATAGGTTTCGAACCCGGTTCCGCATAAATGATCACTCCTTCAGTATCATTTAATACAATGCCCTTTATTTTTTCCTCTTTTGCGAGTTTATAAATAAAGGGTCTGAATCCCACGCCCTGAACTATACCCTTAATTCTGATTTTGTAGGCTTTTTGCATTTGCTGTCCTGATTATTGGCCGGTACTTCCACTGTGTAATTTTTTAATCGATCATGAGCCTCTGTCTATTGTCTATTGAATTTTATGAGGTGACCCACATTGTCAATACAAAATATTTTTTATTATTACAGGCGGATACTCTCTCAAGCTGCTGTTGTTATTTCCAAATGCTTCCTTTATTGATATTATTGTGATCTTTACAAAAGGCCATAAAGAATATTGATAATTTTATGGACACTTCATATTTACTTGAGGATATACTGAACAATAAGGTGGATTTGATAATGCCCGGATCATTGAGCGCAGAGTTAAAATCAAATATTCTTTTCAGAGGCGGAATTCATTGAAGGCTGATAAGTAAATATACTTACAGTTGATACTTTGTCTGAATTTTTATGGGGAAAATATTTGCCGCGGGAACTTTGATGGTACAAGTTTTTATAAAATGTCTTTTTATCCTGTGAATAGAGACGACATTAATTCTGTCAAATAAAAAAGTTGTTGACAAAATTATAAAAAACCGACTACATTTTTCATTAAAAAATTATATAATAAAATTTTTATAAAATTATATAATTTTAAGCATACATGATTTTTTTAAACTCTAAATAATTCTAGAAGGAGATAGGCATGTTGGAAGGTGATGGACTAACAAAAGGATTAAGTCGTATTTCGCGTAAGGACTTTTTAAAGTATTGTTCGATTGCCGCTGCAACATTGGGTTTGCCGCCTTCTATGGCGAAGGTTCTTGCCGCGGAAGTAAAAAAGGATACCAGGCCGCCGGTTATATGGCTGCATTTTCAGGAGTGCACAGGATGTACCGAATCGCTTCTGAGAACTTCGCACCCTGCGATCGGCCAGTTGATCTTGGACCTGATATCGCTTGATTACCATGAAACTCTCATGGCAGCCGCAGGCAAACAGGCACATGAAGTGTTGAAAGGGGCAATGAGTAAAAATAAGGGGAAATATGTACTTATTGTTGAAGGAGCAATCCCCACAAAAGAAAACGGCATATATTGTAAAATAGGAGGAGAGACGGCTCTATCCATGCTTAAAGAGGCCTCAGCCGGCGCCGCGGCAATTATAGCAATTGGAAGCTGCGCGTCGTTTGGCGGGGTTCCTTCTGCCAAACCGAATCCTACGGGAGCCGTGGGTGTGGGCGATCTGATAAAAGGAAAGGCGTTGATAAACCTGCCCGGATGTCCGCCTAACCCCTATAACCTCCTGTCAGCGGTTATGTATTATCTGACATTTAAGAGGCTGCCGAAACTTGACAAGCTGGGCAGACCTTTATTTGCATACGGAAGAACGCTGCACGATCATTGCGAAAGAAAAGCTCATTTTGATGCCGGAAGATTCGTCAGAAAATATGGCGATGAAGGACATCGAAAAGGCTACTGCTTATATGTTATGGGTTGCAAAGGGCCTGTTACTCATGCAAATTGCAGCGCTATAAAATTTAATGAAGCAAATGTTTGGCCCGTTTCTACAGGACATCCCTGCGTCGGATGTACTGAAAAAAATATTGCCTTTGATGTTTCGCTCTATAAATCACCAAAAATTCTTGCCGCAAAAGCTCCGAAGTGTCTTGAAAAAGAAGTTATCGAGACCTTTGAAATGCCGGGAGAAGCCAAGGAAAGAGGCAGCGGCAGTATGGTCGGAGTAGCTATTGCAGCTGCAGCCATAGGCGCAGTAGCCGGATTTGCAGGTGCTGTTGCAGCAAAACTTCCAAATAAGGAAGAAGAATAAAAATGAAAGATAAAACTTCAAAAAATCAGGTTTTGTTAAAAAGGCAGGATTTCCTGAAGGGGATGGTTGCGGCTCCTCTGGTGATTGCCGGATTGCCGAACTCGGCCGGAGCAAAACCATCTGCGTCGGATGCTGGGAATAATGTAAGTTATCTCTTCGATTCGACAAAATGTATAGGCTGCAGGTCATGCACAAGCGCCTGTAATCAGATAAATGATGCAGAGCTTTTTTCCCATGACAGGCCGCTGGATCTGTCAGAGCGATCTCGTACGGCAATAAGAGTTTTTTTGGACGATACTAAGGACAAAGGGACATTTATAAAAAGGCAGTGCATGCACTGTCTCCACCCTGCCTGTGTTTCAGCATGCCCTGTCAAGGCAATGAGGATTGATGAAAAGACAGGCATAGTCTATAACGATCCCAGCGTATGTATTGGGTGCCGTTATTGTATGGTGGCATGCCCCTTTGATATAATTCAGTTTGAATGGGACAAAAAATTCCCCAAAATTATCAAGTGCACAATGTGCAAAGAGACTAATTTAAAGACCAGGGGGATCACCGCATGTGTGGATGTTTGTCCTTCGGGAGCATTGATTTTCGGTACAAGGAAGAAACTTCTCGCTGAAGCTAAGAAGAGAATTAAGAAGAACCCGAAAAAATATGTTCCGAAAGTTTATGGTGAGAAAGATGGCGGCGGAACAAATATTCTCTATATAGCAGGGAAGGATTTTGACGAACTCGGTTTCCCGAAAAATCTTGGAGATGAGTCACCCGCTGTAATAACTGAATCAATCCAGGCAATATATTCATGGTTTATTGCGCCGGTTGTGGCATTCTTCCTGTTGTTTATACCGGTGTCAAAGAACTTTAAAAAAGTTGCCGGTGAAGAAAATGAAGGTTAAGGAATAGAAAATGAAAAAGTCAGAGGGTAGTTTAGCGCAGCAACCTTTATTTGGTAAAATAGCGTTGGCATTCGTTCTGCTGGGGTTGATTATATTTTTGATCCGATTTTTTATAGGACTTGGGCCAACTACTAATATGAGTGCCGGGTTCCCTTGGGGGATCTGGATTGCCATTGACGTTGTTGTGGGCACTGCAATTGGAACAGGCGGATTTTTGATGGCTATTCTTATCTATGTGTTCAATAAGGGCAGTTACCATCCGTTGATCCGCTCCGCAGTTATGACATCGGCTTTCGGATATTCGATTGCAGGTCTTTCGGTAATTATCGACCTTGGAAGATGGTGGAATTTTTATACTCTGCTTCTTCCCTGGAGATGGAATACACACTCGGTACTTTTTGAAGTAGCGATATGTATCCTTGCTTACACAATTGTCTTGTGGCTGGAATTTACGCCTGTTCTTCATGAAAAAGGTGAAGATTCGGGTATAATGAAAATAGGATTTATTAAGAGCATAGTTAATAAACTGAATGAGAAGAAGGATGGAGCTAATAAGCTGTTAATAGTGGTAATAACTCTTGGTATTCTGCTTCCCATCATGCACCAGTCTTCGCTTGGTACAATGATGGCAATAGCAAAAACCAAACTGCATCCTCTGTGGCATACTCCCTTTCTGCCCATATTGTTTTTGATATCTATCGGTTTCATGGGATACAGCGTGGTAGCTATTGAAGCTTTGTATTCTTCTTTTTATCTCAAGAGAAAATATGAAGTGACTATGCTTCGTAATCTGGCGCCTTTAACGGCAGCGCTTGCCGTAATATGGATCGCCATCAGATTTTTCAGTCTGTTAAGCGAGGGTAAGGCAGGGTTAATGTCTTCGAGCGGAACATTATCAACATATTTCTGGCTGGAAATTATAGCTGTAATAATAGGCACAATATTAATGATTGCGGTTAAGTTTTCCTCTTCTCCCAGATTTATATTCATCAGCGCATTGTTCCTGATTTTCGGAGCTTCACTATACAGGATAAATGTGTATATTATCGGATATAATCCCGGTTCAAATTATAATTATGTTCCGTCAGTAATGGAGACTATGGGAACTTTTGCCTTAATATCAGCAGAGTTTCTGTTATACCTGTTGTTTTTGAGAGTACTGCCAATTTTGCCGGCAGAACATAAATAGATGCAGGTAGTTAATATATAAGATTTATTTGTAAGAAAATAACTTTAAGGAAAGGAAATAAAAAATGGCAAAAAAGATTGTTATTGATCCTATAACTCGAATCGAGGGACATTTGAGAATCGATATCGATGTAGAGGGTGGCAAAGTTAAAAATGCCTGGTCATCCGGTCAGATGTTCCGGGGTATTGAAAAAATATTAGAAGGGAAGCATCCGAATGATGCCTGGTTCATTACGCAGCGTTTTTGCGGGGTCTGAACCACTGTTCATGCGATTGCTTCCGTGAGAAGCGTTGAAAATGCACTACAGATCAAAATCCCTATAAATGCAGAATATATCAGAAATTTAATGTTACTGGCGCATGGGCTTCATGACCATACAGTACATTTTTATCACCTGGCCGCTCTTGACTGGGTGGATGTTGTTTCAGCTCTTAAAGCCGATCCTAAGAAAGCGGCGCAGATCGCTCAGTCTATATCCGACTGGCCCAGAAACAGCGTTCAGGAGTTTAAGGCTGTAAAGGAGAAAATAAAAGGTTTTGTTGACAAAGGAAGATTGGGAATATTTGCCAACGGATACTGGGGCCATAAGGCAATGAAACTTCCGCCGGAAGTAAATCTTCTTGCTGTTGTACATTATCTTCAGGCTCTTGAATATCAGAGATATGCCACAAAGGCATATGCAATTCTCGGCGGCAAAAATCCCCACGTGCAGAACCTCTGTGTGGGCGGCGTGTCAACTGCAATTGATCCGGATGACGATTCTGCACTGAATATGGAGAAACTTCTTGAGGTCAAAACTCTCCTTGATAAAATAATAAGCTTTGTGCACAATGTGTATCTGCCCGATGTCGCGGCAGTAGGTTCTTTTTATCCCGAATGGTTCTCAATCGGCGGCGGAGTTCCCAATTATCTTGCTGCTCCGGATCTGTATCTTGACGTAAACCACAGCAAATCGGATCTGCCGGGCGGAACAGTTGTTAATAACGATGTTAAAACAGTTAAAAAGATCCGGAATGCCAATGATCCGTACTGGAGAAAGAACGTTGCAGAGAGTATTCACCATTCATGGTACAAAGGTGCTTGGATCAAACATCCATGGGAAGAGGATACGATTCCCGAGTATACTGAATTTGACGGTAAGAAAAAATATACTTTTGTCAAAGCTCCGAGATTTAAAGTTGGCGGCAAATATGTGCCTATGCAGGTTGGTCCTGTTTCTCAGGTCATTGTCGGTTTTGCTCAGAACCACCCATTAACAATGAAATGGGTTGGCGAAACTCTCAAGAGAATCCCCAAGCAGTATAGAAAGCCTACAATACTCATGTCAACTCTGGGAAGGCATGCGGCAAGAGCGATCAGATGCGCAATGCTCGGCGATATTGCAGTGAAGCACTGGGAATTGCTTGTCAATAATATCGGCAAAGGCGATTATTCGATTGCCACCGATTTTAAATATCCGGATAAAGAAATTCGGGGAGTCGGTTTTCATGAAGCGCCGAGGGGAATACTTTCTCACTGGTGTATAATTGAAAAGGGTAAGATAAAGAAATATCAGGCTGTTGTTCCTTCTACATGGAATGCAGGGCCAAGAGACGGAAACAATCAGCGCGGACCCTATGAAGAGGCGCTTGTCGGCAATCCTATTGCCGATAATAACAGGCCGCTTGAGGCACTAAGAACAGTGCATTCATTTGACCCGTGTCTGGCGTGCGCTATACACCTTTTTGATCCTAAGGGCCATGAAATTAATAAAGTAAAAGTTCTTTAAAGATAAGGTTTTTAAAAAAATTCATGGTGAAAGTACTTGGTGTCGGCAATATCCTTATGAAGGATGAAGGATTTGGCGTAAGGTTTGTAGAAAGATATAAAGAAGAAATAGAAAGTTTATTTTCAGATAAAGTTGAGGTAGTGGATGGAGGTACCCAGACTCTACCTCTTCTTCATTATATTGAAAATGCGTCACATCTTTTCATTATTGATGTTGTAAAAAAATCCCGGGATGATCAGGATCCCGGTGATATTGTTTTTTTTACAAAAGATGAAATTATGTCGTCTCTTAAAAGCAGGATAAAAATAACTTCTCACTCCGGCGGAATACATGAGTTGCTTGCAACTGCGGAATTTGAATCCACTATCCCTGATGAAATTGAACTTATAGGTATTATCCCGGAGGATATGTCAAAGGGACTGGAAATATCCGAAACGCTGAAGAATAAAATGCAGGCCCTTAGAGATGTTCTTATAGGCAAATTAAAGGAAGTTATTCAGTGATCTTTCCATAATATTTTTTATCTTGATAAAAATACTGCTTAATCTATTATTTGTTACTGTAATGGAATAAAAATCAATAATCGGGTATATATTGTGCCCGGTTATAAATTAAAGAGGGATTTATGTGCGAAGATTGCGGATGTCTTTTTACTGATTCGTCAAAAGAGAATGATGAGGTACATGATCATCATGGAGAATCGAATATACAGGGTATGAATCCTCTTCTTGATGAAAAAAAGACCCTTTCAATTCTGACAAATATTCTGGACAAGAATCAGAAAGAGGCAGATCATATCAGAGAGCATTTTAATAAAAGAAATATTTTTGCCGTAAATCTGATGAGCTCTCCGGGCAGCGGCAAAACTTCACTGCTGGAAAAAACTGCTGAGATATTGAAAGATAGAATGGCTGTTCTTGAAGGAGATCTGGAGACTAATAAAGATGCAGAGAGAATTAAAGGTAAAGGGGTTGAAGCATACCAGATAACAACGGGGCAGTCATGCCATCTTGACGCCTTTATGGTACATCAGGGACTGCATCATCTGAAAAGTGAAGGAGTGGAATATATTTTTGTTGAAAATGTGGGCAATCTTGTTTGTCCTGCTGTTTATGATATAGGAACTCATAAGAATATTGTGCTCATTTCTGTTCCCGAAGGTGATGATAAAGCTGCAAAATATCCTGTTATGTTCAAAAATGCCGATCTGGTACTGATATCAAAATATGATCTGATCGATTATTTTGATTTTTCTGTTGAAGGATTAAAAGAAGATGTTAAAAAATTAAATCCGGAAGCTGAAATTCTTGAAGTCTCGGTAAAGGATGAAAAGTCCATTGGCAGATGGATCGATTATTTAAAATCCGAAAGGGATAATTATTTGAATTCAAAAGAAACGGAGTAACATATGTGTCTGGCAATTCCGTCGAAAGTCATTGAAATTGATCATGAAATGAACAGTATAACTGTAGATACCATGGGTGCTGCAAGATCTGCCTCGCTTGATCTGCTGCCTGAACCTGTGGAAATCGGCGATTATGTTATTTTGCATGTTGGTTTTGCAATAAGAAAAGTTGATGAAAAAAGCGCAATTGAAGTAATTGATTACTATAATGAGATATTAGCTGATGAACAAGAAGAGTAAACTGTCATTTTCACTCCTGCTGGATGATTACAGGGATTCCCATATAATTAAAAAGATAGCAGAGCGGATCGATCAAAGCATTGCCGGCATTGACAGGAAAATCAGGATAATGGAGGTCTGCGGAGGCCATACGCACATAATTGCAAAATATGGCCTGGAACAGATATTGCCTGAAACAATTGAATTTATTCACGGACCCGGATGCCCTGTCTGCATTATGCCGAAAGAAAGAATTGACCACGCCTATATAATGTCCCTTGAAAAGGACGTTATTCTTGTTTCACTGGGCGATATGATGAGAGTTCCAGGAAGTTACGGCAGTCTCTTTGACGCGCGCGCCAAAGGAGCAGACATAAGGTTTGTTTATTCGCCCCTTGATACTCTTGACATAGCAAAAGAGAATCCTGACAAAAGAATTGTCTTTTTTGCGATCGGTTTTGAAACAACTACGCCGATGACTGCGGCATTAATTGAAAGGCAGATCAAGGAGAGTCTGAAGAACATTTTATATCATATAAATCATGTGACCGTACCGGAACCTATGGAAGTTGTTGTCAGTGAAGATGACAGCAATATTGACGCTTTTATTGCGCCTTCTCATGTAAGCGTTATAACAGGTGCTAAAATATATCAGCCTATTGTTAATAAGTACAAAATTCCAATTGTTGTATCCGGTTTTGAACCTGTTGATGTTATGGAATCCGTAAGAATGATTGTACAGCAGTTTGCAGACAACAGAGCCGAACTTGAAATTGAATATAAAAGAGGAGTAACAACAGAAGGAAATATTAAGGCTCAGAAAATGATAGATAAATATTTTGAAAAAGACGATTTTTTCCGCTGGCGGGGAGTCGGCGATATTCCCCAAAGCTCCTACCGGTTAAGAAGCGAATATTCATACCTCAATGCCGAACTGATCTTTGACCTGCCTGATAATTCAATTGACGACCACAAACTTTGTATGTGCGGAGATATATTGAAAGGCAAGGCAAAACCTTTTGACTGCAAAGCCTTTGGGAAAACATGTACGCCGGGAAAACCTCTTGGAGCTTGTATGGTTTCCGACGAAGGGTCCTGTGCGGCATATTACAGATACGGAAGATTCAATAAGATCTGATAATAGGAATAATCAAAGGGAAAAAATATGAAAGAAATTTTGCTTGAGCACGGCGGAGGCGGAGAAAGTACGGGGAAGCTGATCAATGACATTTTTCTGGAAGCCTTTTCCAATGAAACCCTGAACAAGCTTGAAGATGCTTCGCCATTTTTTGCAGATGGGAAAATGGCTATGACTACAGACAGCTATACTGTTAATCCGGTATTCTTCAGCGGCGGTAATATAGGAAAACTGTCTATATGCGGCACATGCAATGACCTGGCCATGATGGGGGCAAAGCCCGGATATATAAGCTGCGGTTTTATCATTGAAGAAGGGTTCGGCATTGACGAGCTTAAAACAATTGTAAAGTCCATGAGCGAAGAACTGAAAAAAAATAATGCCGTCATTATTACCGGAGATACCAAGGTGGTACCCAGAGGGAATGCTGATAAAATTTATATCAATACAACAGGTGTTGGTGAAATTGTCTATGACGGATTGTCTTCTTCCGGTATTGGCGAAGGCGATATGATCGTAGTTTCCAACAGTATCGGAGAACACGGCGCCCATATTTTTGTGATGAGAGAGGGTATAAATATTAAAAGCGATCTGAAAAGCGATTGCCGCAGTTTATGGCCGCTTGTTGATCTTCTGATAAAGGCCGGCATAAGAATAAAGGCCATAAGGGATGCCACACGAGGCGGTTTAAGCGCAGTGCTTAACGAATGGGCCAGGCAGTCAAATGTATGCATAAAACTAAAGGAAGAATTGATCCCTGTAAAAAGGGAGGTTAAAGGTATTTGCGAATTGCTTGGATTTGAACCTTATCATCTTGCCTGTGAGGGAACTTTTGTCATGGCAGTTGACAGAGAGGACGCTGATAAAGCGGTTGAAGCTATGAGATCCCATGAGTATGGGAGCAATGCCGCTGTGATAGGCACAGTCGATTCCGAATTTATTTCCAAGGCAGTACTGGAAACCGGTATAGGCACAAAGAGAATTCTTGATATTCCTGCCGGAGTACTTCTTCCAAGGATCTGCTGATGCATGAATTTTCAATAGCAAGCCATCTGCTGGAATTGTGCATTAAAAATGCAGAAAAAAATTCTGCTTCCGGCATCAGCAAAATTACGGTAAAGATCGGAAAATTCAGCGGAGTGGAAATCCATTTTTTAAAGGATGCCTTTGACGTGATAAAAGAAAGATCGATTGCCGAAAAGGCCGAGCTTGATATTATTCATCAGGATCTTGTTATTCGCTGTACTGACTGCAGCAGAGAATTTATTATGGATGAATTCTGCTTTTTATGTCCTCAATGCGGAGGGGGAAATATTGAAAATATTGACGGCGAGGAAATGATGCTTATGAGTATGGAACTAATTGAATAGCTATAGTGTAAATGGAATTTTATAATTCTGCGGTTTTCATGCTTTACCGAATTTATTTATCGGCAGATATCCCGCCAAATTCAGCAATTGTTTTAATAAATCTTTTTTAAATTATAATGCTTTGACAAAAATGAATTATATAGTATAAATATGATAATAAAAGAACTGTAGGTTAAGGTGATCTGTGATGAAAAAGTTTGGTTTATACGGAAAATTACTGATATTTGTTTTCTCAATGTCCATTGTTACATTTGTTTTAATATATCTTGTCTTTTATATTTCATTTAAAGATTATACGGATTTTGTTATGAAAAAGGCCGACCTGCTGTTAATGGATAAATATAAAACGGAACTGAAGTCAACAACAGAGGCGGCTGTTACATTATATTCTGCAATAAACAGCCTGGATAAGCTGACTTCAAAGGAAAAACTTGATCTTGCCAGAAAGCTGATACGGCCTATGAGATTCGGAAAAGACGGTTATTATTTTGTGTATGAAAGAGGTACCGGTATAAACAGGATACACGGAGCAAAACCGTCGCTTGAAGGAAAAGTTTTATGGGATCTGCAGGATCCCGATAAAACTCAATACATAATCAGGGAGCTTGACAGAACTGCAAGGGAGAAAAAAATATATCACAAATATCTCTGGTCAAAACCGGGAAAGGAGGGTTTATTCCCGAAACTGGGAACTGCCATGATGGTTCCCGGAACAGATATGTGGATAGGGACAGGTGCCTATATTAACGACATCAATTTGGAAAAGAATAAACTCTTTCAAAGTATAGAAAAGATAACCGGAAAGACAAAGTACAAATTCATAATCAGTTTCCTCTTTGTTGGAATTCTTGCGATCACAATAATTTCAATTATGGCAAAAAATCTTGTGGATCCCCTTAAAAACATGATCGCTTCGTCGAGAGAAATAGCGCATGGGAATTATGATATTCAGATTATTGCAAAAACCAGGGATGAGATAGGACAGCTTGCGATCACGTTTAATGAGATGGCTCATCGCCTTAAGGATTATACTGAGAACCTTGAAAATAAAGTATCTGAGAGAACAAACGAACTTCAGAGAACATTGGAAAAACTTAATGAAACAAATTCGATTCTTGAGAATCTTTCGGAAAAGCTGTCAAGATATCTTTCACCTCAAATAAGGGAAAGTATTTTTACAGGAAAACAGGATGTTAAAATTGAATCGCGCAGAAAGAAATTAACCGTATTTTTTTCAGATATAAAGAATTTTACGTCTACAACAGAAAGACTTGAGACCGAAGACCTTACCAATCTCCTGAATGATTATCTTGAGGAGATGTCGCAGATCGCGCTTAAATATGGGGCAACAATTGATAAATTTATAGGCGATGCAATAATGGCCTTTTTTGGAGATCCTGAAACCATGGGAGATCGTGAAGATGCGCTTGCATGCGTATCAATGGCTATTGAGATGAGAAGCAGGATCAGAGAATTACAGAGGAAGTGGCTGGATCTCGGTATTTCAGAACCCTTTCATGTCCGTATGGGCATTAATACCGGTTATTGTACGGTTGGAAATTTTGGAAGTAATGAACGGATGGACTATACGATCATCGGATCTCAGGTCAACCTTGCTTCAAGACTTGAAAGTACTGCGGAGCCGGATCAGATCCAAATATCGCATGAATGTTACGCTTTAATTAAAGATAGAATTTATTGCGAAAAAAAAGGGAAGATCAAGGTCAAAGGCATAAGCTATGAAGTAGATACTTACCGTGTTATTGATTTTATTGAAAAAATTGACAGATCGGAATTTAAAATAGAAGAAAATCTGGAAGGCTTTTCAATTAAGGCTGACCTCGGTTTGATAACCCCTTCTTACAAGAAAAAGATATTAAGAACCTTAAGAGATACTTTCAACAAGATAAAAGAGATTGACAAATAAAAATATATCTCTGACGAAAGAGTCTTCCGGAGGCTGGTTCAATTATCAAATATGGTTATTTTGTTATTGATTTTTTCAATGAAGAAATTAAAACTATTATTAATTGAAAGAACGGTTTGATAATGGATACAAATATAAGAAAAATTGAATTAAAGGTTTTGAGGTTATTCGAAAATATTTTCAATTTTGTTTCAAGTAAAATTTCATACACCTTTGCTGTAGCATTTACAACTTCTTTATACGGATTTCTTATTGCTATTTATACGGCAATTTTTTTAATGACAACCGTACAATTCGGAAAAGGCGGTGTTGGATTTAATTTTGTGACTCTCTTTTCTCTATTGACAATATGTATCTACGCACCCGGTCATTTCATTCATTTCGGATTACTGTCAAGATTCGGCGTCAAGTGTTTTTCAAAAGATCTGGAGTTAATAAATGATCACATAAAAAATAACGAGCTCGTTGATATGCCTCGCAGCGAGAGGGCAGTTGATATATTGAGAGCATTTGAGAAACTCCCTAAAATTGATATGTACGCTGCCTTCCTTTATGCCTCTATTGTAATGGTGATAGTGGTGATCCATGAAGCTGTTATCGGCACAAATTTTGGTGCTGCAATGATAGCTGTGGGCATTATGTCGGCTATTTTTATCTATTTATTAATTACTTATGTGGCAGCGGAATTACTGACGAGCCAGATGAGAAGAAATATTAAGAAGTATCTGGTTCAGAATAAAATTGAATTTGAAGAAAAATCATCTTTCAGTATCAGACAAAAATTTATTTTTATAAATATATTTGTTTTGGTTGCTATGATAGAATTGGGTCTTATGTTCTATTTCAGCTCCACCAAAGGGCTGACCCTGAGACCTTTTCTTTTTATACTAATTGCAGGGATAATGGTGGGGTCAATACTCTTCTTTTATCTTATCTCAATTGAAAATTCTCTTCTTGATATAGAGTATGCAACTCTTGATCTTGCCGGCGGAGGCAAGGGTAAGCTTTTTCTGGGCGGACTTGACAGGGAACTGTTGAACACAAGCAAGGGGTTTATTTCGGCCGCTTTTGAAGTGAATGACATGAGGACCAATCTGGAGAAGAAAGTCGAAGAGAGGACTAAACAGCTCCATAAAACTATGTCTAAACTTCAGTTAATTCTTGATGAAGTGCAGGAATTGAAAAATATACAGGACGGAGATTATTACCTGACCTCTCTTCTGCTGGACCCTCTGAGCAAGAATCAGGCGCAGTGCGATAATATTAAGATCGACATCTTTCTGAAACAGAAAAAGGAGTTTAAATTTAAGAAATGGGAGAAAGAGATCGGCGGAGACATCTGCGCTTCCTATAATTTGAATCTGAAGGGAAAACAGTATGCCGCATTTTTGAATGCAGACGCAATGGGCAAATCCATGCAGGGAGCAGGCGGAGCGCTTGTACTTGGAGCCGGTTTTAAGGCCATTGTAGAAAGAAACCGCTTCTCTTCTATTGATCAGGATCAGCATCCCGAACACTGGATCACAAATTCCGTAAAGGAGCTTCAGAGCGTTTTCGAAAGTTTTGACGGATCCATGCTGATATCCTTTGTTATGGGACTCGTTGACAATGAAACAGGGGTAGTCTATTATGTAAATGCCGAACACCCATGGACGGTTTTATACAGAGATAAAAAGGCGGCCTTTATCGAATCGGAGCTGTATCTTCGCAAGCTTGGCATTAATAATGAGGGGAAGCCTGTCAAGGTACATATATTTGGAATGGAAGCGGGGGATATTATTATTGCAGGCTCTGACGGGAAGGATGACATATTGATTTTCGATGAGAATAGTAGTGAAAGAATAATGAACGAGGATGAAACGCTCTTTTTGAAATATGTTGAAGAAAACGACGGAGATCTATTGAGTATTTATGAGTCGATTCTCTCATCGTCGGAAATAACCGATGATATTTCAATGATAAGAATATCATATAAAGAGGGAGCGGAAGTTAAAAATAATGATGAGATCGATTCTACTTTAGAAGAGATCAAAATAATGGTACATGAGGGGAAACTTGATGAATCGATCAAAAAGCTTGAGTACCTGTATTCCGGGGACCAATCGAATACTGCTGCATTGAAAGAGTATATTAAATTATTAATTAACCGGAAAAGAGATTATGAGACAGCTTCAGGTTTGATTGAAAAATATATTGAATTAAGACCGGAAGATACGGAGTTTTTGTATATATCCTCAATATGTTTTCAGAAAATAAAAAAATACAAAAAATCGGTTGAGTATTCCGAAAGGGCATATCTTCGAAATCCCGATGAAATCAAATACGTGATCCAGTATGCAAAATCCAATATTAATATTAAGAATTTTATTGAGGCAGATAAACTTCTTGACCTGGCTCTGAAGATCGATCCTGATAATGAAAAGGCGCTGAAGTTAAAGGACTCATTGTAAAATACGAATGGATCCGAAATTGATACTTCGTTGCCGAGGGTATTTATTATTGTTTTATTAAAGAGTGACTATGAATATATTGTTAACAAATGACGATGGTATTAATGCCGAGGGTTTAAATTCCCTTTACGAAGTTCTGTCAAAATACTATAATACCTGTATTATTGCGCCGGACAGAGAAGTGAGCGCCTGCTCAAATGCTTTTACGATACATTCGGCTTTAAGAGTAAAAAAACTTGAACATAACAAATTTGCCGTTTCGGGATATCCCGCGGACTGCGTAAGTATAGCGCTGCACAGCGATCTCTGTTTTGACCCTGATATTATCGTATCGGGGATCAATCATGGTTCCAATATCGGAGACGATCTTTTCTTTTCAGGTACGGTTGCCGGCGCCAGGTCGGGTTTTATTTTCGGAAGAACCGGTATTGCAGTATCAATAGACAGTTACCACATGCCTTCAAAATATTTTTATGATGCAGCGGAATTTATCCATTCTTTTATTGAGGATAACAGAAAGGAAATTGAGAGAAAGGCACTTTTTTTTAATATTAATTATCCGGAATTGCCAGCGGACCAAATAAGGGGAGTTAAATATACTTTTACAGGAAAAAGGATCTACAAAGATTCATACAGCATAACCTGCTGCGGCAATGATGAAATGATAATGAATCTGGAAGGAGAAATGGGAAGTATCCCCGAAAAGGGCAGTGATATAACGGAATTAACCGAAGGCTATATCTCGGTAACTCCTCTTACTATAGATTGTACGGATTTTTCATATCTTGAAAATATTGATTTTGAAAAACAGAGAAAAGTGATACTGTAAAATATTTTGATTCTTAATATTAAACAAATCCGGATCCGGCAATGTCTGGAACAGAGTTACAGCAAAAGATAAACGATTATATCGCATCGAGCCTGAGCAATTTCGTTGTTAGGAATTATGAAGACGCTGTCAGAGATCTCAAATCGGCTGAGATGCTTGACAGAAATAATCCGGAAATTCTTTATAACCTGGGAGTCGCTTATGCTCAAATGGGGCTTTATAAAACGTCAATAAAGTACCTCCTGCGTGTTCTTGATCTCCCCTATACTTTTGTAGATATATTAAACGTTAAGAAAGTAATTGCCTATGTTTATATTAAGGTTAAGGAATTTCAAAAGGCTGCAGCCTGTCTTGATGAGCTGAGTAAAGTTCTCAACAGGGATATATCTCTTTATAATATGAAGGGATATTGCCTTGAAAAACAGAAAAAATATTTTGAAGCAATAAAAATATATAAGCATGTAATAAACCTTGATGATAATAATTATAATGCTTATAATTCCCTGGCATACCTTTTTGCATTAACAGGACGCGACCTTAATAGTGCAAAGGAATATGCAGAGAGATCATACAGATCGAATAAAAATAATGGAGCTTACCTTGATACTTTGGGCTATGTTTTATTGAAGATGGGAGATCTTAAAAGTGCTGAAAAATATCTCAATAAAGCTAAAATGATAATGCCCTTTTCAGAGGAAATTGATGGTCATATAAAAGAGCTCCGGCTTGCCCTAAACAATATATAGAATTTGTCAAAAAATACAGCAATGATTTTAAAGTTTTCATTATACGGGTTTTTAAAAAATCTTCAGTTTTTTGAACCCTTCTTAATTCTTCACTTCCTGAATCTTGGGTTGAACTATTTTCAGATAGGCCTCCTTATTGCATTCAGAACCGTTTGTATCAATATTTTTGAAGTGCCCAGCGGAGCTCTGGCAGATCTCTACGGCAGAAAGAGCTCCATGATATTTTCACTTTCCTGTTATATTGTGTCATTTTTAGTATTCTCTTTTGTCAGCTCTTATCGGTCTCTTTTTTTCGCTATGTTTTTCTTCTCAATCGGCGAAGCTTTCAGAACAGGAACTCATAAGGCCATGATCTTTGACTGGCTAAGGCTTAATGGACGTCTTGATGAAAAAACGAAAATTTACGGTTATACGAGATCGTGGTCAAAAATCGGGAGTTCTCTTTCAGTACTGATATCATCGGCAACAGTAATCATACTAAATGACTACAGATGGGTTTTTATTTTATCTATAATTCCCTATCTGGGCGGTATTCTTAACTTAATGGGATATCCGGATTATATGAATAGAAGCAACTCTAAGGGGCATAGAGATGTAAGAAGAATCTTTTCCCATCTTTTTGAAAACTTAAAAATTTCATTTAAAAACAGAAATGTAAGAATGCTGATAATCCAGAGCGCCGGTTTTGACGGATCTTTTAAAGTAATAAAAGATTATCTTCAGCCTGTGTTGAAATCTCAGGCTCTTTTTATTTCCGCTCTATTTACTCTTCCGGTAATAAGGAGTACGGGAATACTTGCGGGAGTAGTATATTCGGTAATATATATTCTTTCTGCCGCTGCTGCAAGGAAGTCGCATCTCTTCCTTGATTTAATTAAGGGATTAATAATTAAGAACAGCAGGAAAAGTCATAAAGAACCGCATATAACACATGAAAGTCTGGCGCTCTTTTTACTGATGATGATTTCCGCAGTTATAGTATTTATTTCGGGTGTGTCTGTGCGTTATAAAATTTATTCTGTTTCAATCATTGCCTTTGTAATATATTTTCTGATACAGAATATCTGGAGACCAATAATAGTGTCGCAGTATGACAATTATACTAACAGTGAAAATCAGGCTACAATTCTTTCGATAGAATCTCAGGCAAAGAACAGCAGTGTTTTTTTTCTGGCGCCCATAGCCGGTTTTTTTGCAGATAATTTCGGTCTGGCTGCCGGTTTTATATTTATATCCCTTATGCTGATGGCGGTGAGTTTATATATTTATAAATTTAACAAATCTGAGAGTATATAAAAATTACTGGAATTATTTTAAACTTCTGTCTATAGTTGTATAACTTTAGTTTTAATTTTAAGCGGGAAATCTTTATGGCTCTAAAAAGAAAAAGATCGGCGGATTCGGTCTTATCAATAGATGTGGGAACCCAGTCTGTCAGAGCGGCAATAATTGACGGGATGGGAATTTTTCATCATATGGAAAAGACCGAAATTGAACCTTATTTTTCTGAAAAACCGGGATGGGCGGAACAGAACCCGGAGTATTACTGGAGAATATTATCGTTAACCTGCAAAAGGCTTTTTAAGAATTCCGGGTTTCCCAAAAAAGCGATCAAAGGAGTTACTCTTACAACTCAGAGAAGTACCGTAATAAATCTTGATAGAAAGGGTAACCCCTTAAGGCCTGCAATTGTCTGGCTTGATCAGAGAAGGGCCCAAATTGAAAAATGGCCGGGATTATTTACCAGAGCGGCGCTTCAGGTGCTTAATCTTAAAGGCGTTGTGCTCAGATTGATTCAGGATGCCGAAGCAAACTGGATTCGCCAGAATCAGCCTGAAATCTGGGAAAATACTTTTAAATATCTTCTGTTGTCCGGATATTTAACATACAGGCTCACAGGCGAATATATTGATTCCACTGCAAATCAGGTAGGTTATTTACCCTTTGATTACAAAAGCCAGGATTGGGCAAATAGTTGTCATCATTATTGGAAAATGATGCCGATGAAAAGAGAAATTCTTCCGGCCCTTGTTAAACCGTCGGAACAGCTCGGCGTAATTACTTCACACGCGTCAAAGGATACGGGCATTCCCAAAGATCTGCCTGTCATTGCCGCGGCTACGGATAAAGCATGCGAGGTTCTGGGATCAGGCTGTTTAACTCCCGATATTGCCTGCCTAAGTTACGGAACAACTGCAACTGTTGAAACTACAAGCAGCAAATATGTTGAAATTATACCTTTTATTCCTCCTTTTCCGAGCGCAGTTCCAGGCGCTTATAATACTGAAGTAATGGTTTACAGAGGATACTGGATGGTGAGCTGGTTTAAAAGGGAGTTCGGGCTCAGGGAAATGCAAGCTGCAAAGAAGAAGGGGATGGCTCCGGAAAAATTATTTGATGAATTGATAAAAGATATTTCGCCCGGTTCAATGGGGCTCATGCTTCAGCCCTACTGGTCGCCTGGCGTAAAGATTCCCGGTCCCGAAGCCAAGGGAGCCATCATAGGTTTCGGAGATGTTCATACAAGAGCGCATATCTACAGAGCAATTCTTGAAGGACTTGCCTATGCTTTAAAGGAGGGAACGATCAGAACTGAAGCAAGAAATAGAGTTAAGATAAAAAAACTGAGGGTTTCCGGAGGAGGATCCCAGAGCGAAGCCGCAATGCAGCTGACTGCCGATATATTTGATCTGCCGGTCCAAAGACCCGCAACCTTTGAAACGTCGGCTCTTGGGGCGGCAATTGATGCGGCTGTGGGTTTGGGGTTTCACAGCAGTTTTGAATCTGCCGTAAAAGAGATGACCGGCATCAAAGATGTTTTTGAACCTGTTAAGGAAAACGGAGACATGTACAGAGAGCTTTTTGAAAAAGTTTATTTAAAAATGTATAAACGGTTAAAACCTCTTTACAAGAGCATTAAGGATATAACCGGCTATCCGCCGTCGAATTAATGAAAAACATAACGTGACAGATCATGAGCCGTAGAATAGATCTTTTTTCCTAAATGAATGGCACAGTGCAATGGCAAGAGCATCGGCAGCGTCGTCGGGTCGGGGCAGTTCTTTGATATTGAAAATTCTTTTTATCATTAGTTGGATCTGGTTCTTTGATGCTCTGCCGTAACCGGTAATTGCATGTTTTACCTGAGTGGGGGTATATTCGCCATAGTCGAGGTTGTGCAGTTTGAATGTAAGTTGTATTACACCTATGGTTTTGGCTACATCTATAACGGTTTTACTGTTTTTTTTAAAGAATACTTTTTCAATTGAAGCGGATGCGGGTTTATGTTTACCTATGATATTGTTCAGGCTTCTGTGTATTTCCAGAAGCCTGTCGTCAATGGGCAGGTCTTTTGATGTCTCTATTGTTCCATAGTCTATTATAGTATTACTGCTGCTGTCAATTACAGACCAGCCAAGAACAGCAAATCCGGGATCGATGCCGATTATTTTCACTGATTTTCACTTAGCTTTACCATAATATCGTCCGGGATATCATAGTTGGAATAGACGTTCTGTGTATCATCAAGATCTTCAAGCACTTCAATTATTTTCATGCATTGAGCAGCTTTTTTCTCATCCAGCGTGATTGTTGTTTGAGGGATGTAGGTGATCTCATTCATGATCAGTTTGAAATTTTTTTTCAAAATTTCCTCTGATACGTCATTAAAACTCTGAGGCGGCATTGTAATAACAATATTTCCGTCTTCATCTCTGATATCGTCAATATCAAAATCCAGGAGCATTTCGAGAGCTTCGTCTTCACTGATCTGTCCTGCTTCAATAATGATCATCCCCTTTCTGTCAAAAAGATAATTTACCGATCCTGTTTCACCGAGACTGCCGCCGTTTTTTGAAAATGCAGTTCTAACTTCCGGAGTGGTTCTGTTTTTATTATCAGTAAGACAGTCAACCATTATTGCAACGCCGCCCGGGCCGTATCCTTCATATCTTACTTCTTCATATGCTGCTCCCTCAAGGTTGCCCGTACCTTTTTTGATTCCCCTTTCAATATTATCATTGGGCATGTTATGAGTTCTGGCTTTCATTACGGCCGCTCTCAGTCTGGGATTGGTATTTATATCATCTCCTCCTTCCCTTGCGGCAACGGTGATCTCTTTTATAAGTTTTGTGAAGAGAGCGCCTCTTTTGGCGTCATTTGCTCCTTTTTTTCTCTTTATGGTAGACCATTTTGAATGACCGGACATATTATTACCTCATTAAAAAATTTAAGTATAATAACAATAATAATTGATGGCAATATATCAATAACCTCTCTTAATTTTCAACTGCAATTTTGTAATTCGTTCTCTCGCAGGACCGGGGTTATAATTATAAGTTATTGCATTTCTGTAAAACTTTACCGCATCAATAAGATTTCCTGTTTTTTCCATTGCATCTGCTATGAACCATCTGACTTTTCCGGGATTCATCTTTTTTAATTGGCTCTGCATCTTTTTTAATTTTAACTCTTCAGATCCCGCATCTTCGAGAACGAATTCATATGTTGAATATTCATCAAATTCAGGATCTTTCATCAATGATGTTCTAAGTTCATTGATTTTTTTGTTAAGTTCTGAAATTTTATCCTCTATTACCCGAATATCTTTCATTATGGATCGTTGATATTCTATTGTTTTATTATAGTTTTCAATAGCTTTACTGTATTCAAGATTTCTGTATGCAATGTCGCCAAGAAATTCAAAGGATTTTGATCTTCTGTATATGTCATTTTCAGGGAGAATATTTAAAGATCTATTAAACAATTTTACTGCCAGAGAATAGTTGCCTGTTCTTTTAAAAGCAATAAAGGCAAGTGAAAAGGATATATAGGGGTCCTCCGGTTTAAGCTCTAAATATTTTTTATAGTATTGTTCAGTTTCAATATATTTCCCTATATCTTCATAAAGATTTCCGATCGTTAAATATAATTTCGGATCATGGTCCTTTTCGGAATTCTTAATAAACCGTTTAAGATGATAAATGGATTTCTTTTTTTGTTTTGTTTTTGAAAGACTTATTCCCAATTCGTATGAATATTTATAATTATCAGGATTAATAGTATAGGCAAGTTCAAGAGTATTAGTGTACGCGTCAAATTTATTAAAATTTTTGTATACTTGAGACAGCTCGTAAAAAACTTTATCGCTCTTATTATCAATTTCGGTAAAACGCAATGACTGTATATAATGGTTTATGGAGTTTTTGTATTTTTTCAGATTATAATAGCATCGTCCTGCATACAGATGCAATATATGCAGTCTATTGTCAGGCTCTATGAAAAAGTTTTTGACTTTTCGGTTTCTGAATATTTTTTTTAGATCTGTATCGTTTTTGACGCCTTTAAGGGTAATTAAATTTGAGGGTATCCTCTTATATTGAATTCTTTTGCTGTATTCATAAGAAAGGTACTTCTCTATTATGGCCAGAGATTTGGAATAATCCTTTTTGTTATAGTAAGTGATAAAATCTTTGTTATTGTTTAAATTTTGTCCGTAGCTTTCATTAAATAATAGTAAGATCAATAATAAATTAATAACTATTTTAATAACATATTTCAATTTTTGTATTGCCTTTTATTTTGATTGTTATTTATTGTGATAATTTTATCTGTTATAAATATCGGGATATCCATATTTATAAATTAACAGGTAACAGCATAAAGAAAAAAATAATTTTTTTTAATATTCAAATTCAAATAATTATCGATAAAAAAGCATTTATTTTGTATAGCGGGATATTAAAATGGCACCGAAGCATTAGATATTTTCATTATAAATTATTTGACGATAAATTTCGGGGCAAAACCTGATGACCATATTAAAAGAATTCAGCTATTCCGATCCGTTTATGAGGAAAGTATCCGCGTTTAACGGGTATGTGACCTTTTTTCTCACAGGGTTGGTATTTTCAGATCTGTCTTTGACAATAAAGAGGGGTCTTTTCTATTTTCCGGTAATGAGAGAGCTGCTTATCTGGGGTTTAGGAGGGCTCTTTGCAGGGGATCTTATCGGACGTTTATTGTACGGATCTATCAGGAGATGGAGAGTTGTCTATATAATAAGCGAAATTCTTTTTATAGCAGCGATATTTCTGTATATATTAAGAGGCCTGCTAAGCGATACAGGCAGAGGCGAGATACTCTTTTCACTATTGGAATATTCACGCTATACAATACCGGGAATTATTGGAGTAATATGCCTGTTAACTGGTCTGAAGCTTCACTATTTTCTGAAGGTATCGTGCGGTGATTATATAGACGACAGGCACGGTTTAATGAGCTATACGGGCTTGTCCCTGTTTGGGCTTTTCACCGGGATACTGCTGCCTGTTTTAATAAGATTTTTACCGGGCGCTTTTGAGTACCTTCGGGATATATGGCGGTTTTCTTTGATCTTTCCCTTTTTTATGGTGCTGCTGCTTTTTCTGCTGAAACTTCCCTACAATCCGAAGCTTCAGCATGTCAGTTATATTCCTGACGACGATGAGGCAGATGGAGTTGAAGGCAGCAGGAATGAGAGTCTCATATTTACATATCTTAATTTTTCGTATGTGATAATTTACAGTTATCTTGCCTTTGAGAGCGTAATAAAATATTATGGGGATTTTCTTTATATAAAGATATTTTTTCTTCTTGCAGCATGCGGCTTTTTACTGGTCGGTTTCGGCATTGGTCATATAATCAGAAAAGGGTCTCTCCATGTATATACGGAGATGTTGTTTCCTCTTTTTTTTCTGTGGTCTCTTTTTCTGATATACTATTTTCATGAGTCCCTTCCCTTTTATTACGGGTCTGCAATATTTTCACCTGCATTGATACTGTTCGGTATATCACTGAACCATACCATGAGGAACATTGTTCCCTCTTTCGGGCACAGCGCCGGTTTCAGGGTAATAGAGTTTACTCTTCTGATACTGCCTGCGCCTCTGCTTGTATCGCTTATTTTTATAGATTTCACAAATTTTCTCTATTATTTTTTTGTATATATTCTTGCGCTGCTGAATATATTTGTACCGGGTCTGTCCATAGTAAGCAGGAAGATAAGCGGTTACAAGAAGGCGCTCTATTTTCTTTTTTCATTTATATTTATAGTTTCTGTAATTTTTGCTCATATTTATTTCGGGATTGATACAGGGAGAGACCTATACGTAAAGAGAATGGAGAATTTTGAGGAGCTTAAGAGAACCAACTTTAATGCTCATTTTATCAGGAACAGGGCAACAGTATTGATGAACGGTTTTCCCGTATTCAGGCTTTCCGACAGCATAATAAGGAATTTGAAGAGTTCCCTTGTTCCCCTTGCTCTTTATTATTCCGGATCTGATGGGAGGGTTCTTTTTATTGACGGCAACAGAAGGTTTTTCAGGAATCCTGTAACGGATCATTACAAGGATTCCGAATGTCTGGATATTCTTTCTGACGAGAATGTGGACTTTGACAGGCTTCCGCTGCCGGGACCTCATGTAAGGGTTCCTGAAAGGGAATATCTTCTTTTGTATCTGAACGAGGCGGCCGGGAAATATTTTTCAATTGTTGATATTCCCAATATACTTGACCAGACTTTTAATTACTACCGTTTTACAGGAGAGTACTACCGCAAGATAAAGGATCATCTTGTGCCCGGAGGGATATTTATACAGCAGTTCAGCCTGAAAGAGATGAGGAAGGAATTTTTATGGTCGTCGCTGAGGAATTTAAAATCTGAATTTAAGAGCCATATCGGTTATCTCTTTTCAAACATACTTGTTGTGATGTCATCGGATAATGAGCATGCCTTTAACATTAAAAGGGATAACTATGAGAGGCTCAGGGATTTTATAGAGTCCCATAATGAGCCCGGTATACTTTTCTACAATGCCTTTCATATACTTTCTCACCTTGTTTTTACGGATATAGAGAGTATTATGAGTTATTTTCCCGAAGTTCCTGTAAGAGGCGATTATCCGTTGAGTTCACCGGAGAGTGCGGATATTGTTTCCGGATTATATGAGGCTTACGCTGAAAATAATTCCGGGTTTCTTGAGCTGATAGAAAAGAGCGCAGATCCGCTGTTTGAGAAGGAGATGGCATCGGTTATGAGAAGAGACGGGAAGATATATTCTCTGATAAAGAAGACCGAATATGCCGAATCTCTTGACAACTATGAAGAGGAGACAGAGTATCTTTTTGAGCTTAAGAAGGCTCTTCACAGGCGGGATGATCTGCGGGGATATCTTAAGAACATTCTTACATATAAGGAAGCCTATTACTACAATGCGGCGCAGAGACTTGAGAAGGAGAAGAGGTGGGAAGAGGCCGGGATGCTTTACAGGGCCAGTCTCAGGATAAACGAGAAGAGTTTTGACGCAAATTACAGGCTCGGCCTTCTCTGTATAACTCTGCAGGACCTTGAGAGCGCGTTCAAGTATCTTCAAAATGCCATGAAACTTGACAAAGATCATCCCGGGGTTTTGTATCAGATGGGGGTTCTGCTCTTTTCCAATGGGAGGATAAAAGATGCCATCGGCTATTTTAACAGAGCTCTTGCCCGCAGAGAAGTGAGCGCCTCGCTGTTTCTCTATCTTGGACTCTCCTATGAGAAATTGGGTATGTTTACCGAAGCAGAAGGCTGCTACGAGAAAGCGCTTATTCAGGATCCCAATGATGAAAATATAAAGATCAGGCTTGAAAAAATAAGATCAAGAATAAAAAAAGAGCTTGAGAGAACATGGTGGAAACCTCCTCCTTTGAAAAACGACTATGAGGCTGAAACGGATGAAAATTTCCCTCTGCCCATAAACAGGTCTGCATATAAATGGAGACTT
>JAJRXZ010000037.1 GCA_024276015.1 Spirochaetota bacterium | reverse complement strand
GCCTCTGTTGCTCCTTTTACCGAAATGGATGAATTTGTTTATGATTATAACCGGTTTTCTGATATTTATTTTGATGCAAATATGGACGTTTTGAATCAAGCTCATAAGGATGGAGTTTTCTAATTATTGAACATTATTAAATTAGAAGTTCATATATTGTCACTAACAGCAAAGCAGACCGGTACTGATAACTATAAGTACAAGTTCAATACTCATGAGAATGACGGCACAGGGCTTCTTTATTACAAATTACAAGGCAAGGTATTATGATCCCGTAATAGGCAGGTTTATAACTGTCGACACTACGGATATGGTGTCACAATTGGGTTTATTATTCCCGGGACTCCAATTGTTATGGGTTATCACTGGCAGCAGAAAGGGCCAAATGAGGGAAACAGTGTTTTTATAGGCTTTCTGCACTATGTTTCTTCCATTATTGTCCGGCTGTGCCGGTTTTCGCTTGACAATAACCCGGTTATGAAAGCAATTATCATTTTTGCAGAATATGAATTGGGATGATCTTTAATTGCAGTTGAAAAGAGAATTAGGGCTTTTAACAGCCATTTTAATAATTATTGCCGATGTTATCGGAACCGGGATCTTTATGACTACCGGAAAAGTTCTGGGAATAACATCCAGTGCACCGGTAGTTCTGGTATTATGGATTTTGGGTGCTCTTGTTGCTGTAACAGGTGCGCTCTGTTATGCGGAACTGTCTGCCATGTGGCCTCATGACGGCGGAGAGTATATATATCTGAAAAAAATATACGGTTTGATGCCGTCATTTCTTACCGGATGGATATCTCTTGTTGTGGGATTTACAACTTCCGCGGCAATATCGTCAATACTTGTAATATGGTACATTAATGAGATATTTAAAGGAACTTTTTTATCGGTCTTATGGATCCAAAAATTACTTGCGTCGTGCATAGTGATATTTTTCGGTATTATTCATATTCGAGGCGTAAAGAAGGGCGGATATTTTCAGAATGTTCTTACAATAATTAAGCTTCTTCTGGTATTCTCTTTAATTGTTTTGGGGTTCTCTTTTGCGGATTGGAATTTAACTGAGAGGCTTACTGCTGCATACGGCCCGGCAGAAGGAAAGTCGCTGTTCCGCTATGGCAGCGCTCTTCTTATTATTATGTACGCTTATTCGGGATGGAACGGAGCGGCCTATATTGCAGGTGAAATAAAGGATCCGGAAAAGAATCTTCCGCGGGCTATGTTTCTCGCTACTCTTTCCATAGGAATAATATATTTTCTTTTAAATATAGTTTTTTTAATATCAACTCCGGGCGCCGAATTGATGGGAAAAGAGCCTGTTGGGGCTATAGCCGCAAAGAATCTTTTTGGCGAGAGTATATCTCCGATTTTTACTGTTGGCATTGCGTTGATCCTCTTGTCTTCGGTTTCGGTTCAGACGATGGTGGGTCCGCGGGTTTATTATGCAATGGCAAATGACAAAATGATTTTCCAGTCGCTTAAAAGGATCAATCCGAAATATAATACGCCTGATCTTGCAATTATAATTCAGATAATTATTACGGTCTTTTATATTTTTATAGGCATGGATAATGTTATTTCACTTCTGATCTATATGGGTTTTTCACTGGGAATTTTCCCTTTAATGGCTGTTATGGGCCTTATTATTCTCCGTTACAAAGAGCCCCATATAAACAGACCCTACAAAGTACCTTTTTTCCCTCTTGTTCCTGTCATTTATATAATTTTAACTGCCGGTATGATGATAACATCTCTTGTCACTTCATTTAAAACATCTCTGACCACTCTGTTAGTGGTCGTTGCAGGTATTGTGGTATTTTTTTTCTGGAACAGAACCGTTCTGAAAGATCGGTAAATAAATTATTCTTTTATTTTTTCCGCTGTTATCAGATTTGATCTGCCGATTTTAAAATTATAACCGTAACTGAAAGGCAGTATGCCTGTGGAATATTTTTTAAAGGAGTATTTAAGGTCTTTCTGGAATCTCTTTTTGAACATAGGAATGGGTCTGTTATAATAACCGTGAAATTTGACCTTCCATTTATCCGATGGCAGGTATCTCAGAGGTATTCCCGAATCGTCCTGAATAATATAGTCGCTTACTTTGAGCACGGCTTTGCGGATTTTTGTGAATTTTATTTTATCATTGTGCATGAGGTAAGATGCGGATTTTATTACGGTTGTATAGGGCTCTTCTTTAATGATATAGGGTATAAAGTTGGGAGAATATTTTGTGAGAGCATAATCTATAACATTCAGCATAAAGTATCTTAATCTTTTCTCTTTGCCGCTGCCCTTTCTGAAAGTTATCTCCACACCGGGGATTCTCTTTGAACGAGGCGGATTTTGCCATCTTATACTGTTGTCCGATTTAATGCCCTCAACCAGATTGCTCTTTGAGTCGATCGCAATTTTTCTGACATTGCGTATTTCATAATTATTGAGTCCGAGAAAGAACATCAAGAGCCCGGTAATGCCGTTGAAGGATCTGTTGCTGAGATTTTTTTTCATGCCGTTTGTTCTGAAAAAGTTGTGGCGAAAGATCGTGCCCAATGATCTTTTTAAACCGGTTAAACCGGCTCTGATCTGTTTGGAATTCATTTTATGAGGTTCCGGGATCATTCCAGGTTTCTCAAGGCCGAACATTGTAAATTTTTCGCCTTCCGGAAAGAGCGTAAGAGCGTTCATAATGTCGGGGCCGCTGAAAGGATATAAAATATTTTTGCTGTATTCTTTGGGGGAATATTTTGACCACCACTTTCTCATCTTATTGAGATTCGGTTTCTGAAATTTGTTCCATCCATCATTGAGGTTTTTGCTGTATTTTTTATAAAAGCTGCTTTTACTGTATTTGAAGAGCACCGAATTTTTCGGTATTGTTTTGCCGGAAAGAAATCCGGCAGTTTCATTGAATAGATTTGTATCTGCTGCAGTACTAACATCCTTTGCATTTAAGATAATGGACACTGAATTATGAAGAAGCAGGATGCCGATAAAAAGAATTGAAGAAATAAAAAGCGTAATTTTTAAAGGACTTTTTTTCATTCTGGCGGAAACTCCTTATAGAAATAATAATTACTTTAATTCCAGATCTTAGATCAGTGTCAAGTTTAAATATTTATTTTTCTTGACTAATATACAAGCCCATTTAAGAAGAGTGAAAAGTAAATGACAGAACAGAAGCGAGAGTGGCATGCAAAAAAAATATTTATCGGTTTTTATTATATTTACGGCTATTCTATTTATGCCGGGGTGTAATAAAATACCTGAAAAAATTCAGTCGCCCTCTATAAAGATTGATCTGACTGAAAATGATAACGGTAAAAAATATACTGTAAGATTCAGCGGCGGCATCAAAAATGAAAATTCCGATACCGCTTTTATTGGTTATAAAGGTAATGTGGTCTTGGCAGATCCTTCAAAAGACGATAAAGCGGTTGATTCATTGTCTTTCAGTTTTCCGGTGATCCTTCCCTTTGATTCGGGCATTATTAATATAAAAGCGGAAAGATCGGAAGAAGAAGTAATGCAAATTCTTGAATTGTTAAACCTCAGCAGGGAAAAACTGATCGCTGAAAAAAGTGTTGAGAGATTCAATATCGATGAAAAATTTATCAAGCTCGATACTGTAACATATAAAACAAGAGGAATTGTTAAGTTATTAAAGGACAGATTAAATGAAAAAAATTGATGATTCGAAACTATATTTTTACTTCGCTTTAACTACTCTTATTATAGGTATAATTTTGGCAGTTGTCTCTTTTTATTCGATATATTCTGTTGAACCTGAAATAAAAGATCTTCTCGCATCCGCGGAAAATAAAGACAAATCTTACGAAAGAGCCTATATTCTGCTTAGAGACCCTCAAATTTTTGCGCGGTATGAACATTTTGATACGGAGCAGGATCTCCAGTTGGGCTATTCAACCGCAAAAAAATTAAATATTGACAGCCAAAGAGACCTTGAAATACTTGTCAGCAAGACTTTCCCGGGAACTACTGTAAAAAAAGCGCTGCGCTATTTTGACAATAAGGTTTATTATGGGAAAGAGATCACAGCCGATGAGAAAAGGTACCTTGAAGTGCTTCTTGACAGACGAATGAAAGGCGCCAGACTTGGCCGTAACACAATGATATTTGTTCTTGTAGTTTCAATGATCAGTTGGATACTCCTGTTCGTTGAAAAGAGACGGGTTGTCTCTTTTAATAGCGAATAAATTAAATAATAAATATTAGTTAAACTTTCCATCCTAAAAAGAGTGATCCTGTATATAAATTCAGGAAGCGCTGTTATTATTAATAAGCCCTTGTCATAGGCTGTCGGAGGAAAGGCAATAAAACAGTATTCCGGTTATTCCCGAATATTGATCAAACCCTTTTGCATTTGCGGGCAGGTGCAGTTTACTCTTTGCAATTTGATTATGGACGGCAGGAATATTCAATGAAGAGAAAAATACTGATCGTTGATGATGACGAATCCATTCGAAAAATGATCGGCAGAATTCTCATTAAATCAGGCTATGAAGTGTACACTGCTGTTAATGGAGTGGAAGCTGTAAAAAAACTTATCAATATCGAAATCGATCTGATCATTCTTGATTTGGTAATGCCTCTTATGGACGGTATAGAATTCCTGAAAGCGATCCGTTCAAAAGAGATAAGGGATATTCCGGTTTTGATCATTTCCGGTACCGATGATGCAAAACAGATAGTCGAAGCATACAAACTTGGCGCTTATGATTTTATCAGAAAACCTGAACATCCTGAAATACTGTTAAAGAGAATTGAGAACGGCATAAAGATCAGAGGCATGGTTCAATTTAACAATTCTGTAAAATATGATTTGTTGATAGCGAAAAAACTTCAGAGGTATCTTTTCCCAAAATTATGGGCTCATACGGAGTATGCGGACATTTACGCGTGGAATAGACCTGTTTCCGATATTGGCGGAGATCTCTTCGATTATATTGACCTTAGAGACGGCAGGCTGATTTTTTTTGTAGCCGATGTCTCAGGCCACGGCATTGCTGCTGCGTTATATACGGCAATTGTTAAAATGATATTTCGCAATACAATTAAAAGTACTCAGGTTCCGGGCGAGATAATGACAATTATGAATAAAGAGTTGTCGGAGAATATTCCGGTAGAAGCCTTTGTTACGATTTTTTGCGGGCTTTTCGACCCTGAAAAGATGATCGTAGAATATGCCAATGCAGGCCACCATATGCCTTATCTGCTGAGGGGTGATGGAGTGGTAGAGCTTGAAGGAAACGGACCCTTTCTTGGGCCCATAAAAAATATAAAGTTCAACAACTATCATATAGAAGTAAAAGAGAGTTACGGCTTGATAATATTTACAGACGGTGTTCTGGATATTTGCGATGAAAATGACAAGCCTGTTGGGAAGAGCTTTCTCCTTAAAACTTTGAATTCGAAAGATTTGACTTCTTATGAAAAATTTGTTGCGCTTCACGATAGGATCCTGAAAAAGAATACAAAGATAACCGATGATTGTACAATAATGTTGATAAATTTTAAGAAGGTTTGAAAATATCTTCATGCTGGATATTGTCTAAGAGGAAAAATGAAAGTAAAAGTACTCGTTATTTCCGACAGTCATGGAAATCTGCAGAGACTGGAAGAGATCATAAAAAAAGAGTCTCCTTTTGACTATTTAATACACTGCGGAGACGGGGTGGGAGATATCCTGCATGCGGAGATCCCAAGTGATACCGTTATTGTCAGAGTAACCGGCAATGTTGATCTTAACAGAGGTTACGATATTGGAAGAATTGAAACCGTTGTTATTGATAACCGTACTTTTATAGTTTCCCATGGGGATCTTTTTTATGTAAACAGAAACTATGACCTCATCTTAAATAAGGGAATTGAGCTTGGGGCCGATGCTGTGATTTTCGGTCATACTCATAAAAAGTTATATGTCGGTGGTATGCCGTCTCTTTTCAATCCGGGGCCGGCTAACAAGGGGGCTTACGGAATTATCGGGATTGACAGCGATTTGCATTTTTTCAACAGGACACTTTAGCCCGCGGTATCCTGTTGAAAAGGTATATTGTCTGTTTTACTGTGTCGATTTAGTTAAAAATCCTCCGAAAACCCAGCCGGTTTTGTCTTTCCATTTTACTTTACTCCATTTACCGGTTGCTCCGGAAATCGTGACTGCCTCTCCGGTCTCTTCGAGCAGTTCCACTTTCTCCCTGTTTGGTATTACGTCTATCTTATTTGCTGAAATATCAGGTGCGTCTCTCATCCTGAGTCCGCTCTTTGATGCTACATATCTGAGTTTTTCATTTGAGGAATCATCTGTTAAACTGGTTTCAGGAGAGTCAACTTCCTTCAGCTCTTCTTCTTTAAGCTTTGCCTTTGCCAGTTCCGCAAAGAATGAGCTGCTATCTTTTGCGAGTTTTTTCAGTTTGTCTTTTGCCTCTTCAATTGCTTTAAGGGAAGATTCCACTTTATTTAAAGCGGTTACAGCTTCGCCGTAAGTTCTTGCTTCAGGGATAAGCTCCTCCTTGTCAGTAAAACCTTCTTTAACCCATTTTCCATCAATCCACTTCTTTTTTCCGGTTTCATCGTATATATAACCGGCGAAGATCTTTGTCCAGTTGCCTTTCTCTGAAATAATGAATCCCATTGTTCCTTCAGGTATTACGGCGTATATTTTGCTGGTGATGTTATTTCTTACATAAGCTTTAGTATCTTCAGTGAATATTACCGTTTTATCGGCAAGACTGCTCATTTTAACAAAACCGATCTTATCATCAGAGAGCTTTACTTTTGCCAGCTCAATATCCTTATTTTTAATAGTGGTTTTTTCAGTGCCGAGAAGGTCAACCGATTCACCTTTATAAAGATATGCGATCCTTTTTTTTAATTTCAGGCCTGAATATACTTTTACATAGTTCCATTTTGAATATTTTTTTGTTAATGAGACTTCTTCTTTTTGTTTTTTATCTGCTTCTTTTTTACATCCAGGCATAAGAGCTGCTGCTATTAAAATTAAACAGATAAATATGTTCTTCCTCGTGTTGCTCATGTTGCCTCCAGATTAGTTTCTAAAGTCGTCTGTATACTGAATTAAAAATGTAAATTATTTTTTCTGTCAAGTATTTATAAAGAATATTTAATATATATCAAAAAGCATCGATTTTGTCCCTTGACAAAGGGCAAAATTCTGATCAAATCATATACCGATTCATTTAATATGGAAATTTTCAATCATGATCGGTATAATGAAACTTCTATTTGATAAATTCATCTGTTTTTTTGAAGTTGGTATTTATATTGACAGATATTTTGATAAATTTCGGAGCGGTTGATTGTAAATCCTGAAAAGCTTTTTTATTATTGACACATCTCTTCCTGAGTTTTACTTAGTGAAGACAGAAGTAATTCTTCATAACCTAATGGAGTCTCTTTAATGAGCGAAATTGATATCAGATCCATATTTAAAACAGAAGCAAAGGAGATTATCGAAAATCTTGAATCTGATGTTGTTCGCCTTGAAGAGAGCTCTGAAGATGAGAAGATCATTAATAGAATTTTCAGATATTTTCACACTCTTAAAGGCAGCTCCGGGATTGCAGGTTTGACCCATGTTTATGAATTTTCACACCTTCTTGAAAATCTTCTTGATGATGTAAGATCGGGACATGTTGAAGTTACTGACAGCTTAATAGATCTTATTTTTGACAGTATTGACTGGATGAAAGGTGCGATCTTTTCTGAAGATGGTACTGAAGTATCTGAAAATAACAGAGAGAAATTGAGCAGCAGAATATACGCTTTCACAGCCGGCGGCAGGGAAGTAATTACAAAGGAAACGGATGAAATAAAAATTGCTCGGGAACCTGTAGAATCGGGAGCTAAGTATTATAATATAAAAGCATTTTTTAAAGAGGATATATTTGAATCCGGAATTGATCCTCTTATGATTATTGAAGATTTGATGTCTATGGGAAGGGTAGTCAGCAACAGGGTAATAAAAAAGAAACTTCCTTCTTTTGAAAGCATGGACCCGGAGTGCTGTTATTTCGGGTGGGAAATTGTTTTGGAAACGGAATCTGCTGTCACAGAGATCAAAGATGTATTCCTTTTTGTTGAAGAGGAAAATAATATTACTATCGAAGATGAAACATCGAATTATCGGAATAAGGGATCTGAAGAGAAATTGCCTTTGGAGAAGAAGATAGGCGAAATAATGGTGGATAAAGGCATCTTAACGGACAAGGAGCTTAATGAGGTTGTTACGATTCAGGATAAAGAAGGCGACAGGATAGGAGACATTGTTGTAAAGAAGGGGTATGCTACAAAGGATGATGTTAATATTGCATTAATAGAACAGGAGAGGTTGAAAAAGAAGATTGAGCTGCAAACCGTACGGGTAGATACGATAAAACTGGATAATCTTTTAAATCTTCTCGGAGAGATCGTAATCGGGCAGTCAACTCTTACGCGTATTGCAGATGAAATTGATAATGAATACGGCGATGAGCTGAAAAGGGCTCTCTATGGAATTAACAGAACAACAAGGGAGTTTCAAGAACAGATAATGTCCATCAGAATGATCCCCATAGGTCCTACTTTTAATCAGTTCAGGCGTTTTGTCAGAGACAGCGCTCATTTGCTGGGGAAAGAGATTAAACTGATAATTGAAGGCGGTGAGACAGAACTTGACAAAACCGTTATTGAAAAGATAGGCGACCCTCTTAAACATATGATCAGGAATTCTATTGATCATGGAATTGAACCGCCTGAGGAGAGAGTTGCGGCAGGTAAAAACAGAAGCGGCGAGATAATCTTAAGAGCATATCACCAGGAAGGGAATGTTTTTATTGAAATAGTTGATGACGGGAGAGGTATTGATATTGAGAAAGTAAGAGAGAAAGCGATTCATTTGAAATATATAGAACCTGACGAAGAGATTGCCAGAGAGAAGCTTCTGTCTTTTCTATTTATGCCCGGTTTTTCCACTGCTGAAAAGGTTGGCGATCTTTCCGGCAGAGGCGTTGGCATGGATGTTGTGAAAACAAATATTGACAGCCTAAGAGGTTCGGTGGAAATTAAATCGGAGAAGGGGAGCGGTTCAACGGTTAAGATCAAACTCCCTTTAACTCTTGCTATTATAGACAGCATGCTTGTAAGGATCGGTAAGAACAGATATATTATTCCTCTTTTGTCAGTAGTTGAAACAATTCGGCCGGCGAAAGATGATATAAAAACGATAGAGGGCAAGGGAGAGGTGCTTTTATACAGAGGCGAATTCATCACTCTTGTAAGACTCTATGATGTTTTGGGCATTGATGCAGAATACCATAATCCATGGGAAGCACTTGTTGTTATTGCCGAATCGGAGGATCGGAGGTTAGGTCTGCTTATTGATGATATGCCGGGTCAGCAGCAGATCGTGATTAAAAGTCTCGATAATTACATTACAAAGAGCCGTGCAATATCGGGGGCTTCTATTCTCGGAGACGGTACCGTTGCTCTGATCATAGATATCTTCGGTTTAATTGAAGAATTGGGCGGATAGATAGTTATGAAAATAATAAAAATTAAGGAAGAAACCTTCGGAATAAAGCATGCACGGGATTTTTATAATTCTTTGAAAGATGAACTTATAGATAATGACGAAGTTGTACTCGATTTTGCCGGAGTCAAAAGAATAGATCTCTCAATTGCACAGATCATTATTGCAGCAGGAAGAAGTGCAAGAAAAAATAAAAAGACAATTAAATTGAAATCTGTATCGGAAAACCTTAAGTATCAGATGATTATAGGAGGTTTAAAGCTCTGATGTTTTTGGGAAGGTCTGCATTAAACAAAAAGGAGGGTTTTGATGAATAAATATATAATGGTTATTGATGATTCGCCAACTATACGGATCAGTGTGGAATTTGCTCTGAAGGATCTGGGGTATAAGATACAACATGCTGAAAACGGTATGGATGCGTTGGAGAAAGTTAAAGCGCTTGTGAATCGGAAAGAGGATATTGCTTTATGTATTTGCGATATTAATATGCCGGAGATGGATGGCATTGATTTTATTAAAAAGTTTAGAGAAATAGATAGATTTACTCCTGTTATTGTGCTTACAACAGAATCTGATGATGAAAGAATCCTTGAAGGCAAAGAAGCCGGCGCTTCAGGATGGATAATCAAACCTTTTCAACCTGCTGATTTAATAAAGGTTGTAAAGAGATTTCTAAGGTAAGGAGAGAATGATGGCAAAAACAGCTGCAATAGAAAACAAGATAGACGATGCATCTTTCAGCTGCAAAAAGTTTGTGTCATTCCTTATTGAAGATGAAACATACGGTATATCGGTTTTAAAAGTTCATGAGATCATCGCTATGACTGAGATCACTGAAGTCCCAAAAACTCTTGATTATATCAAAGGTGTGATCAATCTGAGAGGAAAGGTTGTTCCTGTAATAGATCTTAGGCTCAGATTCAAAATGGAAGAGCGCCAATATGACTGTTATACGGTTATTATAATTGCAGACACAGGGGGCAGAATGATAGGAATGATTGTTGATTCGGTTTCCGATGTTTTAAATATACCTGAAGAAAAAATTCAGCAGACCGTTCATTTCAGTTCCGGGATAGAACCGGATTTTATTGAGAGTATTGCTTATGCAGATAATAACCTTGTTATTATATTAAACGTTGAAAATATTGTATCAATTGAAGAGTTGGACAAGCCTGGAAATCCATAAGTTGTTTAATATCTGTGAATTCTTGATTAACAATAACCGGAATTATTAATGATTAAAAGTGAAACCAGTAAATTCGGTAAACCGCTGTATATTCTATATCCGGGTGACTATTTTGCCACTGATGGAGACTGTATTCTCGGAACAATTACCGGTTCCTGTCTGGTTATATGTTTTTACGAGTTTCGGAAAAAGATTGGCGGTATGGGGCATTTTATTGTGCCCGGAGCAATCGGAACCGGAGGAATTGTAAATGACGATATTGCCGGAAGCGGTATCGCAAGTATTGAGCATTTAATCGGCGAGCTGGTAAAGCTCGGCGGCGATAGACGTTTTTTGAGAGTAAAGGTATTCGGAGCCGGTTATAATTCCGGAAACGACAGCAACATGACAATTGCTCACAGCAATATCAGATTTATACATGAATATTTTGCTATAGAAAAAATCCGGATTGATAGAAGCGACCTGGGCGGGGATTTCAGGAGGAGGATTTATTTTTCCCTGAAAGATAATACCGTATACAGACAGGTATTAAAAAATAATGAAGAGAATTCCGAATTTATCAGACTTGAACAGGAGTATATTGATATTCAGTTCAGGAATAAAAGAAAAACAGGTCGGATTATTCTTTTCGAATAGGTGTTATTCGGTTATTACAGTTGTTTGATATCCCTTCGGATATTTTGAAAATTTGAGAACATGGAAGATATTTTAAGCAAATATGGGAATTTTAAGAGATTACGGATTAAGTGATCCTCAGTTTTGCAGGTTTAAAAAGCTTATCTATAATGAGTCGGGAATCAAACTATCAGGGATGAAAAAAGCTCTTCTTCAGGCAAGGCTTGCGAAGAGGATCAGAGCGCTTGAGCTGGGTTCTTTTGAAGAGTATTATAATTATCTGATCGATAACTATCAAACTGAAAAGTATAATTTTATAAATGTAATAACAACCAATAAAACGGAATTCTTCAGGGAAAGTAAGCATTTTCATTTTATCAGGGATGTATTCCTCCCTATGCTGGAGCAGCGGGGACAGGGGGAGATCAGAATATGGAGTGCCGGCTGTTCCACAGGAGAAGAAGCTTATACTATTGCCATAACAGTAAGGGAATACTATAAGAACAGGTTAATGCCGCCGGTTAAGATCCTTGCTACGGATATAGATACAGGGGTTCTTGAAAAAGCTGAAAAGGGCATTTATGATATCGATCATGTAAAGAAGATTAATATTGATTTATTGAAAAGATATTTTTTAAGAGGCACCGGAGAAAACGCGGGCCTGTTTAAAGTAAAAAGATCTCTGAAGGATATGATATATTTCAGAAGATTAAATCTGAATGAAGATACTTATCCTATGAAGAAAAAATTTGATTTGATCTTTTGCAGAAATGTGATAATCTATTTTGATAAAGAGAAACAGAGGGAATTATTTCAGAAATTCTATCACTACCTTGAGGATAGAGGGAGACTTTTTTTGGGGCACTCTGAAAATATAACATCTATAAGCGATAAGTTTTATCCTGAAGGCAGCACAATATACAGAAAGGTTATATAATATTTTATTGCAGTAAAATCCGGAGCAATTTTCGGGGATCAGTTTTATTGGGAGAATCATAAATGTATGTCAGGCATAGTCTGAAATTTGGAAAAGAAATTACAATAATCCATCCTGGCGAGTATTATGTATCTGAAGACGACGAATTTATCGGTACATTGCTCGGTTCCTGTGTTGCTGTCTGTCTTTTTGATGAAGAGAAGTCAATTGCAGGGATGAATCACTTTATGCTGCCGGGCAAAATTTCCGGCAATGATATATTTTCCGACAGGTCCGCGAGATACGGGATTACGGCAATAAATAAGCTTATTGAATCGATGAAGCAGAATGGAGCTTCCGGGAAGGATCTTGCCGCCAAGATTTTCGGAGGGGGGCATGTTATGAGTGCCGGCGGAGAGTCCGTTACAATTCCTGATGAAAATGTTAAATTGGCCAGAGTAATGATGGAAATAGAGGATATTCCGATTAAAGACCAGGATGTCGGAGGCAACTTTACAAGGAAGCTTTTAATGGATGTAAAAACCGGGAAGGTTTATCTGAAGAAAACAGATAAAACGGAAATTTTAAAAACTGTGAATGAAAGAGACAGGCAATTTGCAAAAAGAAGTTTTAAAAAATAGGATAAAAAATTAAAGCCGGATGTTATTACTCTCGATTATGAAATGCCGCGCATGGAGGGGCTTACTTTCCTGTCAAAACTGATGTTGAATATGAATAATTGAACATATTAGTGAAATTAATATATATTAATTATTTGACAATTACCATCCTAAATTTAGAATTACGTTTCAGAATCCAAATCATTTTATTGAGGGATATTATTATGGGCAGGAACAATTTTCTGCGATATTTTCTTCTGTTTCTGATTATTTTTATTTTACCGGCAGATAATTTATCATTTAACAGATGCGAACTCTTTGGTAAAAACAAAAGCTCTGTAATTAGTAAAGAAGATAACAGCGGAATTTATAATATAAAAGGCGGCGAAGGTCTTGCCGGAAAGATCAAAAAGAGTAAAAAGCTGAGATTGACGGTACATAAGGTTGTGGAGTATCTTTTGAAAAATAATGAAGATGTAAAAAAGATACTCCTTGAGTACAAAGGCCTGTCTTCACCTTTAATGGAATTCAGAGGAAAATATGATTTCAGAGTATATGGGAATGCCGGTTACGGATATAGTGAAAATCCGAATAAGAATACTACAACTTTTTACGGAACATCGACTACCAGGTCGGATTATGGAGCCGGCATAATTAAATCACTCAATACCGGTACTAAAATAAAAGCGGGTCTATCGGCTTTTTATCAGAATATTGAAGGTGCGGGATTCCCCGGCATCAATATCGGCGGTAAGGGATATCAGACCGGGATAAAAGTGGAGATCCAGCAGGAACTGTTAAAAAATTTTATGGGGTATATTGACAGGCTCACTGAACAGAGACTCGCCAATGTGGAAAAGATCAAAAAACAGCTTGCAAAAGTTAAATTGGCCGGGCTGCTCGTAGAGGCTCTTATAGGCTACTGGAATGTTGCGATTGCCGAGGAAAATCTGGAAACCAGTAAGATCAATCTTAACAGTACAATAAATATTAAGAATCTTATAATAAGAAAATTAAGGCTTGGGCTTTCCGAAAGGGAAGACAGCCTGGACTGGAGCAGTAAAGTCCTGCAAGGCAGAAACAATGTTGACAGAGCTGAAAAGATGCTTTTTGATGCAAAACTTGCCGTTTACAGAATACTGGATATAGATTCAAGTATTGATATTGAGATTGGCAAGACCTTTAAAACAACACCTCCTGAAATAAAGTTTGAACAGGCTTTAAAAGACGCTTTTCTTAAAAGGATTGACTGGAATAATCTGATGATCGCCCTGAAGAACTCCGAACTTGAATATAAAATAGCATATTCAAATAAACTGCCTTCGTTAACGCTGAATCTGTCGGCAGGGAATAAAGACTATGATGAAAAGACCTCGGGATCATTTAACAACATTAATAAAGAATATTCTGTGGGTATACAGCTTACATACCCTCTTGAAAATCGAAAGGCAGACGCACGGCTGAGAAATGCCCGTCTGGAACTTCAAAAATTTCAGGTGGAGAAGAAATCGCTGGAAAAATTAATACGTAACGATATTGCATCCATGGTAAAAGATTGCGAAGTAAACTATAAAATATATGAACAGACAAAAAGATCGAAAATTTTTTCCAGAAACTATTATCAGCAGGTTTACCGTAAATTTAAAAGAGGGAGATACAGCGCATTGCAGCTTAAACTTGCCCTCGACCAGTTTATACTTTCAAGACAGGCAGAACTGCGCAGTCTGATAAATTATAACATTTCGCTCCTTAAAAGAGACATGGCAAGGAACGTAATTTTTGAAAATCTCGGAATTGACATCGACGGCATTCTCAAGAGAATTGAGAATTAGGCGTTCCTAAGAGAGAATAGATTTTATTCGGGATATTCTTTTGCAACGATTGTTTCGCCGTTTGAGATCTGATATGAACCGATCGTGATGTTTCCGGTAAATGTAATCGTGCTGTATCCTGCAGCCGGTACTCCCGATGATATGCTTATCTGATCGGTAGTCGTCTCGGACGAGCTGCCGGCTTTATATAGTTTTATAGTATAGTCTGTTTCGGAATCTGTTTTGTAAATTTTTAAAAAGAAATCCCAGTCTGCATTATGCCTGTCATTAACGGCAATTCCTGTGTAATCGCTGCTGCCAACGGTACCCCGGTAAATTATTGCAGCACATTGATCTCCTGAACATGATTCATTACCTATGCCGGTAAAACTGAAGCTTTTTGTCTGGTCCCAAGAAAAAGTCTCGGTAAAATTGTCAGGTTCGGTAAAACCTGTTTCGTCTTCACTCACGCCGGAACCGGAACAGTTGATAAAGAGTATTAAAATGCAGAGAAGAGCAATTTTTTTCATTTAATTTGATCCTCTATTTTTTTTAGTTACCGTACAAGTTACATATATTGCAAATATTATTATTGTAATTTTCTATGTAAATAAATTTATTTAATAAGGGAGTTTTTCTTGACTAATAGTCCTTTTTATATATAAACTGTAATAAATATTTGGTAATATATTATATTACTCAGAGAGGAGCCATATTTTGAAAAGATATAGTTTGATTGTTTTTGCTGCAATGTTATTGATGCCGATTCTTGCAAAAGCGGGTAATTTCTCTTTTGATGTTATCGGCGCTTATAATAATGTGGGTGATGCAAAGAATCAACCCGGTCTCGGTTTCGGATTGGGCTATCAGGTTCACAAGGATTTTAATATCATAACCAGAACGATTTTTTCATTTGTTACTGAGAATAAGAATAAGCCGGATCAAATAAAATATGAACATCTTATGTCTATGGGCGGTGTTGAGTATGTCTATTTTTTTCCGCAATATCGGTTGTTTTGGCGGAGTTCCTTTACGATCGGCTATTCGGAAACAATGATCAGAAGCAGAACAGCAACGGGAGATTATGAGTTAAGGGACAAAGGGGCTAATTTTGCCTTTTCAACAGGTATCCAGTGGATTGCCACCCAGCATCTTTCTCCCTTTTTGGATTTAGGCTACCATAATTCTTACTATTACGGCGATTTTGAAGAATCTAAGATCGGAGGTTATCAGATACTGCTGGGTATAAGGGTCTATATTTTTAACACAATTGACATCGGATCGGATTATTAGTTTATGCAGATAAACCCGGCAATAGAAAGGGAGGATGACCAAGGGCTCAGGAGTAAATTTCTTCTGGGTTTTTTTTATAAATTTGTCCTAAGAAGGGAATTTTTTCAAAAAAATATTTCCTCATTTAAGGAATTTACATTATATTTTTTATTGTTGATGCTAAAAAAGCATTGAAAAATAAGAGCTTAATTATATTGAGGATAAATCGTATTTATATTTAAGAAATAATTATTGGCGTTATTTGGAATTTTGTATCAATTTACAATAGAAGGGTACTGTAGAGCCGGATGAAAAATTTTTACTGTGCAATACGGGATAATATTTACATTTGTAAATATGAATATATTTATTAAAGATAAAATAGCCTTTTATTCCGCAGCAATCACCTTGTTTTCTGCGGTAAATATATTAAAATTGCCGCATTCAAAAAAATCATTAATATCAAAATGGGAGAGGTTACTATGAATATTAATATTACTGGCAGACATATTAATGTTTCAGACAGATTAAATGAATATGCGAATAAGAAGATCAGGAAATTAGGAAATTATTTCCACCAGTTAATTGATGCCCATGTGATTTTATATGTAGAAAAACTGGACCATGGAGCTGAAGTAATTATCAATGGAGACGGCGTGCAGTTCCATGGCCGGGAGAAAGCCGCTGATCTCTTCTCTGCTATTGACCTTCTTTTTGAAAAAATGGAAAAGCAGATTACCCGTTATAAGGAAAAACATTCATCGCATAAAGTAACTCCGCAGGAAGAATTGATCCCATTTGATTATAAAGATAATTCAGGAAAGAAAATAAGGCTCAATCAGGTAAGCAATAAACCTATTGACAAAATTGAAGCTTATCTGCAAATGAAGATTGAAAATAACGATTTTATCCTGTTTAAGAAAGGTATCACTAAAGTTGATTCCGATCTGGATCTATCCAACAAGAGTTATGCGGTAATGTATAACTGCAAAAACGGTTTGAAAATGGTAAAGATCCATTTTGAAAATATAAACGAACACAAATTTGACTATGACACTTTTATTGAATACGATCTAAAAGTGATTGAGGATTCGATGACCAATCCGAATATAGAGTTCAGGAAGAATCCTGAATGTTCTATACGGAAGTTGACGTTAAATGAAGCTCTCAAAGAGATTGAGTCTTCAGATGATTCGTTTATGCCTTTCTTTAATGTTGAATCTCAATATTTTAATGTCATTTATAAGAGTAAGGACGGTTATGAGGTGATGGTGCCTGCTTTTTAGCTGTTATTTTAAAACGCCTGATCATTGTTATGAAAAAGAAAATTCTCATCAAGGATTTTATTGAAACGGTTGAAGATTTCGATCTTAATATCAAACTGTTAGCAGGCGAAAGAGGACTTGAAAAAGAGATCAGTGTGGGTGATATAAACAGGCCCGGGTTGACACTGGCAGGTTTTTACGATTTCTTTGCTCCCGACCGTTTGCAGATATTCGGCCTCGGTGAAACAGCGTATATGAATAAGCTGTCCCATAAGGAAAAAGAGGAGAAATACGGCAGGTTCTTTTCATACGATATTATGTGCTGTATTTTTACTCATAACGAGACCCCTGATCCCCTTTTTGTTGAATACTGCGGCAAAAGGGGCGTACCTCTGCTTGTCACAGACAGAAAAACTTCCCGTTTTATATCATCCCTGGTTCATATTCTTGATGAAATGTTTGCGGAAACGGTTACTGTTCATGGGACGCTTGTAGATGTTTTCGGAATAGGAGTTCTTCTCTTCGGCAAGAGCGGAGCGGGAAAGAGCGAATGCGCTCTGGAACTGATTGAAAGAGGACACCGCCTTGTCGCGGATGATATGGTTGTGATCAAGAAAATAGAAGAAGCCCTGCTGCTGGGAAGCGGAACTCCAATGCTGAGACACCATATGGAGATCAGGGGGCTCGGTATTGTCAATGTGAGAGATATTTTCGGCATCAGATCCGTGAGGAACAGGAAACGGATCGACCTGATTGTTCTGCTTGAGGAGTGGGACAGTACGAAGGAATATGACAGACTGGGTCTTGAGGATAAAAAATATACTATTCTTGACATGGAGATACCCTATCTGATCATACCTGTAAAGCCGGGCAGAAATATTCCCGTATTGATCGAGACTGCATCGCTTAACCAGCGTTTGAAGAAACTTGGAGTATTTTCGGCAATAGAGTTTGACAGAAAGATCAGGGACTGGATCAAGACGGAGAATTCAAACTGATGGTAGAAAAAGAGGTTGTTGTAAAAAGCGATGCCGGAGTTCATGCAAGACCTGCTATGATGCTTGTAAGGGAAGCAATGAAGTATCAGTGCAGCGTAAAGCTGATCAAGGATGATGTTGAAGCCGATTGTAAATCCATAATGTCTGTGCTGGGTCTTGCCATTTATTCGGGAACAAAACTTATAGTCAGAGCCGATGGTGAAGGCGAGAAGGAAGTTGTTGAGAAGCTTGCAGATCTTATTGACAGCGATTTTAAGAACAATTGATTTTTTTTGAGCTTACTTTTCCGTATCCCGGACATTACAAATGAGAAGTCTATTCACCGGTAAGAAGATAAAAATTGATCAGAACAGTGTGCAGGATATTATATTCCTTGTAAGTATATTTCTGTTTTTTACGGTTTTAACGATCGGCCTGTTCCCGGGAAATGAAATAGGAATTGTCGTAGGCAAAAATTTCTTTATCCTTACATTGATGACTGTGCCCGTTGTTGCTGCCATCTATTTTATCAGCATATCTTTCAGGCGAAGAATTTACAAAGAACCTTTTAATATTGGATCCAGTATAAAAAATAAGATGGCAATGGCATTTATTTTTGTTGCAATTGTGCCGACACTAATTATTGTCCTGGCTTCAAATAATTTTATAAATAAAACCCTGTCCAGACTTCTTTCCGATAAAACTTTCAATGCTCTTAAAGAATCGGTGTCATTATCCCAATTAAATATGGATCGTTTTGTCAGCACCTTTGAAAAGGAGATGTATACGCTGAGCTATCTGATTGAAAAAAACATTGTTAACCATGAAACTGCAGAAGGAAGAAATAGAATAAGAGAGAAGTTTAAGTTTAAAGGTATTTCTGTACTTTTTTTTCGGGTACAATCGGGTCCTAATGCGAACAGACTCTTCCCGATTGATGTTAATGATAAAAAAATAAGATCTTTTTTTACTTTTTTAACATATTCCGATTTAAGCAGCAATATCAGACTCGATAAAATTTTCGACGGTAAAAGGCAATATCTTCTTGGGTCTTTAAGAAAGAGCAATTCTTTAATAGTATTATATATGCCCGTGCCTGCGGTTTATGAAAGGATGAAAAGGCTTTTTACAAATTCATTAGAAGAGTATGGAAAACACCGCTACCTGAAAGCATTTTTTAAAAGCAGTTCCGGCATATTTCTGTTGATATTAACAATAGTAATTGTTGCTCTGTCAATCCTTGTCAGTTTTTTTCTTTCAAGAAGTATAACAAGGCCTGTCCTTGAGCTTACCGAATCAACAAAGGAACTGGCAAATGGTAATTTTAATATCAGGTTAACAAGAAAATCCGATGATGAATTGAGTATTCTGTACAGAGCTTTTAACTTTATGGTGAAAGAACTTGAGAACAACAGGAAGCTTGTATTTCAGAAGCAGAAACTTGAAGCCTGGCGTGAAATGGCAACCCGTCTTGTTCATGAGATAAAAAATCCCCTGACTCCCATTCGTCTGTCAGCATAGAGAATGAGAAAAAGGTATGCTGAAAAACATGAAGATATTGAAAGGATTATTACTGTGGGAACCGAAACAATTATAGAAGAAGTGAATGTGTTGATGACTATATTAAGCGAATTCACAAAATTTGCAAGGCTTCCCGAAATGAGACCCGGAGAAACCGACTTGAATAAGCTTATTGAAAACTGTATAAATCTGTTTAAGGGACATGAAAATATAAAATTTGAACTGAGCCTTGACAGGGATATCCCTTTGATATATATTGATAAAATTCTGTTTAACCAGGTAATAACAAATCTTATCCAGAATGCTGTTGATGCAGTAAATGAAACGGGAAAAATAACGGCAAAAACAGAGTTGATAAACGGCAATACTGTACGAATAAGTATCATTGATAATGGGACCGGTATAAAAGAGGAATATATTAATAGGATATTCGAACCCGGCCGTTCATATAAACCGTCAGGTACAGGCCTTGGTTTGTCAATAGTTGAGATGATCGTACTTGAACATAGCGGCAAGGTCTATTGTAATTCTGAATATGGGAAAGGTACCGAGTTTGTTGTTGAGATACCTGTTGTAAAAAATCATTAATTATTGTACAGGTAATATGTTATGTCAAACATTTTGATTATAGACGATGAGATAAATATTATAAACACTTTAAGTTCTATTTTAGAGGATGAAGGGCATAAGGTTTACAAGGGGTTAAAAGGAGCAGACGCATTTGAGATATTGGAGAATAACGATATTGATCTGGCGATTCTTGATATATGGCTTCCTGATATGGACGGTATTGATCTGTTGGGTAAAATAACGGATAAAAATCCGGATATGGCAGTTATTATGGTGTCGGGACACGGATCAATCGATACCGCGGTAAAATCAACAAAGATGGGAGCCTATGATTTTCTTATAAAACCTCCTCCTATGGAACGTGTAATAACTTCAGTGAACAATGCCCTTGAACAATTAAGATTAAAGAAAGAAAATATTAAACTGAGAAAAAAAACCTATGCAGAAGATGAGATGATAGGAAATTCTCCGGCAATTATTGAGATAAAAAATATAATTAAAACAGCAGCTAGGACTAACGCCAGAGTATTTATTACCGGCGACAGCGGGACCGGCAAAGAATTGATCGCACGCGCAATTTATCAGATGTCAAACAGATCGGGTGACCCCTTTGTTAAAGTAAACTGTGCAGCCATACCGGACGATTTGATTGAAAGCGAACTTTTCGGCCATGAGATGGGCGCCTTTACCGGGGCCGTTAGCCGGCGCATGGGGAAATTTGAAATTGCCAATAATGGGACCATTTTCCTTGATGAAGTTTGCGATATGAGCCTTGCGGTACAGGCAAAGGTGCTGAGGGTTCTGCAGGAGCAGCAATTTGAACGTGTGGGAGGAAACGAGGTAATCGATGTTGATGTCAGAATTATATCGGCTACAAATATCGATATAAAAAGAGCAATTGAAGATGGGAAGTTCAGGGATGATCTCTATTACAGGCTTAATGTGATCCCGATTCATGCGCCGTCGCTTTCAGAAAGAAGAGATGATATTCCCCTTCTGCTCGATTATTTTATGAATAAATTTTCCGCTGAACACGGTATCGGAATAAAAGAGATCACCGAGGAGGGGAAGGAATTTCTGATAAAATACTCATGGCCGGGCAATGTGCGCGAATTGAAGAATATTGTCGAGAGATTGATCATAATGGTGCCGAAAAACAGGATCAATCTTGATGATATAAAGAAGTATATGGAATCCTTTGACGAGTCGGAATACAAGGAACCTCATAAGGGGCCAATATCGTCATTAAAAAATGCAAGACAGCATTTTGAAAGAGATTATATTATTAAGGTATTAAAAATGAATAACAATAATATACCTCTCACGTCAAAGGAGCTTGGGATTGAAAGAACCAATCTCTACAGAAAATTAAAGCTCTATAATATAGATATAAATAATCTCTGATATGGAGATGAAAATAATTGACATAATAAAATTTCATATTAGACACAACCTCCTGGTTCTGTACAGGGGAGATGAGGAACTGGAGTTCGTCAAAAATTTTCTGAAAGGTGTCCCTGAAAAAGGGGAGAGCCCCTATAGTGCAAGTGATATTGACAGTGCGGTTTCTGTTAAAGATCTCATTGACCGTTGTCAAAAATGCCGCGATCCAATTGAAAAAAAGCATCCCTTTGGCAGCGGCAGAAACCGGGTTATGGTGATTTTGAATGCGCCCAGATTGTTAACTAAAGAAGAGAAAACAAGATATAAAGATGGATCTATCAGCCTGTTAAAAAAAATAATTTCAGCCATAGAATTGAAATATATAGATTGTTATATTACAAACCTTATAAAATGTGAAACGGATGATCCCCTTCTGATGCCGAGCCAAATGGCAGATGAATGCAGGGATATCTTACTAAAAGAGATTGCTTTCATGAAACCTGAGATTGTTATAGTGATGGGAGAAATACTGCCGATCCGAAAAATTATAAACAATTTCAGAAATATAGCCTGGTATAATATTCATCACCCTATAACAATGCTTAAGAATCCTGATCTGAAAAAACCTGCCTGGAATACTTTAAAACTGGTGATGAAAAAAATGAAAGAGATCGATCCTCTGTAAGGATATGGAACAGGATACCTTTGCTTGGTATGGCAAATTTACCGCTTCGGGATAGATATTTTTTATGTTTGCAGATGTATATGTAGCATACCCCATTGAGGGGGTATTTACTTATGGTATTCCTCACGGCATGAATGTCAAAAGAGGATGCAGAGTGAAAGTGAATTTTGCCGGGAGGGAAGTGGTTGCTTTTATCGCTGAACTTCATGATAATGAACCTGAAAATTTTGATGTGAAGGATATTATTGAATTAATAGATAACGATCCCATTTATGATGAGAGGCTTATAAACACTGCAGCTTACACAGCTTCAGCGTACCTGGCGACGATAGGAGAAACATTATCCATGGCTCTCCCCTCCGGACTAAAACCCTCTTCCGGTTATGCTCTGCCCTTTGAAGAGAACGGTATGAATGAATTCAGGCTGTCGGATGATCAGAAGGCCCTATTTGAAGAAATAAAAAAAGGCTATGAAGACGGCAAAAACTACCATCTGTTATTCGGAGTAACCGGTAGCGGCAAGACGGAGATATATATTGAGACCGCGAAATATTTTATAGAGACGGACCGTTCTGTTATATATCTTGTTCCCGAAATATCTCTTTCCTCGCAGATTTTTCAGAGATTGTACAGAGTTTTTGGAAACGAACTCATAATATATCACAGTCATTTAACGGCCGGCGAAAGATTGCATAACTGGATAAGATTTTATAATGGAGACGCGAAAGTTGCAGTGGGAACCAGATCCGCGGTTTTTCTTCAATGCCCTCGTCTTGGGGCTATTGTAATTGACGAAGAACATGACAGCTCGTATAAGGAAAACAGTACGCCGAGGTATAATGCCAGAAGGATCGCTTTTTACAGGGGAAAGCTGGAAAATTGTCTTGTGCTGATGGGGTCGGCAACCCCCTCGGTTGAATCGCTCTTTGCTTCGGAAAAAGGAAAGATAGTTCTTCATCGTTTTGACAAACGTTATGGAAATGCGGATCTTCCGGAGATTAAAATTGTTAAAATAAATTCCGGGAATGAGCATGATTCTATATCTTCTCTTCTGAGGCTTTATACAAAAAGGGAGATTGACAAAGGCAATCAGGCAATATTCCTTTTAAACAGACGCGGGTTTTCGCCTTTTGTTATCTGCGGCAGCTGCGGGGAGACCCTTCAGTGCCCTGACTGCAGTATCAGTTTAAACTATCATTCATCCGGAAAGATGGTATGCCATTACTGCGGGTTGAGAATGAACATCCCTTTGAAATGTGCTATATGCGGTTCCGATAACTTAACAAAACTGGGAAGCGGTACCCAGAGGATCGAGGAGTATATTAATAAGTATTATAAGGATTTCAGGGTCTTCAGACTGGACAGAGACAGCGCTCGAAGGAAAGGTGTTGTTTATGATCTCATGAAGGATATGAAAGAGGGTAATATCGATCTTCTCATAGGGACACAGATGGTTGCCAAAGGATTTGATTTTCCAGGCGTTACGGTTGTGGGAATTCTTCTTGCCGATATAGGACTTCATATACCCGATTTCAGGGCGTCAGAGAGAATTTTTTCACTTCTCATCCAGGTGGCGGGAAGATGCGGCAGAGGTGAGAAACCGGGTCTTGTAATTCTTCAAACTCTGAATGATGAAAATCTGATATACAGGTTTATAGAAAAGCATGATTATATGGGATTTTACAGATGGGAATTATCTGTGAGAGAAAGTCTTGGGTATCCTCCATTTACAAGACTGGCAAGACTTCTTGTCCGCGGCAAGGATGAGAAAAGAGTAATAAATTCGATCAATGAGCTGAAAAAAAGTATTGATAAAAATATTCTCCCGCTGGGGAACCGGGTAAAAATACTGGGCCCTGCGGGTGCACCGCTTACAAAAATAGCAAAAAATTACAGGTATCATATAATACTCAAATCAAGAGACCGGGATCTGCTGAGAGAAGTGATATCCTCTTCAAGAAATGCGGTTACATCAAAAAATGTTTATCTTGAGATTGATATTGATCCCTATGATATGCTTTGAGTTTTCCGGGGAAAGAAAGGAATATGAATATTTATACGGTAAAATCGGATTGTCGGTTGACGATATATAAAATAATTTACATTATTGTAAATAATAGGGGTATATTTTTCGTATTGTGTTTTGCAATATTATCTAAATAAAAGTGTAAACCGGACCCCGTATTTTTACTATTTCGGGAATAGTGTTGATAAATTTAAATATATTCAGGTTGATCTGATTTGGCAAAACTAATAAATATTAAAGATAGTTTCAGAAAGAAAGAGAAAAAAGAAAAGAGAAAAACAGCAAAACAGGAAACAGAAACCAAAGTTCTCAAAAGTGAGATAAAGAAACTTAAAAAACAGATTGACACTCTCACTCTGAGTCTTGATACGATAAATAACAAATATCTTGAATCTGCTCAAACGTCTGTTGAACTGCTTTCCGATCTTGACTATAATAGATACAAAGCCAGTTTTGTTGAAAATGATATCAAACATTCAAACAGTTATACTAAATTAAGAAAATACAGACAAACTATAGTTAAATTTTTTCTGAATGAATTGAGATGCTGTTATATTAGATTTTCTTATTCAGGTTTTAGTAAGAAAATCATTGATATATTAAACTGGAAATCGCAAAAAAAACACAAAAACATGCCCGGCTTTCTCAAAGACAGGAGTAAACTCTATTATATTGAAATAGTAGATAAAATGTTTCCAAAAAGAAAGATCGGGAAGATTATTATAGGCAGGGAGCCTTATAGAGATAAAAGAAAGGAAAGAAGTTACGAGAAAAAAGTTCAGAATGAACTGCTTTTTATAAAAAGGGTTCTTGAGAATGCCATATCTGAGATCCACAACAGAGAACTTGCCATTAAGGATGTACTGACAGGCCTGTATAACAGGAAGTTTCTTGACGAAAAACTGACAGATGAATTTTACAGTCTGGATGTATTCTCAAAACTTGATCCAACTGAAAAAGATGTTCTTTTGACCGTAATGAAGCTGGACGGCAATCCATATAAGGTTCTGAAAAATCACTTTTTTTTAAATAAGAGCAGTAAAGATGAGGAAGCCCTTGTTATGGCGCTTGACAGGCTCCGCAATAAAAATTACATATACTCAAGAAAGGATAAATTTTTGGGTGAACTTGAGGATTTCTATTACTTTGAAAATTCCAAGATGTCAAATAACCTTTTTATTGCCATGTTTGATCTTGACCATTTTAAGGATGTGAATGATAACTGGGGCGGGCATTCAGTCGGGGATCAGGTTTTGATTCAATTTACTAAAATTCTTAAGAAATATATTAGAACAACAGACATTGCCGTGAGACATGGTGGAGAAGAATTTCTGATAATATTTCCCAGAGCTAATTCAATTATGAAGATTAGGGAAGTTTTAGAGAATATCAGAGTAGAATGTGAAAAAAATCTTATTGTCGATTTTAAAGGTAAAACCAGAAATGTTACGGTTTCAATCGGCATGACACAGATAAGTAAATATGATATTAATATTCAGCAGATGTTAAATCGAGCAGATGCTGCCCTGTATCAGGCGAAAAAGGTAAGAAACAAATTGGTTATCTTTGAACAATCTTTTGATGGCTTTAAAAAATATGATTTGTAAGATGTTTTTATGAAAATCTTTCAATGAATATATGATTTAAGCCCGTTGTAAATTAAAAAAATACTTGATAATAATTTTTATATTCTGTTTTTATGAGTTAATTCCCATAACATTTACCATATAGATGGGACCTTGTACTGCAAATTATTTTTTTACAATTATGAATTTAGTTAAATCTTTTTTTAAATGGCTTTTTTCACATAAGAAACTGATATTTCTATATACTCCTCTATCTATCATTCTCCTGTTATCGGCATATATCTTTTATGTGTATTTTGGCTGGCAGCAAGACCGTGACGATGCTCTGAAAAAACTTTCCAAGTATAAACAGCTCATTGACAGAACGGAAGATCTAAAAAAGGGGTTTATTTACAGTTACGGCGATATTGATCTGAAAGCTAAAGTTGTTGATATTCCAACCAGAATATATGACCGCAAGAATAACATAATCGGAGAGTTCTTTGAACAGAAAAGGGAGATAGTGCCTTACGATTATATCCCGCAGTGGCTTATAAAGAGCGTAATTGCCAGCGAAGACAGAGACTTCTACGATCACGGGGGGATAAGCTATAAGGGAATATTCAGAGCTTTTCTGGTTAATATCATAAATTTCGGAGTTGTTCAGGGCGGTAGTACTATTACGCAGCAGCTTGCCAAGGTCCTTTTTACGGATATGGAGAGGAGCCTCAAAAGGAAGATATATGAAACATTCTGCGCAAGAGAAATAGAAAAGCTCTATGACAAGCAGGATATTCTGTCCATGTATTTGAACCTGATCTATTTCGGTAACGGCGCTTACGGGGTCGAATCAGCGTCTAAAATGTTTTTCGGCAGTTCTGTCCGCAAACGAAATATGGTTGAATGCGCAATGATAGTTGCAGCGATTTCAAGTCCCAGAATATATTCGCCTTTATCCGATCTTAATAACTCGATCCGGAAAACCGAGAGGATACTTCAATCCTTATGGGATGCCGGATTTATAAAAGAGGAAAAGGCCAGATATCTTTTAAAAAAATTTTTAAAGAAGTGGGATTTTGTGTTTGATAAGAACGGCAAAGCATTATCTTCGCTCATTGGAAGTTTTGTTTACAGTTCTTACAGGATAAACAGAGCTCCCTTCTTTAATGAAATGATAAGAAGAGTCCTTGTTGAGAAGTTTGGCGAAGTTACGGTTAAGAAGGGAGGTTTGAATATTTATACAACCCTTGATGCCGAAAAACAGGATATTGCCTTAAAGAGCCTGAGAATGGGAATTGAAAGACAGCGCAATTATCATTTAAAAATTTCAAAAAAGATCAGGAATAAGAACAGAGCTCTCAGAGAGAGGAATAAGGCAAAGAATATTGAGGGAGCTCTTGTGTCAATTGATCCCGATACGGGTGAGATCCTTGCTTATGCGGGAGGTTCGGAGTTTTCGGTTGATAATCAGGTGGATAATGTCAGTCAGATAAAGAGGCAGCCCGGTTCGTCGATCAAGCCGATAATATATGCTTCTGCAATTGAGAATAGAGATATAACTCCGTCCACAATTTTTGTTGATGAAAAAACCGTGTTTAAAGGAGGATATTCTCCCCGCAATTACAGCGGTAAATTTGCGGGAAAAATGATCGTCAGAGAAGCGCTGAGAAAATCCGTAAATGTAATTGCTGTGAAAGTTCTGCAAAAAACCGGTTACGATGATATTTTTAATTTTATAAGAAAGAGCCTTGATCTCAGTGAAGATGAAATGAATAAAAGATTTGGTAAAACTCTTTCTTTTGCTCTGGGCACTTACGAGGTGTCTCCTCTTGAGAACGCTATTCTCCATTCGGTTCTTGTTAATGGAGGAAATTATATAAGACCGTACGGTCTGCGTTATGTTAAGGATTATAACGGCAAGATCGTATGGGATAATGAAGAGGATGTACTCCGGTTTGTGG
>JAJRXZ010000036.1 GCA_024276015.1 Spirochaetota bacterium | reverse complement strand
TTTCTGGTACCATCCTGTTCATGCTCATGAAAAATATCTCCATCGTCGGAAAAACTCAAAGATCCGTATAATTGACAAAAATAATTATCTCAAAAAACACATAATCAAGGAACTGAAATATGAATGGCGTGATGTATTTAATGAGGCGAGGGATATTAATGAATTGAAAAAATATGTTAAAAAAACAATTGATTATTATAATAATGAGCGGTATCATTCAAGTATTGGATTAAAAACTCCGATGGAGTTCCTGATCTTGAAAAAGAGCTGGAGAAAGGATTACAATATCCGGAGGATAATTATGATTGGTAAACTTGTATTAATAATAATGGTCAGCATGTTTATTATTTACGGATATTCTCAAGAGATATACCAAATTCAGCCTGATGGTACTATCATTTATTACTCTCCTGAATATCTAAAATCAATTAAACGGGCTGCGGAAGCAAAAGAAAAAGATATGGCAGAGAGAGAAGCTAAAGAAAAGGAAAAGAAGCCAAGAAAGAAGAAAAAAAGTATTCTAGACATGTCAGCAATGTCAATAGGCGAAAGATGCGACGCACTTTATGCATTTGAAAAATGTAAAAGAGGTAAAAAGTATGTGTTTGTTCTTTACAGAAAGACAAACCATATTCTTGCTTTTATTCCTGTCTTGAAAAACGGAAAGAAGGTTGATTGTGAATAACTTATCTTATTTACTATATACTGCATAGTGTCTCGAAATGAGTCTTTTAAGGTGTAATATATCTTTGAAAAAATATTTTGTCTTGACAATGGGGCGCTTCGAGATTAGCTTTTTATCAAGAACGATTATACAAATCAGTATATTTATCAATTAGGGATTTAATCATTGTCTGGTAAGGCACTCCCTGTTCTTTTGCGGTCTTTTTGAAGAAATTTACGCTTCTCTTACTCAATGATATTGTCACCTTCACAGTCTCCTCTTTCTTAACTAACCGGTCTGGTGGAGGCAGCATGTCTTTTACCAGTGGTGATTTAATTATTGCGTCTCTAATGCCTTCAGGTGCTTTTTCATATTTTATTTTTTTCTTCATAACGCTTTCTCCCTTCTCTCCAGTATCCCGCGCCAAAAATGCGGATCATATTATTCCGTATTGTAAAACGTACTGTTAAAACAGCGTCATCCACAATCCCAAAACAAAAATATCGCTTTTCACTTTTAGTCGAATGTTTTTCATCAAATGTTATTATTCTATTTTTATCAAAAAAAGCTTCCTGTGCCTCACTAAATGAAACACTGTGTTTTTCCTGATTGATCCTGTCCTTTTTATCGTCCCAACCAAATTCCATGCATACCGTCATACATATATTTTACCATACATTAATATTAAAATATTATAAATCTTTAAAAAGTCAAATCAAAATTTCTGATTGACCCCGGTTTAAGAAATATAATGCCCCCCGAAATTGGGACAATTCAGAGAGGTCTTTTAAGGTGTAATATATCTTTGAAAAAATATTTTGTCTTGACAATGGGGTTGTCTCATGTTTATTGAAAATGAAATTCCAAAATTAAGATTGAAGAGATTTTTGACGCACAAATATAGCAGGTCTCCCTTTAATTTGTTATAACCGATATTCATGAATAAAACCGATCCGCAAAATAAAGATCTTCTCCGATATTTCTCCGGCGGGGGATCCGCGCTGAATGTCATCTCAAATGCTCTTGAAAATGCCTCTGTTGTGCGGATTGCAACGGCCTATTTTGAGCCTTCCGGCTATCAGTGTCTCAGAGAAGTGCTCAAGGGCAAAGAGGTAAGGCTGCTTCTTGGAAGACCGGACACAGGGTCGGATAAAATTAAGGAAGTGATTAAGGAATTTATAGAGGCAATTACGTCGGGCCCTGTTACAGGCCGGGCAAGAGCAATGGAGGAATTGCGCAATGCCATAAAGAAGGGGCTTTTCCTTGTAAATGTGTCTGGCGAGGGGAGCCGTACGTCTCTTGAACCCAGGTACCTTTTTCAGCATGCCAAGTTATATATATCCGATATGGACAGAGCGGTTGTTACTTCGTCCAATTTTACAGGGCACGGCCTTGTCACTTCCAGGGAAGCGGGTTACACTGTTACAGACAGGGATGATGTTCAATATTTTGCAGAACGTTTCGATTATTATTATAATAAGGCAAAACCTGCAGCGGAAGAATTGCTGGAGATCCTTGAAGATTACCTGCGCATATATAAACCCTTCGAAATTTATCTTCGCTCCCTTATTGAACTTTACGGCCTTCCGGGACGGGAGGAGGCCGGCCGCCTGCCGGGGCTTGCGGGATACCAGCGTCCTGTTGTTTCGCGTATGCTGAGGAATATTGAGGATTTTAACTGTTCGATGCTTGTGGCTTCCACAGGTCTGGGAAAGACAATAATGGGAGCCCATGCCATAACCTATTTAAGAATGGAGGGGACTATCGATTCTGCCATTGTCATCTGCCCTGCAGGATTAAGGAAGATGTGGCGGCGTGTAATGCGGGCAGCGCGTCTTTCCAGTTTCGAGTTTTCATATCACACACTCTCTTCCGACGATTGGAGGAGAAATGCCGAAGTGGATATACTTGACCGCGAGTTAAAGTCTGTTGATAATAAAACGGTCATCATTCTTGATGAAAGCCATCACTTGAGAAACACCTATGATAAAAGAAATCCCACACTGCGGTTTACGCGGATTGAAAATGCCATGAAAAGGGGCGCTAAAATTATTATGATGACTGCCACTCCCTACAGCAGAGGAGTTGATGATATCAATACCCAGCTTAAGCTTCTTCCTCCTCTCGAGGTGAAGCACACCTTTCTTAATCAAATGGTTAAGGAGAACTGGAAAGTGAGAAATCCTTCGGAGTTGTCCGATACTGCGAACTGCGTGGTTCTAACTACGCCCAGCGTTGTCAGATATTCAAGTTATGAAGATGAGAAGGGGGGCAGATATGTCATATTTTCTCAAAATGAAAAACGATATTTTCCTCATAACATACACATGAGAAATATACGCTATCGCAATCCCTGCGATGAAATGATAATAAAACTTTTTATGAGCGGAGCGCTTCTGGTAAAATACGACCAGGATAATATTCCAGCGCTCTTTGACGATGTCTTAAAGGGCAGAAGAGCGCCCCTTATGGAGGCAAGGATGGTCAATCAGTTCTGCTCTTCCCTTGCCGAAGCTGACAGGCTTTTAAGCATGATGCAGGTTGAGGGCGAATTTGAAAAGATAAGATTTCAGAATCAGGATGAATTAACCCGTATTGTTTCGGAATTCAGAAGCGTAATTCTTTCTTTAAAAGGATATGATACTGAGTGCAGGGACACAAAGATAAGAGCTGTTATGGATATATTGAAAGATCATAAGGATGAAAAGGCTGTTATTTTCTGCGAATATATTTCAACTGCCCGCTATATTGTGGAATCGCTGAGTAAATATATGAGCGACTTAAAGGTTGATACCACTGTTGATAGAAAAGCGGAAGATATTGAAAGGATAATGTACGATTTTGCCCCTGTTGCCAATACAATAAACATCAATGATCCGGAAGATAATGACGGAGCAGTTGCCCATAGTAACGGCATACAGGTTCTTGTGGCAACAAGGGCAATGGCCGAAGGCTTCAATATGCAGGATGCTTCTGTGCTGATAAATTTTGATCTTCCCTGGACGGTTCTTATTCTTGCTCAGAGGATGGGCAGAATACTGCGGCCCTGGCATGAGATCAGGGATATATTCATATATAATTTAATTCCGTCAACAATGGAGAGGGAGGAGATCCATCTTGCTGCCAACTGGAAAGAGAGGCTTGACAGGAGGAATGCAGAACTGAAAACCTTTACGGACATACCTGTTATGGTAGACAAAAAATCGGAATTTCAGATGGTTGAACTGGCTGATGCCATAAGGAGAATTGAAGATGCGGACCTTGACCTTGATCAGGTATTCGATTTTATCGAAAAAGCCGACAGTCTCTATACTACATCCTTTATTGACGATCTTGCAAAACTTGAAGAAAAAGATATACTCTATTTCAAAAAACTGCCGCCCGGCATCAAAAGCTTCAAAAAAGCCGGGGTTGAGTCGAGATCCCTTTATATCCTGTTCAGGATAAGACAGAGAGTATTCCCTGCCGTATTTAATGAAGAGGGTAGTATAACAATGAACAGCGATAAGATGGATGACATTATGCATCTCATAAGATCGCAGGAGGCCGAAGAGGAAGTTTTTCCCGATATGGATCCGGACTTTCTGGACAGGTGGATTGAGAAGTGCAGGAATACCTTTGCCGCGGCAAGGGAGCTTGTTCCCGACGAGGTTACGATTTTATGTATAATGGTTCTTATGCCCCTGTGAATGGATTGCAAAGTATCGTTTCTGTGTAACAATAATTCTGCCGATCTTTTTGTAATTTTATATTATGCCATTATGCTATTTTTATAGACATAAAAAAGGCCCTTATATAATATTAAAAGATTTTGTATTGACATGGGGGTCACCTCAATTTTTGTATTTTAAAGTTAAGGACAAATATGAACTTTTGGGATATTGAAACAGAAAAGAAATTTTTTATCGAAGCAATGAAAAACTTTCGATGATTACAATAATTTGTCAGACTTTATTATAAATTTGGTAAATTCAGATATGAATTTTTTCTCATCTATGCTGCCAAAAAGGAAGTTGGGACAAATAATTACGATTTCAGCCAAAGAAAAGGACGATATTTCCAAAGCTGAAAAATTTTTAAACTTAATAAACGAGTGAATAACGATGAGAGAAACAAAAGAAAAAGGCACGCGAACCAGTTCTTTCGGCACCAATGGAAGAATCAATCACGATTCCAGCAGATTTTATGATTCAAAACTATATAAAGAATTAAAAAATAATAAATCTGTCAGCAAAGAAGTCAATGAATTTCCTAAGGAATTGTTAAATACAACTATTTTCGGGTCGGCAGAGGATATGTCAATGATACCTGATAACTCATTACATCTAATGATCACCTCCCCACCCTACAATGTTTCAAAAGAATATGATGAAGATCTGTCGCTGAAAGAATATTTGGAAATGTTGAGAAAAGTTTTTACTGAAACATACAGAGTTTTAGTAAATGGAGGGAGGGCTTGTATCAATGTGGCAAATCTTGGACGAAAGCCATATATACCTCTTTCGGATTATATTTCTCAAATCATGATTGAGATCGGGTTCAATATGCGCGGAGAAATAATTTGGAATAAAGCTGCAAGTGCAAGTCCTTCAACTGCCTGGGGAAGTTGGATGAGTGCTTCTAATCCTATCTTAAGAGATATTCACGAATATATTTTGATTTTCTCAAAGGGAGATTATAAACGAGAAAGGAAAAAGCAGGAAAAGGAGATCAAACGAAATAGCATTTCTAAAGAAGATTTTATGGAGTGGACAAAATCTATTTGGACATTCAATGCCGAATCTGCAAGAAGAGTTGGACATCCTGCACCTTTCCCGATAGATTTGCCTTACAGATTAATTCAACTTTATTCGTTTACAACGGATATAGTATTACCTCCTTTTATGGGCAGCGGCACAACGGCCATTGCTGCTTTGAAAAGTAACAGAAATTATGCAGGTTTTGAAATAAGCGAAGAATATGTAGAATTAACTATATAAAGAGTAAAACCTTATGAGAATATGTTGAGATTTGATTAAGAGATCAGACAGTTCAGGAAATATTTTATGTCACTTTCAAACGAAGAAATCGACAGGCTCATAATGAAATTAAGACAGCGGTATAAAGAGTATTCTGAAAAGTATAATCCTGTATGGTTTAATATCGAGGCTTTTGAACAGAGATATATTATGGCCCTTGAGAATAAAATGAACTTAGAGGGTTTTATACTGGCAGAGATCTCAAATTTTGAAAAGGTCAAGGAAAAGTACGATAAAAAGGTAAAAAGAAGAAACTTCTCTGAAAAAGTTGATAATATGATAAAAGAGAATCTCGGCCGGATATTAAAGTATCCTAAAATAAAATTTCATCCTTCTGCGGATCTGGAGATGTGCCATTTCTACGGAGCTATTCAGGAATTTACGCTGTACATATTTTCGATTCTATGGATCATTATAAAAGATCCGAAAATAAAAAGCCGCGTCGATGATTTCGAATATAAACTGACTGAACTCTCTATTCCGAAGGGCAAATCTCCGGCAAAAAGGATCAATGACCACCTGCTTCTTCTTTCCAGAAAGGATGTAAAGGAGATAGAAATAGAACGGGATAAGAATGAATACCTTAAAGAATCGGCTTTTATTCTCCATCAAATTATTGATTTTTGCGATGAACTGATTCGGGAGAAGGAGCCCCAATGGGAGATGCCCCTGAAATTTGACGGGTTATATATCGAAGACAAAAGAAAAAAGAGAACTATAAAAGAATTTTCAGAATTAACCGGATATGGTGCGATCCTGAAAGTTAAAGAATCCGCATTGAACATTATAGAAGATTTCAGACTGAAGGCATTTAAAAGTAGTTCATAATATGATGGAAATATGTTTTGCCCAATTGTGAAAGATCTCATACATATATTATAGTAGATGTTGCAGTAAAATATGAAAAAGTATATAATTTTTATCCAGATATTTTTAATATTTTCTTCGGGATGTTCTCTTGTTTATAAGCATGTTATTAACAAAAGAAATGAAAAATACAGAGAGGGCATTCGTTTTTATAATCGGAAAGATTATAAAAAGGCAAAAGATAGATTTGATACTGTTGTATCAATCGACCCTGAGTATAAAAGAGCAAAATATTATTTGAGAAAAACAGATAATTATTTAAGAAGAAAAAAACAGAGAATAAACAAAATTTACAATAGAGGGCTCTATTATAAAAAAAGAAAAAAGTATGAAACTGCTTTGAATAACTTTCTCATTGTTGAGAAAGTTGATCCTGGTTTTAAAGATGTTAATTCTCAGATTGAACAGTGCAGAGAGAAACTTACCGGCAGGTATAAATGGAGAATTTCCGCTGCAAAAAAGTTGTATAAAAAAGGAAAATATATTGACGCCTATGAATACTGTAAGAGAGCCCGAAAGTATAAACCTGAAGGATATGAAGTAAAATCGCTTATAGAAAAGATCAATGATAAGCTCGGCATTAAGACAAAGAAATACCGAAAGAGAGCAGACTATTTTTATTCCAAAAGCAGATACAAGAAGGCTGTTGAAAATCTGAAGATCGTATTAAAAATACATCCATGGGACAGGGGCTCAAGAAAAATTCTGGCGGATTGTAACAGAAAGATAGAGTTTAATGAGAAGTACAACAGTGCGGTTAAAAATTATAAAAAGAAGAAATACTATCTTGCCTATATTCAATTCAGTTATATTAAAAAAAGGGAAGAATCTTATAAAGCAACGGATCGTTATCTTGATAAATTGAAAAAAATTCTTGTTAAATACATCGGCAGGTACTATAATAGGGGGATGTCATATTATGAAAAGGATAAATTTAAAGCCGCAATAAATGAATGGAATAAAGTTCTTATGATAAATCCCAATCACAGCAAGGCCCTGAAATATAAAAGAAGGGCGCAGGAAAAACTGGAGATCAAAGAATCGTTATAATGGTATTGCTTTGTGAATGAATATAAAGAGAGCGTAATATTTAGATTAATTGAAAAAATAGGTTTTGCAAAAAAAATTCTGGAGAAGCTTGGCATCAGGTTTAAACTGATAATAGCTTTCGCCCTGTCATCCCTCGTTATGATCAGTGTAATACAGTTTATTACACTGAAGTTTGAAGAAAATAATATGACCGATACAACCTACAGGCTCTGCAGCACAATAGCCTCGCAGATCATATCAACAAC
>JAJRXZ010000035.1 GCA_024276015.1 Spirochaetota bacterium | reverse complement strand
TACCACCTCTGAGACCACAATCCCTCAACATAATACTTTTCGTACTCCAGAAAATTTTTTAGCCTCTCCTTAAATGTTTTCCCAAGATTCAGAAATGCATCGTGGAGTGTTATCTTTAACCGGGATTTATAGTTCTCATTCAAATAGCAGTTTATTGAACCGTATCTGTATTCCCTGGGATCATTCACCTTATTCTTTCTGTAGGAATTATAAGCAAGATACCATAAAAGATACAGCATATACTTTGCCGCATCCTTTGCTTTCTCAATTATCTTGCTGCCGAAGCGTTCATTCCATACAGGCCCGCACCTGCCCACCAGTTTATTGTATCTTTTGGCAAAGACAGATTTTATTCTCTGCATTATTTTCGATATATTATGAGTATCATTGACTGTTTGTATTATAAAATGGAAGTGATTATCCAGAATTTCAAAGGCATTGAGCTTAAATTTGAATTTTTCTTTGGTTTCCTTAATAACAGTAAGCATTAATTCCTTCATTCTGTCCTCTTTCATTAAATTTTCTTTGGCAATACATCTTGAATATGTATGATATGTTGCTCCTGCAATATGTTCCCGTAAATCGCTGCTCATGGTGTTACTCCTTGTTGTTGTGTTTAATATATATACGATCAAGCAACAGATAATGCCGATTTTTTTTGTTTTTCCCCAGAGATAAATTGATTTTTTTTACCTCAGAGGTCAAATTTCCTTTCCGGTGTTTTTTATCCCCAGAGGTATACCGAGGGCTGGCGGGAACATCCTTTATCTCTGCAGACAGTAAATCCTCTGCAATATGAATTATTTTATTTTTTAGTTCCCGCCAGCCCTCTACCGCCCCAGAGATATATTCTCAGAATTTTCCGTGTCTCAGAGATGGTTTCTCTAACAGCAAAAAGCCAAAAATATGCCAAAATTAATTGATAATTAAGATTATGTATTGTATTATATATATCAAAATAATTCAGAATTATCGGCAGATAATCCCTTGTTTATTTTCAGATAAAGAGGACAATTATGTTTTTTACAAAAAAGATATTCAGAAAAGATTTTATAAAATATTCGCTTAAGATTATCTTTACAGGCTTATTATCTTATCTCTTTTCTCCGGTAAAAAAGCTCTTTGCCTACCGGAACTATAATAACTATAATGCTGATAATAAAACAGTCTATGTTGTCAGAGGAGCAGATCTCAGGAAGAGAACCATTGAAAATATGGTAAAAAAAGGATTTGCCGGAATCGGCGGCATTAACCGTTATATTAAAAGGGGGATGAAGGTTGTAATAAAACCGAATATCGGTTTCAATTCAAAGCCGGAAATGGCTCATACTACAAACCCGTATCTTGTTGAAGCAGTGGCAAAAATGTGCATAGAAGCAGGAGCAAAGGTAAAAATTTTTGACAGAACGGTACATACTCCGCAGCTTTGCTACAGGAGAAGCGGAATTCTTAAAGCTGCAAAAAATGCAGGTGCGGAAATCGAATATATCGATAACAGGAAATTCAGGACAGTCACAGTAAGGAACCCTCTTAGTCAGAGAACTCTCAGGGTTTATAAAGACATAATTGAAGCGGACTTTATAATCAACATGCCAATTGCAAAGGACCATTCATCGTCAACTCTAACAATGTCCATGAAGAACCTCATGGGTGTTCTTGGCGGTAGGCGCGGCTGGTTTCATCTGAGTCTCCATAAAAGCATAGTTGATTTTAACAAGGCAATGCCTGTAAATCTGGTAATACTTGATGCACTCAGAATATTGACCGATCACGGGCCGGGTTCCGGAACACCGGATGATGTGAAGGAAACAAAAACAATTGTTTTTGGAACGAATCCTGTGACAGTAGATGCTTATACAACCGGACTCTTTAATATCCCCCCTGAGAGAATAGAATATCTGAAACTGGCAGCCCGTGAAGGAATGGGCGAGATCAGAAGGAATAAAATGATCATTAAAACAGTATCCGTATGAGAAAACCTCTGTGGTCAAAAATCAGAGCTTTTGCCCAGTTGCTCTTCTGGCTGTTATTTATAACAATACTGATATATACAAGGGATCCCATTGACAATCCCTTCATATATAATCTCATTCCGAAATTATCGGTTCATCTCGGGATTGTTTCGTCCATTGCGGGGCGCAAATTAATTGGTTCTTTATATATATCAATTATTCTCCTTGTCCTTACATTTATACTGGGAAGGTTTTTCTGCGGATGGATATGCCCCATGGGAATTACAATTGACGCTGCCGACAGGGTATTCAACGGCAAAAAAAAGAATTTCCTTAAAATCAATAATAAAAAAATAAATATTAAACCGATAAAATATCTGATCTTTCTTTTTTCCATAATTCTCTCAATTGCCGGAATTCATATTGCAGGCATAATTGATCCTCTGTCGCTTTCATTCAGAACATACGGAACAGTTATTTATCCCTATTTTGACAGCACTGTAAAATTGATTTTTGACGGGCTTTATTATATACCGGTATTGAATGTAATAACCGAACCGGTTTATTCGGTACTTAAAGAATATGTTCTAGATTACAGGTACATAATGTTTTCAGGACACCTGACAATTTTCTTCTTTTTCCTGTTTTTATTGTTATTGTCAATATTTGCCAGAAGATTCTGGTGTCAGTCTCTTTGTCCTCTGGGGGCCGCTCTGGCTTTGACATCGAGGAGAGGTTTGTTTAACAGGAAAGTAGATCCTCAAAAGTGTATAAAATGTAAAGCGTGCGTTAATGACTGCAGGATCAATGCAATCTACAACGAGGGACTTGAAACGCTTAATGGAGAATGTATAAAATGCTTTGAATGCCTTAAATCATGCGAATATGATGCCATCTCGTTCAAATTCGGGATGCCGGTAAAGATCAGCAAAAAAATCAAAAACGCTGATAATGGTACAAATGGAATTATAAACATGGAGGAGGATTTTGACTTCTCAAGGAGAAGCCTTCTTATGAGCCTTCTTTCATCCGTTTTAATAATCCCTGTTTTTAAAATAAAACCCGGATATTCGGAAGACCATCTGCATTTGATCAGACCTCCCGGAGCTCAGCCCGAGGACAAATTCATAAACTACTGCATCAGATGCGGCGAGTGCATGAAAGTTTGCCCCACAAATGCCCTGCATCCTGCAATTATGGAAGCCGGCCTTGAAGGGATATTTACTCCCCGCCTTATACCGCGTCTTGGCTATTGTGAAAAAAACTGTATACTCTGTACAAAGATCTGCCCCACTGATGCAATAAAAGAATTAAAGGTTAAGGATAAGGAAACAACCATTTTCGGAACCGCTTATTTTATCAAAGATCTGTGCATTCCGTGGGCAGAAGGGATCAACTGCATTGTCTGTGAAGAGATGTGTCCCACAAAAACAAAGGCAATAAGATTTCTTGACAGAACAGTTCTAAACAAAGAGGGGAAAAAAGTTCGGGTAAAATTACCCTATGTTATTGAAAAACTTTGTATAGGATGCGGGATATGTGAAAATAAATGCCCTGTTCCCGGAAAAGCGGCAGTTCGGGTAATGACGCCCAAAATTGCGCCGGGGATCAACAGGTTTTAAAAATATAATATCTCGGCAGATGCAATCTTTTAAAATTGAGGATTTCAATCTAAGAAAACATTAAAAATGTTATTAAAAAGGTGATCAATACAGCAAAAGTGATCTTTTTATTCTCTTTAAAAAAATTATATAGAAACGAAGTAATTAACGCAAAATAAAACATATACTTTCACTCCTCTTTATACTGCAAGCAAAACTACTTAAATCATTAAACTGTGAAAAAAGTTAAATGTCAATAAGTATTTATACCTACTTGTGTAAAAAATCATATAATTCCAGAAGTTCGTCTATGGAATTTGTTATTTTACAGGAAGGAATTGTTTTCAGAAAATATTTGCCATAGGATTTTGTATGTATTCTTGAGTCCATAACGGCAACAATACCTTTGTCGCTTTTTCGTCTGATGAGTCTGCCGAATCCCTGTTTAAATTTTATTGCAGCTTCAGGAACCTGGAAAGATAGGAAAGGATTTGATCCTTCCTGAGTAAGTTTTTCTATCCGCGCTTCTATCAATGGAGAATCGGGAACGGAAAACGGAAGCTTCATCATAATGACAGCTCTTAAGAGATCTCCCGGAAGGTCGATGCCCTGCCAGAAAGAGTGAGTTCCCAGCAGTACCGAATTATGGTGATCCACATATAGTTTAAATGCTTCGGATGATGTATATTCACCCTGCGAATATATGGGATACTTAACAAGCTCAAGCAGCGTTTTCTTGACCATTTCAAGCATTTTATATGATGTAAAGAGAATCAGACAATTTCCCCGAAGATGCTCTATTATTTTTGCCGTTATTTCTGCCGATGTCTTAATATAATCATTGCTGCTCGGATTTGAAAGCTCAGAGGAAATGTAGAGGATCATCTGTGATTTATAGTCAAAGGGCGACTCAAAAGCTGCTGACCTGTGACTTTCCAGTCCCAGACGTTTTTCAATGAACGAAAAATTTCCGCCAACCGTAAGAGTTGCCGACACAAAAACTGACGATTCATAAAAAGTTGTCACGTCTCTTTGCATCATTTCTGCTATATTGACAGGCTGACCTCTGAGATAAATATCCCCAAGCACCTCCTTCTCGTTTTTTTCGATCCAGTAAACATAATTTTCATTACTCATACTTATGAATAAACTCAAGCTCTCTGAATACAAAAAGAGCTTTCCTCTCGCAATATCAAAATCGGCCTTGATGTTTTCATGGTTAAAGAAATCTTCCGCTTCATTCATCAACAGAACAAGATCCTTAACCGCATCGATCAATTCCGAGCCGCAGCCCGGAGCTTCTCTTATACGCAGTTGGGGCTGATCATTTATTAATGCTCTGGTCTTCTCAAAGAAAATACTTGCTTCCTTTTTTATACGGTTAACAGTTTCAATGGATCTTTTTTTAATACCAGTATTGTCGATATAATGGATAAGGTGGTTTCTCCCCCTCTTTTTGTAAAACCTGTCAAGTATTTCCAGAAGCTGATTATAACCCAGCATAAACCCAAGCTGAGATGAAGCAATATCTTCAAGGGAATGAGCTTCGTCAAAGATCACAATATCAAAATCGGGAAGATAGGTTTTTCCCGTTGCAATATTGGTAAAAAAAAGGTAGTGATTCATAACAAGAATATCCGATTTGATCCACTCCTTTTTTGCGTTCTGATAGGGGCACTTATCAGAGAAGGGGCACTTGTAGGGATTACAGTAATCGGGCTCTCTGTTGATCTCATTCCACATATAATTTGGCGTGTAAACATCGAATCGTGAAAAAATGGTTTTTCTGTCAAAGAGCTCCCGAAGTGTTTCAATTTTTTCAAAATCTTTTTTTAATATTCTGCCTCTTTTTACGGCAATCTCGAACCTTCTGACACAACAGTAATTCGAACTGCCAAGACAGAGTGAATATGAGAAATCAATATTCATAAACCTGTTAAGGATCTTCTTTGCAGTTGGAAGGTCTTTGTCAATCAGTTGCTTCTGAAGGGCCTTGGTTTCTGTGGTAACTGCGATCTTTTTTTCATATTCTTTTGAATAAATAATTGCCGGCAAAAGATATGCAAGAGTTTTGCCGGTGCCTGTGCCTGCTTCAACAAGAGAATTTTCACCTTCTACAAGCCTTTCCAGAATAAATTCCGCCATCTCCTTCTGTTCTTTTCTGAATTCAAAGTTTTCTATTATGCGGTTAAGATATCCGCCTTTGTCAAAAATATCATTCATTAAAAAGTATCCTAAAAGACAATAATTACATAAGGGTCATTCCGATTCCCACGACTTTTTTTGCTCAAAGTCATATTCCGTCTCAATTCTCTTGAAAACTCTATAACATATTCGGATGTTTTGATATTTTCGTTCATAATTTATCAAAAAGTGTTCTTCCCGCAATTTTTTAGTCCCCTCTTTGGGGGGGTAAGGGGAGTATTTTAGAAATTTCTAATATCTTTTCCCAACAAAGCGGGAAGAGCCGAAAAATATAAAAAAATTCCATCTTAAAAGCACGATTTTTCAACGAAAAAAACAGAAATGGAATTGATAACACAATTATGGGGAATACCGGCATATTTTGTAAAGGGAATATCAATAAAAAGGGGAAAATTATTCGGCGTGAATTGATATTCAGGATACTCTCACCTCTGAGAATACGGCGTAAAAAAAGCTGCCCCTCAGGAGCAGCTTTTTTCAGTTTACAGGTTAAACAATTTTTACTGAACAACAATTGTTGCTGAAACAACCTCCGCGGGCACATACATGGGTATGCTGCTCAGATCAAGCGACGTGTTGTTTATAATACTCTGCACTGTTGACGGAATTGTGCTCTGCTCAGCAAGGCCGGAGCCCGATGTAAACTCGTAAAATATACTGTTTGTTTCGTCATAGGTGCCGAGAAATCCGCTGTCGCTGAAGAACGCAGGGTTTATCAGATACCTGATCGAATTATAACTGGCTGCAAATGTTTCAGCGCCTGTTGGCGGGTTAGCCACAAATGCTTCAAGTTGTGTCTTTGTTATAGTGTAATCCGATTCCTGAGTTGGAGCGCTTCCGGTGATCCATGTAACTATTGCATCTGCTGTTGCCTGTTCATTGGCAACAGTATCGGGAGTGTCGCCGTTATCTGCAATATTATCATGATACCTTGCAATAACATCATTCAGCATAGAAAGCATAATATACGAAGAGTTAGCTTTTATTCAACAACTGCCCGATTAAAAGTTATTCCTTTTCAAAATCGCCCTTTGAGGCGCCGCATACCGGACATGACCAGTCATCGGGGATATCCTCAAAAGATGTGCCCGGAGCTATTCCGCTGTCGGGGTCGCCGATCTTTGGGTCGTAAACATAACCGCAAAGAGTGCACACATATTTTTCCATATTGTTCCTCCTGAATTTTAAGAATGCTATAATTCGATTATCAGATCTTTTATACGCTTATCAATTTCATCTCTGATATTTCTGATCTCATCAATGGAAACTCCCTTGCCGGATACTGTATCCCACTTTATTTTAACACAATCGCCATAATCGACGGCCCTTCCTGTATTGCATAACTGAATAATTACGTTGGGTCTGAAATCTTTGATAATACTATCCACTTTTTTCGGATACCGGTATTTCATATCAATACCGATCTCTTCCATTACTTTTAAAGTATTATTGTCAATATTTTCGGAAATATTGAAACCCGCGGATTCGGCTTCAAATTTATTACTTCCTGCGATCTGGCAAAAAGCCTTTGCCATCTGGCTGCTGCAGGAATCATCTGATGAAACAAAGAGGATCCTTTTTCTTGACAGCAGAGGTTTCAAAAGGCCTTCTGCGGCTTCCTTTACGTCATTGCGAACCGTAGAGTGTTTCTCCATGTCGCCTGCATTTTCTATCTTTCTGTAGGTGAGACTCCCGTCAAAGGACGCGCCAACCGCGTCAAAAAAATACTTTGCTGTAAAATTCATTCCCTCAAAGAGATTTTTCCCCTTTGTGGCGCCCACTGCAATGAGAAACCCCTTTCTCCATTTTCTAAGAGGGTCGGTTAGTTTAAGCTTATACCTCCTGGCCCAGAGAACCTGAGTCCTGTCAATCAATGCCTTGAGCTGGGCGGTACAGCTGTAAAAAAACATCGGAGTTGCAGGTATTATCACATCAGCATTCCTTAAAAGAGGCAATACCTCATGTTCCATTTCATCATCAATCGGGCATGTCCCTTTCTTTTCACAGACAATATATTCCATGCAGGGTTTAATATTAAGTTTGGCCGCTTCAATTATTTTTGTTTTGGCGCCGAGCTTTTCCGCTTCATCCATAAATAAATTGAGCAGATAGGCGGTGTTTCCTTTTTTTCTGGGGCTGCCCTGAAGTCCTAATACTAACATTTAATGATCCTGTAAATAAATCAAATACTCTTTCAATTAAAAAATTAAAAGCCCTTCCGGGGATTGGGGGTCTGCTTTAATAAGTACGATGATCTCAGTCCCTGTTTATGAATCGGTTCTAACTATTAAAATATATAACCTAATACAGCAGTCGGCAAAAAAATTATAAATAAATCAACAAAAAATTATCTTGACACTATTTCAGATAATGCTGTTTCATCAGTCCATTAAATAAAATTCCGGCAAAGATTACCAGTGAAAATAGTAAAAAAAACTTTATCCCTCTTAAAAATTGACGACAAAAAAGAGCTTACAAAGAGCATTATTCTAACGCCTGCAATATTTTTTACTTATATAGTGTTTCTTTTATCCCTGTGGAATTTTTCCTGGCTCTTTATTTCAAAGAACATAGATCCTTTTGACATTCTGAAAACATATTATGCAGCGATCAATATATACGGTATTATTGCTCTGCTGTTAACGGTTTTTATTTTTATTGTTTTCTATTTTGTCGAAAAGAGAATATTCAGGAGAACCGCCGCTTTATTAGTGATCATAATTGCCCTGCTCTCCTTCCTGATGAGAGTATTGGACTGGGGCGTTTTATACTGGGGAGGCATCCATACTGATAATGAGTTCTGGTTCCATGCTCTCTACCTTGGAGGCACATATTTTTTTGAAACCCTTGAAGCAAAAATTCTGATACCCCTTTCAATATTGCTTTTTATAATTTTTGTTGTACTATTTTTAAGAACGAAAAACTTTTTTATTTTATTAAAAAAAATTCCCCATAGTCACGGATCAGGCAATATCAATAAAAAAATATTTATCGTAAATTCAGTATATTTTATTGCTCTTCTGCTGTTAGTTAACATTCTTTTTCTCGCATGGGGCAGTTCCGAAAAAAATAAAAAAACGCTCTTTTCCGATATACCCGAATACGAGGTTATTACTTCTCTGATCGACTTTTCATTTAACCCTGTCCCTGCCAGGCAGATCGTCCTGAAAAAGCCGCTGATAGAAAAATTAAGGAAATACGGAATTAAACTCTATTCCGTGAACAGCGAATATCCTCTCATAAAGGACAGTATTTATCTCGATAAAAAAAATAAAACCGGTAATAAGCCGGTTCTATACAAAAATCCCAATATAATAATTGTCAGTGTGGAATCCTTCAGCAAATTTTTTCTGGAACTGGAACAGCATGGACTTAAAGATCTTACGCCGAATTTTCTGGATTTTAAAAGGGAAGCATATACCTTTGAAAATATGTACAGCTCCGTATTTCCCACTGTCAGAGGCGTTATTGCAGCGCTGGGGTCAAGCATCTATAATATAACTAAGCTCAGAGGCGTAAAGTACCTTTACAGGCCTCCAATAATGAGTAAATTTTTGCTTCTGTCGGATATTCTTAAGGAACGAGGATATAAAACCGTTTATATTCATGGATGGCGCGGCCAGTTTGCCGGAATGGAGGAGGCCTTTGTTAAAAGACAGCATTTTGAGAAATTCTACTCCCTGAAAAGCAGAGAACTTCTGAATTTTATTAAGAGCAAGGCAAAATCAAACAGGCTCTGGGACCAGGATGTTTTCGGTTATGCGGTTAAAATGCTGAAAGAGAAACGGCCGGGGGAGCCTTTTTTGATGTGCATATCAACAATGGATTTCCATCCGCCTTACCACCCTCACTATAAGCATCCGAATGCAGAGGGCAATAACCTGCTCAACTGCCTCTACAGTACGGATAAAGCCTTTGGCGTATTATGGAATTATTTTAAACATTCGCCCTATAAGGACAATACTCTGCTGATGGTTGCGGCAGACCACGCCAAATTCCCTAACAAGGAGTACGCCGATATCAGAAGGCGATATGAGAATTTTCCGAGAAAAGTCTGCGATTACATTGTCAGCATGATCTATTTCCCCGGCAATCGGAAATGGAAAGGCAGATCAAATTATACGTTATCAACAAACCTTGATATTGCGCCTACAATTCTTGATGTTATGGATATTGATATAGAGAACCCCTTTCTGGGGCTTTCGATTTTTTCCGAAAGGCCTTTGTATCCCTATCCTGTCAGCAGTTTTTACCTGCCGAGTGAAAGTTTAATTACAGAGAAGATGAAAGCCGGGAATGCCGGTTACTTTGACGGGATGGATCTTTCGCCGAATGAACATAGGGCCTTCAATAATTTTATCAACAACCTGACTCTTCTGCGCAGGATATGGCCCGACAATAAGCGATAAAAAAAGTATCCGTGCTTCATTAAAAATTATAATCCCCGTGTATCGGGCCGGAATAAGCGTTCATTCTAATATTGTCTATTCTGCCGTAAAACATAAATCCGTCGGGATTCTTCATAAGACACCGGGCATAAAAGCGGGCAAGATCATCATCGTCGGTTTCAAGAATCACTTCAACCGTGCCGTCTCTTAGATTTGAAGCTGCGCCTCTTATTTTGAGTTTTTTGCCGTATTGACTGCAGTATTTTCTGCAAAAAACCCCCTGAACAAGGCCGGTGAGTATTAATCTTTTCGGCATGGAGGATCACCTTTTGTAAATATCCGGCTGGTTTGCATCAATATATTTTTCGCTCTTTCTATTAAATCCGCCTGCCCTGAGAAATTCGTCAAAGGCCTCCTTCATGGGCTGCGTAATATGGGATTTCGGAATGTCGTAACGCGTGTCATATTTTGAGCAGTAAACCCTTAATGTGTAGCCCGACGACCCTGTGCCGGAAAATCTTGCTTTTATTGTATTGCCGCTGCTGAATTTCAGTACCCATGCGGCTCCCTTTGACGCGGTTTTACCTGTCACAGGATGGATATAATCCCATGAGCCGGCCGATTCAAGCGTGAGAGTTTTAAATCTCTTTCCTTCAAATTCCGCTGCATTATTCAATATGCGGGCGAGCTGTTCCTTCTCGGTATCATCGCTGCCCGAAATTTCGCCTCTGGTAAAATATACTCTTCCGAATTCTTTCCAGATATCCTCAACAAGCTCTTTTACGGTCTTGCCTGTTTTAAGCAGTATTTTCAGCAAAAATACCGATGCAAAAATACCGTCTTTCTCCCTGATATAGGGATTGCCCACGCCGTTGCTCTCTTCCACTCCCCAGTTTCCCAGTTCGGCTATCCATTTGAATCCTGTGGGAGTTTCAACAATTTTTACTTCCCTGCGTGAAAATTTACTTTTCAGAAAATTCTCCATTTTATCTATCGTGTCGGCAGTAACAGTTGACCTGCAGAAATAGATCGTGTTTTCAAAAAGAGTCTCAATATTTATCAGATCACTGTATTTTGCGAAAAGTGTAAATTCATCCGCTGATTCCACAAAAAAACCGCTGCCGCCGTTAAGCCTTCTGTCAACATCGGAATCCCATGCGGACACAATATCATATCCGCCGGAACCGTTTAATTGTATAAGTTCTTTTATATAATCGAAGTCCGGTTCGGGGTGCAGAGGCTCCCCCTTTTCGTCTCTTCCGCCCAGGTCCTCCCTGGGTTCGCTCCTTATCATGCGAGTGTCCATGCCAAGGGCGTCAATAAATACCGCTTCTGCAAAGGGCCCTCCTGCGCCGAACATGGGGTCAAAGGCGCCTTTTAAATTAAATTTCTTCAGGTCGCTTTTCATTTCGTTAAAATCGAATATTTTATCGAGAAGTTCGGTATAGAGTTTGATAATATCAACATATTCGGTATATTTGCCGTTATTGAGCGCGCTTTGGTCTGCAATCTTAACTTCCGATACGGAGTTCTGCAAATCGTGCATCCTGTTTGCTGCTTCTTCAAGAGCAGGGGAACCGTCGGCGTTGTTTATTTTAATTCCCACATCGGTATATGGATTATGGCTGGCTGTGAGAATTATTCCTCCTGCAACTTTTAATTTACAGATCCCATTTGACATTGCAGGCGTTGAGGCAAGTCCCTTCTTTGCGATCATAACCCTGAAACCGTTACCGATCAATATCCTTGCTATTGTATCAATTCTTTTTTTATTGCTCATTCTGGGGTCGCCTCCGAGAAGTATTGTTTTATTGTTTTCAGCTATATTCTCTCTTTCGGTTATTTCGGAAAAATACGAGGCCGCGCCCTGGACAAACTGTTCCAGAAACAGAGGCTGATTGTAAACTTCCTGCTTCTGTCTGAGCCCGGAAGTGCCCATTTTTTTTATTTTGTACGGGTTGCTGAGAGTTAAAGTTTTTACACTGAGGTCCGAATTCATAGAAGTTATCTCCTGTAAAAAAGAATAGATGATGCAATAAAACATACTTTACACAATTAATTTGTCAATGCAAATTATCTCAAAATAAAAGGAACTCTCTTATTGATCCTCGGAACCGAAAGGATGGTTTATGGTATGGTGAGAAATCTTCTATTAACAATTTTGGCGTGTATGATCCCGTCGTGCGCCTCAAAGGGGATAAAACTCAACCAAAGATGGGAAGGCATAGATAAGGGAAAATTGCGGGTATATGTAAGGATCAGCCTGCCTGAAATGATCGACGATGAGAAACAGTTTGAAAAACAACTTGAAAAACAATTTGATGAAAAGTCTGACAACAGGGCTGTACACCTTATTGTCAGTTATATCAGAGCAAACCTTACTGATCCCTCTGAACAGGGGATATTCAATAGTATGATCTTAAAAATTGTTAAAGAAGGTAAAATCGCGTTTAGACATTGTACTGACGACTATTGCGAGATTTTTAAAGATTACAATGCAAAGGTCTTTCTTGAGAAATTTGAAAAGTACAAAAAAAAGAAGGCCCAAAGCAAAAAAGCGACCGGCAAAGAGCCGGCTCTATAAATTAATATTTGGAAAACTTCTGCTGTGCCTGAAATTAACCGTTTTAAAATAATTAAAACCGAAGACGGCTCGGATACGATTTTTGACAGCGAATATAATGAAGCAATGCATACCTTGTCAGGCGCTTATGAAGAATCGCTTCATAAACATATCTATCCTTCAAAGATATTAAGTGCAGCAAAAAAGGAAGTCAATATTCTCGATGTCGGATTGGGGCTCGGTTACAATATACTTGCTCTGTTAAATGAATTTTCAAAGTCAGCCGGAGATATTTTTGTAAGGATATATTCGCTGGAGAAGACGCGTCTATATTATGATAAGATGAATGAATTGAAATTTAACGATCATAGAGATATGATTTACAATACAATTAAAAAGGCATTCTGCAGCGGCAGTTATTCAAGTGACCGATATTCAATATCGGTTATTATGGGCGATGCCAGAAATACCGTAAAAAAATTGCCGTCTCTTCTTTTTGATGCGGTATTCCATGATCCCTATTCTCCTTCTAAAAATCCTGAATTATGGACAGTACAGTTCTTTAAAGAGATTTACAGTTCAATGGACAAAGAGGGGATCTTGACAACATATTCAAGCGCCCCGCAGGTGAGAGGAGCCCTTATTGAAGCCGGTTTTATTATCGGTAAGGGGCCCTCCTTCGGCAGAAAAAGAGAAGGAACAACAGCGTCAAAGACCGATATGATCGAGCCTCTTGATAAAGATGAGATCAATGAACTGATGCAGAACATTAAATCGACTCCATATCTGGATCTTTCACTTGCCGATGAAAGAGGATCAATCCTTCAAAGAAGAATAGATGAAATGAAAGAGAAACGTATCAGAGGATGTCGTCAAGTTCGTCAAGTATAGATCTGTCTTCATCGCCTGTCAGCTCTTCTTCGTTATCTGTTTTTTCAGTATGGTCCGTTTCAATAGCGGGATTTTTCATAAATTCTTCGTCTTTAAATTCAAGGCTTCCGGACAGGTCGCCGCCGAAATCGAGTCTGTAAATGAAAGCGGAAATGTAGTTATAAACAATATTAAGGGCGTCAATTACTCTTTTGCCGTTGAGTTTCTTTTCGCCTTCTATTTGGGGGATAAATTCCAAAATTTCATCATAATTTTCTATAAAATTTTTCTCGCCATTAAGATCGTCAACAAGTTCTTTCATTATACTGTTAACATTGTCCAGGTAGGTTTTCAGTGTATTTCTTGTTTTCTGTGCGATCTGTATTCTCTTTTTTTCAAGATCCGAAAGTCTCTTGGAATATTGAAAGTACTGACTGCTTGATATGGGTTTGTCCTTGCTCATCTTTATAAAAGACGATGAAATATCGGAATAATCTTTAAATGAATCAAAGCATTTTCTCATCTGATCATAGAGGTCCTGCATTTTCCCTCTCCGGTCCAGTTTGCCTCTGTGACCGAATTCCGCTTTATACTTGATCTTATTTGTAGTGAATATCCATGAATATTCTTTGTCGAATTCGTGAAACAGCAGGTAAGAGATCAGTATTTTGTCCTTAATGCTCAGCAATTTAAAGCTGTCGGATTTATCATACTCCTTTCTTAATTGAGGCAGATCGAGTTTATATAGAATTTTCAGCCCCTCTTTTATATGCCGCGGAATTTCTTTATCTTCATCAGGATCTTTATTTTGATCTTCTTCCGCTTCGGAGATTTTTTCGGATCTTGTATCTGCCGATCCTGCGATATTACTCTTAAATAACCTTCTCCTTCCCGGTTTATCCTCGGGCTTTATGCCCAGCAGGACTTCAATCTCCGGATCTCCGGTTTCGAAAATTTCGTCATTATAAAAACAGAAGAGCCAGTAAAGCCTGGGATAGAGTTTGTGAAAGATATTGTATAAGCCGTTTTTTATTTTTTTCCTTTGCTGCGGCTGGGATTGCGCTTTGTCTTTGATCATGGAGGCTTTTATGCTGAGAGCTTTTTCAAAGGAATTTAGAATTGTGTTCTCATAGGGTTTCAGCACATATAGTTTTTTAAAAATATCCATGAGAGGTTGTTTCAGCTCAGACACGCTTTTAGGGATATCCGGAAAGTTTTTATAATGATCAACAATTTGGCTTATTGTTATATTGTCATATATGGCGGAAATGCTCTCCGCAACCTCATAGAAGACAGGCCTCATCTTATCAAGTCTATCTATGATCTTTTTCCCTACGGCGCTGTTTTTTTTGAATATATCGAAATGGATCATCTGGATCTCAAGAAGGGACGGTTTATAGATGTTGTTGAATCGTTCAAGGAATTTAATATTGAAAAACAGACCGTCGAAACCTGCAATTTTCATAAATTTAAGCCTCAGTTTTATAATGAATCGGGTAAAAAATCTTGATAGGGCGCTTTCGTTCTTGGTTTTTTTAACTTTGACAACAGTCTTTTTGGGAGGTGCTTTTTTTCTGAGAGTCTGAGTTTTTGTTTTCTTCTGTTTTCGTTCGATTTTGTCTTTAACAGCTTTCTGTTTTTCTCTGTCAATTACCAGTCTTCTTTTCCTCTCTTTTTCATCTATAACTTTTCCGCCGGCATCAACAAATTTGTCAAAGAGTTTTTTTCTGTCTTTTTCTTCAAGACCGGATACTCCGATCCTGTCTTTGATTTTATCGATCTTATCCATAAAAAGAAACCGTTATAAGTATGAGTGTTATTGGGATAATACTTGTTAAAAATATACAGAAATATACAAATATGTCAATTATAATACAAGATATTTGGGACTTTTTGTTGGGGAGGCACTATGATGATCTTTCACTGCTTCGGGATTCAATTCTTATCATGATAAGAACAACTGCCATACCGAGGAGAGAAGCGGCCGCAGTGTATAATTCTGAGGTGCCGAAATTCAGGGGCAGCCTGTTGGAGAGATATACCCTTTCATTTCCGATCATAACCGAATTTTTAAAGGGCCAGATGAGCCATAAAGATCCGAGTACCAGTCCTACAAGGGAACTGACAGTTATATCATGCCATTTTTTCAGGAGATAGTTTAAGATCCTGCTGAAGACCGAAATGCCTGCCATACACCCCATAGCAAATACGAACAGAACAGGCAGATCCCGATTTGATATTGCCGCAAGAATATCAAAGTATCCCCCCAATAATAACAGAAGAAAGGAGCCGCTCACACCCGGTAATATCATAGCCGATATTGCAATTGCGCCGAGAAAAAAGAGATAAATTTTATGCATAACATCGCTGTTATCCGAATGCTCAACGATCTTTGATCTATTCGGGTTTGATACTGCATTTTCGGCCCTTAACTCGTATTTTACTTTTGCTTTTTTAATAATGTCCTCTTCTGACAGAGCATTTGAGACTAAGAGCACAGCGGCCATTGCTATGAGGCATGACAAAAGCGCTGCAAAAGATCTTCTGTTAATGAGCTTATATGGAGCCAGAACGGAGATCAGAACCAGTCCGAAAAAGAAGCCGTATGTGGGTTCATGCCAGTTTTTCAGAAGGTAAGTCATTAATTGCGCGAGCGCCGTAATCGCAATTAAGGCGCCGATAGTAATGTTCATAAGAAAAAAAGCGTCGATTCGGGCCGTTTCATCTTTGAATTTTCGATAACTTTCTCTGTCGAATTTAAGGATGCCGGCTGCAGTTTTAATGCTTTTAAAGGAGATATTACGGATCGCATTAATGAGCCTTTCATAAATGCCCAGTACAAGAGCCATGGTTCCGCCGGAAACGCCCGGTATTATATTGGCTATTCCGATAACCGCTCCCTGTATAAGGTTCTTAAAAATTTCCATAACAATCCCCCGTATAGGTGAAATTACTCATAAACTACAAGTATAAAATGAGAATCTATTTTTCCCGACAGGGGGAAGTCAAGGCTTATTTGTTAAAAGGCTGTATTGCGGTCATACTCGGATAAATTGCTTGATAATTCTTGACATTATCAATAATTGCATTCATAGTGTATTATGTGAGTAATGTAAAGAGATACAATAAACTTATTAAGCGCTTTGAAGGGGAATTAGTTTATGAAGCATAATATTGAACTGCTGAAGGCCGATCTGTCAGATGAATTGAAAAAGATCGATAAAATGACAGCCGAGTTTGCCGAACATAGTGATAAATTGTCATTAAAAGCTGAAGAAATAAGTAATTATGATAAAGGCGCAGTTGGATTTTATATTCATAATTTCTACAATGGATGTGAGAATATATTTTTATCAATAGCGAGGTTTTTTTGAGAATGATATCGACGCCGGCACATGGCACACCGATCTATCAAAGAGAATGAGGCTTGAAGTATCCGGATCCAGGCCCGCAGTGATTTCTGAAAAGCTGTTCTGGATACTTAAGTGATTTCAAGAGCTTCAGGCATGGTTGCCGTCACGCGTACGGGCATGAGCTTGATTGGGAAAAAGAACTCTTTGCAGCAAAAAAGCTTGTTGATACTAAAGAGCTCTTTGAAAAAGAGATAAGGGAGTTTATAAAAAAAATCGACGCTATATTTTAAAATGTCCTGTTTGAAATGAACGGTCCGCAGGCTGCTCAACGGGCCTAATAAAAGTATGAAAAAAGATCAGGTAAAAACACTCTGCCGCGTATTTGAACTGCATAAAGATAAGATCCTTTTTGCTTATCTCTTTGGATCCGCGGCAGTTAATAAAATATCAACATCAAGCGATGTTGATATTGCCCTATATTTGTCTCATGAGTTTAAGGATTTCTATTTTGATATCAAATTAAGAATTTATGCGGATATTTCAAGATCTTTAAAAAGAAACGATGTTGATATTGTTGTTTTAAATAATTGTAAAAACATAATTTTAGCGGATGAAATTATTAGAAAAGGTGTTCTTATTTATGAAAGGCCTAATGATATTAGAGATGATTTTGAAATTAGAGCGCTTCACAGGGCAATAGACTTTAAGCACCGGAGAAAATCTATTATCGGCGTATAGTCCATGGAAAGAATATATCAGAAAATCGGCAGATTAAAGGAATACTTAAATATTATTAAATCAATTAAGGGCGATTGCCTCAAAAAATTTTCTTATGACATGATTTACAGAGGAGCATTGCTTCATTATCTCTATTTGATCTCAGATACTTCCATTTCGCTTGCTGAAATGGTGATAAAATATAAAGAGCTCAGATTTCCTCAATCTTATGCAGAAGCAATTGACATACTTGGTGAAAATAATATTCTGGAACCGGAATTTGCCTCCGATTTTTCAAGAATCGCCGGGTTTCGTAATTTTCTGGCCCATGACTATGAACAAATTGACCCTGATTCGATATGCAGGGGCATTTTAGACGGGTTAAATGATGTTGAAAAATTTATTCAACAGATTGAGGAAAGCCTGGGGATAAAGCAAAAAAATGACTGAAGCAATTTTCCCTGACTGAGGCGGTGTGGTCAATATTGATACCTGTCAATGATCACCCATAAATGGAACAGATAATGACAAATATCATTCTCTGCGGCGGAAGCGGAAGCCGTTTGTGGCCCATAAGCAGAACACTTTTGCCCAAACAATTTGTTAAGCTCTTTAACGGGCAGTCCCTGTTTCAAAAAACGGTTAACAGAAACAGCGTCGTATGTTCAAGAACATTTGTTGTTTCCAATGAGAAACACTACTTTTTGGCCCTGGACCAGCTTGCTGAAACCGGGAATTGCAAGAAAATACAATTTCTGCTTGAGCCTGTTGGCCGCAATACCGCGCCGGCAATTGCGCTGGCATGTATGGCGTTGAATGCGGATGAGATGGTTCTTGTATCGCCGTCGGATCATCTGGTTGCCAATGAAGATGCTTATATCGGATCATTGCTGTCCGCTAAAAAAGCAGCCCAAGAGAACAATCTTGTTACGTTTGGAATAGAACCGAAATATCCTGAAACCGGATACGGTTATATTGAATCTTCTACCGGCAATGTTCAGGTAAACAGCATTTGTGATGTTATAAATTTTCATGAAAAACCGGATCAACACAGGGCAAAAAGTTACTTCGAGTCGGGAAATTTTTACTGGAACAGCGGGATCTTCTGTTTTAAGGCCGGGGTGTTTCTTTCGGAATTAGAAAAGTATTCGCCTGAAATATATGAAAATTCCAGAACCGCGTTTGAAAACAGCGAAGCTGAAAATAACGCTGTTGACCCGCAGAAAATAAGGATTAAAAAAGAATTGATGATGAAGATCCCCTCAAAGAGTATTGATCATGCTGTAATGGAAAAAAGCAGTATAGTTAAAATGATCTCTGTAGATTACGGCTGGAATGATCTTGGCACTTTCCGGAGCCTCCATGACGAAACCGCAAAAGACGAACAGGGAAATTCCATACTCTTTTCGGGTAATTCCGAACAAAGCAGGCCCGTAACCGTAAATTCTTCGGACAACTTAATAATCGGCAATGACAAACAGATCGCCCTTATTGACGTTAAGGGACTGGTAATTGTAAATACCGATGACGCTCTTTTAATAAGCAGAAAAGAGAGCAGCCGGAAAGTGAAAGATGTTGTGAATGAACTCAATTTATCAAAGGATACGGGGCATCTGATACATACACATAAGACAGTGTTAAAGCCCTGGGGTACCTTCACTCTCCTTGATGCGGGCCAAGGGTATAAGATAAAGAGAATAACCGTTTTACCCGGGAAGCGTTTTTCCCTTCAGAAACATCTGTATCGTAACGAACACTGGGTCGTTGTTAAGGGCCAAGCCATTGTTACAGCAGGTGAAAGTGAGATCAAATTACAGCGGAATGACTCCGTTTATATTGAAAAGAATAAACTGCACCGCATTGAAAATCCGGGAAAGAGCGATCTTATCTTTGTGGAAGTTCAGATCGGGCATTATACCGAAGAGGATGATATAATAAGGGTTGAGGATGATTTTGGAAGGGATTCCCTCTTTTGAATAATTTTACTGCAAATTAAGCTCCTCAATGATATTTGAATTCGGGGAAACCGAATGTGCGATCAGATTAAAGTACTTGACATAAAATCGTGCTGCAAAAATGTACTTAATTAATGAGGCTCTTTCCGGATTTGCGGAAAATATGGGTGAAAATATTATTTTGTTAAGTCCCTTAACTTATTCTTTGGATCCCTCCTTTGAGGGGATCTTAGGGGTGGAAAACAACAGCGCAAAATTTTAAGAAATAATCAGATTTTGGAGAAGAAATAAGAATGAGCGCCAACAGTGAAAATATGCGTGAATATTATGAAGATGAAATTGATCTGATCGAAATTTTCAAAAAGATATGGAAATGGAAGTGGTTTGTGATCCTCTTTACTGCCGCGGTTACCTTATTAACATTTTTGTATGTTTCTACCAGACCCGACACTTATACTTCCGAAGCCGTTATAAAGATAGGCAAAATCGCCAATGTATATCTTGAAGGGGCAAGTCAGGTTGAATTATATATTTCTTCCAATGCAAGGGGAATATATTATGAATGTATGCAGAATATTGAAATAAATCAGAAAAGAAAAGTACCCCTTGAGAAGGAAAGGAAAAAGAAATTGCCTGTTTTATATTTAAGCGGCACTTCCGATTCGCCGGAATTGGCCTATAATTGTGCAAATGAGGCCCTGGACATGTTAATAAAAAGGCACAATGAGCTTTTTAAGAAAGGCATTGAAGAGATGAGAAATAACATTGATTTTACAAAATCAAAGGAGATCATAACTCCTCAGCATATCCTTGAATCGTATAATTATCCCACCAGAATTATAGAAAAGCCCTTTCTTCCGGAAAAACCGGACAGCAAGAAAATTGTATTAAAGACAATTGTTGCATTTTTATCTTCGATGATGATGAGCGTATTCCTTATTTTTTTTATTGATTATATTTTAGGTATTCGAAAAGAAGAATAATTTTTATCTGTATAACATTGATTAATGAACAATATTATTAAAACAGAAAATATTAATGATTTTGTAAAGATAGTTTGCCAGATAATAAAAAAACAAGCAACTGCATGTATTAAATCAAAAGGTTCTTTTACTTTTATGTTATCTGGTGGTAGAACACCAAAAAAAATTTTCACTGAATTAGCACAATATTATAAAAACCAGATAGATTGGTCGAAGGTGCATTTTTTTTGGGTTGATGAACGTTGTGTAAGCCCAGATCATAATGAAAGTAATTATAAAATAGCAAATGATTTATTAATTTCGAAACTTCATACTGTGGGTTCTGTTCATAGAATAAGAGGGGAGTTAGCTCCTATTGAAGCAGCTAATAAATATAATATT
>JAJRXZ010000034.1 GCA_024276015.1 Spirochaetota bacterium | reverse complement strand
TATGTTGTAAAGTAAAAGATCATAAGGCTTTCCGATTTTCTATGGAAAAAAATTAGCTTACCTCTCTTTAATTCTATATCGATAAATATATCAGAAGGCATCGATTTTGTTCCTTGGCAAAGGGCAATATCCCGATCAGGTCATTTATTGATCCGTTAAATATAAAATTTTCAATGATGATCGGTATAAATAGAGGTTTCCTGATCGCCGTCTGATTTATAGAAGCGGTTGTTGTATATGCAATAATATTCCGGAGTTTTTTATGAAAAGAGTAGTAATAATTTTTATCATAGTTTTTATTTTTTTTGGAAGTAAAACCGAAGCGGGCATTAAGGGAAGATATGACTGGTGGGATTTGAGGATCAAAGAGATAGAAAGATTAAAGGTCAAAATAGAAAACAATTCAGACCTTGACAAGTCCATAATTGATCTGCTTAACAGAGAGATCAGATCGGGCAGGAGGTTTTTAAGTCTGATAGAAAAGTATATTCAGAAGGATAAGAGCAGTATCGTCAGAAAAAAGTTTACCATTCAGGAGATCAATAAAGAAATTGATCGTATATTCCCCCCTCTTTTTTCCGTATACTATCTTAACAGTTTTGTAAAATTTAAAGGAATTTCAAAAAATTACAGATCTTTTAAGGAAAAGACTGGCCGCTATTTATCCGGATCGGCAGATAGAGTATTACTGCATGGGAGTCCTGAAAAAAAAGATGGGCCGGGGTCAAACATTTCTGCAGGAGATTGGAAGATATTTAATTTGGAAGTTCTCATGGGGAACATGGCAATTAATGAACACCATATATCGGCAAAAATTAAAAATGAGGTGACAAAGGATATTATATTAAAACTTGCCGGAAATAATTATGTGACAGATCGCCTTGATCTGGTAAGAACTATTAATAGTATAATAGCGGATCATTTAGATAGATTCGAATTTATTGATCCTTTAGATTTTTCTGAAAAGGCGGTGAGGGGATCATTTATCCGAAAAAAATCGGAACTGTATAATAACTCTCACAGCAAGAAAAGGCTGTTAGACGAATATGATTACAGAATAAAGAGAATGAGGTATTATATCGACTTTATTCAAAATCTGGTTGCCCGATCGTCAAAGTGTATTGAAACGGGAAACAGCAGGATCAGCGATATATTTTTTAAGACTCATCCTTATATAAGAAGAGTAGTTAAATTATTGATGTATTCATTGAGTGTTGATACCGGAAACAACTTATATTCGCAAAATGTAATTAAGATCATTAATAAGAAAAGAAAAGCTTTTATTCATAGTCTTGCTGCTGCGGAGAAGAATATTGATACTATCTATAAGAAGTATTATAGAATTTCTAAGAAAATCAAAAATGACCGAACCATAAGACTGGATAAATTTAAGGAGAATATTGCACAGCATGACGTTGATTCACTCTATCAAACCATAATTGAGTATGCCGGCAAGTACAGAGAGTATAAATATATTCATTATATTTTTAACTCTTATTCTGCAGAATTCAGCAGATTGAAAAATGACATCTATGCAGGAAACTTCTCTGCGGGATTTAACAGAGTATTAGAAAGGGATTCGATATTCCCATTAATTAAAGAGTTTAACGATAAAAAGATCATAAGAGAATACAACAGCAAAATTCTGTTAAGAAGAGAGGGGCTTGCGGCTATTGCCAGGCTGGAGGGGGTGCTGAACTATTACAAGCGGTTGAAGATCGGCATCGCAGATCCTCCTGACCTAAGAGACTTAAATAAATTCGGAAATGAATTTAACAGAAGGAGTAAAATAAAAATCTCATCCTGGATAATGAACAGTAAGAACTTTGTTCTTGTTGATAAAAAAGCTGTAAAATTGCTGAAGAATATTGCCGAGAGAAGACTGTGGCTTAGCAGTATAGGCGGTAAGGCAAAGAAGATCAGCTTAAAAAAAATATCAACTGTGAATTCTTTCGGTCTAAAACTATCCATATCTCTTCCGGAGGGCTGGAATGAAAAGGATATTAAGAAGAGCCCTCTTAAGAGGGATATTATTAAATATTATACGGGTTTCGATAATAACACATCCATCAGTATTGCAGTAATTAAGAGGGACAGCGGCAGTTTAAAAGATATTTCCGAGAACTGGGCAAAGAAGTTTTCCGGTAATCTCATCAAAAAGAGATGGGGTAAAAAAGATAATCACGATTACTTCTGGATTCTATCAAAAGATAATGGTAATAACATCATGCAGATATATACTTTTTCAGAAAAGGGGATGGTATATATAATTTGCGGCAGATCCGAAGGGGGAAAATATATTTTCTTTAAAGGGATTTTTGACAAAGTTTTTGATTCGCTGGAATTTGAATTATAGGCTGTAATCCGAAAATGGCGGTATATGTGCCCACTTTCCTGTTATAGGATCGGAGCGGGTTTCTTTATTGATCAGTTTAATAAAATCTTTTCTTGGGATCTCCCTTGCTCCTAATGAATAGAGATGGTCAGTATAAACCTGGCAGTCAATCACTTTAAAGTTCAGATCTTGTAAAATCCCTGCGAGGGTTATTAAAGCCGTTTTTGATGCGTTGCTTATTTTTGAGAACATAGATTCTCCGAAAAAACATCTTCCAAGAGATATGCCGTAAAGGCCTCCTGCCAATTCTCCTTTGAACCATACCTCAACGGAATGCGCCACTCCCATTTCGTGCAGTTCTATGTATGAATCCATCATATCGTCGGTGATCCAGGTGCCTCTCTGATATTTTCTCGGCTGGCGGCATTCTTCTATAACACCGGGGAAATCCTTATCAAAAGAAACATGAAAAATTTTCCTTTTCAGGATTTTTCTCATGCTTCGCGATATTTTAATACTTTCAGGAAAGAGAACGAATCTCGGGTCCGGAGACCACCATAATATGGGTTCGCCCTCTGAATACCATGGGAAAATTCCATTTTGGTATGCCAGAATTAATCGTTCGGCTGACAGGTCGCCTCCCATTGCAACTATACCGTTTTCATCTGCAAGATCAACAGGGGGGAATATGAGTTCTTCGTTTAATTGAATTACAGGCATTATTCTATGATCAGAGTAAATCTATTCAATAGTAACAATAACATCATCGCCTTTAATGTCGGCGATTGCGGTTCCGCCTTCTTTTAATTTTCCGAACAGTACTTCGTCAACAAAATGAGTTTTGATCTTATCCTGAATGAGCCTTGAGATCTCTCTTGCCCCGAATTCGGGCGAATAACCTTTATGTGCAAGCCATTTGAGGCACTCACTTGTAACTTCAAGGTTTATATTCTTTTTGCTTAATTGATTTTTGAATTCACTTATCTCTTTATCGACAATTTTAAGGATAATAGTTTCATCAAGATTGTTGAATTTTACTATTGAATCGAGCCTGTTTCTGAATTCAGGCGAAAAGAATTTATCTACAGCGTCTGCAATTGCATCGTCTTTTTTGATCCTGTCTTCAAAACCGAGATGGCGTTTTCCCATCTCTCTTGCGCCTGCATTTGAAGTCATTATGATAATGACGTTCCTGAAGTCCGCTTTTTTCCCGTTATTGTCGGTTAATGTGGCATAATCCATAACCTGAAGGAGAGTGTTAAAAATATCCTGATGAGCTTTTTCAATCTCGTCAAGGAGGAGAACTGAATAGGGAGTTTTTCTGATCCCTTCGGTAAGAAGTCCCCCCTCTTCATATCCTACATAGCCGGGCGGAGCTCCGATTAATCTTGCAACAGTATGTTTTTCCTGATATTCGCTCATGTCGAATCTGAGAAGTTTAACTCCGAGATAAGATGCCAGTTGTCTTGCAAGTTCCGTTTTACCAACGCCGGTGGGCCCTACAAAGAGGAAGGAAGCAATAGGCCTGTCCGGATTGCCGAAACCGGCGCGGCTTCTCTTTATCGCTTCAAAGACAAGATTTATTGCTTCATCCTGTCCGAAAATTTGATCCCTAAGCCAGGTTCCCATATCCTTCAGTTTGTTCATTTCAGAAGTTGAGATGCTCTTCTCGGGTATTTTTGCTATTTTTGCTACAATTCTTTCAATGTCTTCCGTATCTATTGTTATTTTTTTATTGCCCCTGTTGTACATCCTTGCGAATGCTCCGGCTTCATCAATGACATCTATTGCCTTGTCGGGCAGATGTCTGTCATTGATATATTTTGCCGACAGTTCCGCTGCTGCTTTTAATGCTTCATCAGTATATTCAATATCGTGATATTCTTCATATCTCTCTTTAAGCCCCATAAGAATTTCATGCGTATCTTCGATAGAGGGCTCGGGTATTTCTATTTTTTGGAATCGTCTTGAAAGGGCTCTGTCTTTATCAAAGAATTTCTTATATTCTTCATAAGTTGTTGATCCGATGCATTTTATCTTCCCGGAACTCAGTACAGGCTTAAGCATGTTTGAGGCATCCATAGAACCGCCTGAAACTGCGCCCGCTCCCACTACAGTATGAATTTCGTCTATAAACAATATTACGTTATCCTTTTTCTCAAGTTCTGCCAGAACTTTTTTTATTCTGTCTTCAAAATCTCCTCTGAATTTTGTACCTGCAAGGAGCGTCCCCATATCAAGCGAATATATTTTAGCATTGTCAATGGGCCCCGGCACTTTTTTATCTGCAATAAGCTGGGCAAGGCCTTCGGTGATCGCGGTTTTACCCACGCCGGGATCGCCAACATGAATGGGGTTGTTCTTAATTCGCCTGCACAGTACCTGCATTGTCCTTTCGAGTATATCATCTCTTCCTATGAGAGGATCGATTTCGCCTTTTTTTGCTTTTTCTGTCAGCTCGGTAGTAAAAGCGGCCAGTATTTTTGACTCTTTCTTTTCTTGGTCCTCTTCATCGTGTTTTACTTCTTCAGTCTCGTCATATTGGGGTTCCGCATCGCCGGGCAGCAGGGGGACTCTATGCGAAATGTAGTTCAGAAGCGAATATCTTGATATACCCTGGCCTTTAAGAAAAAATGCGGCAAATGATTCCTCTTCATCAAAGATGGCAACCATAACGTCTCCCAGGTCAAGTTCATCTTTTTGAGCCGATGTTATATGCCAGATCGCTTTTTCCATTACATTCTGAAATCCGATTGACTGCAGGGGTTCCCCTTCCTGAATAACGGGCATTTTTTCATTGAAAAAATCTTCTATATTTTTTTTCAGGTTATCAATATCTCCGCCGATGTTCTCAATAATTTTTTTACCTTCGGGATTGTAAAGAGATGCATAGAGTATATGTTCGGGCGTAAGGTATTCATGTTTTTTTTGAACCGCTTCATTAAAGGCCGCCATCAGAATATTGTTCAGTTCTTCATTGATCTTCATTTATTTATCCATAATTCATACTTCTTCATATGATGATTTAAGCGGAAACTCTCTTTCCATAGCCATTTGATGAACCTGTTTTATTTTTGTTACAGCAATATCATATGTAAATACGCCGCAAACGCCTTTTCCTTTATTGTGGATATTAAGCATAATTTGCGTTGCTTCCTCAGCTGACATACGAAAGACCTTCATCAATACTTCCACGACAAAATCCATTGTTGTGTAATGGTCATTGTGGAGTATGACCCTGTACATCTTTGGCTCGTCTAATTTCTCTTCAGATTCTAATTCAATATCACTGCTGTAATTTTTATCCGAATCTAAAAAGTTTCCCATTTTTGTCTCCTCCGCCGCATTAAAATGTTATATTATTTTAATTGGGATTCTGCTTACTATAAAAATAATTAAGTATTTTTTTCTTTCAACTTTTTTTGCAATTTATTAATTATGTTTTATGAAAATTTTTTAAAGCCGGGTTGTTGTTTCATGTTATAATAATGAAATCAGAATTTCTTCATGATCGCTTCTGCCATCAGCCTGTAGCCTTCAATCGTAGGATGTACCTGATCGCTCTGAACAAGATCTTTATAATCAACTCCGCCGGAAACCTTGTCTTTCCAGTAATTGTGTACAGAGGCAAGGGGGATGCCTTTGCTTTCTGAAATATTTTTCAATCTGTCATAAAAGGTTTCAACAAAATCGTTCTCCCTTCTGTTCAGGATAAATATTGAAGTTATCAATAATATCTCTGCATCTGTATAATTTTGTATATTTTCAACAATTGCGAGAATATTTTTTTCAAATTTTTCAGGGGTTGATCCGCAATATGCGTCATTAAGGGCGAACTGAATAAAGACAAGATCCGGCCCGTTTTCTATAACGTCTCTTCTTAACCTGTATAGTCCCTCCGAGGAAGTATCGCCCGGAATTCCGCGGTTAATGACTTCAATATTGCAGTTGGAATATTTTTCTTCTATCATCTCTTTCAGAAAATCGATGTACCCTTTTGATACCATCCAGCCCTCTGTTAATGAGTCGCCCAGGGCAACGATCCGCAAAGGTATTCCCTCAACTAATCTTTCAATTGATCTTTTTAATTTCATTGTTTATAATAAACCCTTCTCTTTGCCTATATAATATATTATATATTTTTTCTTATAATGAAATATTTTTTATTCAATAACTATATAATAGTATTTAATTTTTTTTAGTTTATTTTTAATATTATCATTGATTTTTAAAATCAATATTTATATTATCATTTAATAATACTTATTTTTTTGTGCAAGAAAGATATGAAATATCATTATAATATTATCTGATAATTCTGAATTATTTCATTTTAATATAAAAGATGTAATATTCCAATGCGTATATTGATATTATTGATATTGAGATATGAGGATGGGGGGGCCTTATGAAGATAGAAATTACTATTCTCGGCTTATTGATGGAGAGGAATCTATACGGATATGAGATCAAAAAAAAGATCGTTGAAAAACTTGAGGATTATGTTGATATAAAATTCGGTTCTATCTATTATGCAATTAAAAAAGCCGTAAATAACGGCTGGGTTAAAAGAGTTGGAACCGAAAAAGAGAGCGGCAATCCCGAAAGATACGTCTATGAAATACTGCCGGTGGGGAAGAAACATTACAAAAAATTACTAAAACAGTTTTTTGACCAGCATACTATTCATTTCAATATTGATATTGTTTTAATGTTTCTGAATTTCTTAACTCCCGAACAGAAAGAGCAGTTTGTTGAAGACAGAATTGAGATCATTAAGAATAAACTTGAAACAATAAAAGAAAAGATTTCCAGTGAAAAAAATATTGATAATGAACTGTCAAATTACTACGTATTGACTTATATTGAACAGCACTTAAAAGCCGAACTCGCCTGGCTGAAGTCTATAAATTAGTACTTCTCGATTTAATCTATGACATTAAAGTATAAAATAGTAAAATTCCAGAGGCTCAGCGCAGGTATTCAGAAAGTTTTAATAAGTTCGTCGAGAAAATCCGCTTTCTTTTGCCTGTATGCTTCCTCAATATCGTTCTTTAAGCGGGACAGCTCCATCATGGTTTTGTGCAGATCGGGCCCCTTTTGAAAGTCTCCCAGTTCTTTTGATATCTTTTTTTCGATAATGGATTGATTCGTTGTTTCAATGCGAAGTATATTGTAATAGTGTTTTTTCGCCAGTGATATTGCGATATTTTTCAGCAGATCCTTCTGTTTTTCAACAATTGCTTTAAGATTTTTTTTTGTTATTTTTGTCAGGACAACATTATTTTTTGCTTTCAGTGTGGCTGTTCTTTTTTCATTTAATAATAAGGCCATTTCTCCAAATACGGTGCCGGGTTCTTTTATTGCAGCAACTTTATTATTGTCAATAATAACGTCAATAACGCCGCTTTTAAGAATGTACATCTCCTCGCCCTGTGTATTTTCTTCGCAAATGACCGCTCCCCGCGGATATTCGTCAAGATTGTCGGAAAGATTTACCGATGTTTCAATTAATGTAGGATCGGAAGATTTTGAAAAAGCCTCCCCTCTTTTGTAGGTCAGAGTTGTAACATGTTTTTTTATGAATTCGTTGAGCCATGGTAATTTTCTTTTTCTGTATTCTTCTATAAGAGTTTCAACAATTCTGTAAAATTCTATAGACATAACGCGGTGTTTGTTTGTTTCTCCGGTAAGTTCGTCTATGTTTTTATGTACGATATTGTTGGTCAATAAAACCTGTTTTGCAATAACCATTGATACATTGAGGGCAAAAGAGAAGACATCCATAGCGGATAAAAATTTATCAACGGAGATCCGTTTTATTTTACTGCTGCTGTCGGCAACTGCCGTTTCGATCCTGTGGGTCTTATTGTTCAGCAGGTAGGTCATAATTATTTCAGTTGCGCCTATTATAAGATTTTTCCCTTTTATTGTATATTTATCCATTTCCGAGGCATAGAAAATAACTCTGCCCTGGTTCAGTAAAAATGTGCAGTCCGATTTTGACAGATTGTCGTAAAGTTTTATATATTTAGGGTTCATAAAAAAATGAGATTATAATATATTATTTACCGCATCTAAAAGCTCTTTCTTCTCAAAAGGTTTGGTAATATATGCCCATATCATTATATTGATGCTGCGGACATTGATAGTTTTCTCGTTCAGTGCGGATATAACTATGATTTTTGCTTCAGGGTCTATCTGCTGAATTTCCATGGCAGCTTTTATTCCGTCTTTTCCGCCCATTGTTATATCCATAGTAATTACTTCAGGTTTATAAGCGCGGAAACATTCCACTCCGTCAAAACCGTTATCTGCTTCGGCAATAATTTTATGCCCGCCCTCTTCAAGTGTCTCGCGGATTATTCTTCTCATAAATTTTGAGTCATCAACAATTAATATTTTTGCCATTTTTTCAAATTCCGGAATGTTAAATGATGATCATTATTTAACATTAACATTGGTATATCAATAACTTTATTCTTTAATGAGGATTATTAAAATGCCGGTTTTATTTTGAGATTCTGTTCAGATAGGGCATAGGGTCGACAAAATCAGTTCCAATTCTGATCTGATAGTAACATATATATCTGGTGGTCTTGCCTGTTTTGCCCACATATCCTATTACTTCACCTTTTGAGACTTTTTGGCCAACCTCGACGGAAACTCTCTGGCAGTGCGAATAGGATGTAATAAACCCGTATTTATGCTTTATTGTTATAGTTAAGCCCAGAACAGTATCCCATTTAATATCTGTAACCGTGCCGGGAGCCGTTGCCCTGATCTCTGCGCATGGAAAAGATTCTATATCAATCCCTCGGTGGAATTCCTGTTTAAAGCTGTAGGGCGAGCTTCTCTTCCCGTATCTGGAAATTATATAACCTTCCACAGGCCATATTGACGGAGTGTTGCCTATGATCTTTTTTCGGTATTCAATAAATTTTTTTATTTTTGAAATTATTTTTTTTGTAATAACAAGTTCGTTTTTGATCTCTTCAATATTGAGAACTTCAACAGGCGGAGAGTTGTCTCTGCTGTAGCTGGTTCCGGTTTCGGGGTCGGGATTGGGGATCCCTCCTTTTGCCCATAAGGAATCGATGTTGCTTCCCGGAGTTAATGAATAGAGGTGCGTTATTTCAGGCTTGAATTTTTGAAAAATTGCATAGAGTTTATTTATTTCCTCTTTATACTTTTGTATTTTTATTCTGGAGTTTGAACCGTATTTTTTTAGTTTTGATACTTCTTTTATTGTGGAGCTGTGGTTTACGATCATTATTGATGTTACTATAACTGTTACAACAATTAAACTGATAATTATTGAGATTGCAAAAATGGAAATATGAAAATTAAGAATTTTCTTTTCAGTATGGGGAATAAACATCACAGTGATCCTTTCTTTCCCCTTCATTACAAATTTTTTCCAGAGGTTTTTCAGCCTTGCAGTAATGCCTCCAAAGTTATCTTTAAGAAAGTCTGTAATGTTTTGTTGTAGGTCGTCTAAGTTTGAATCTTTAAAAGGATTTAAACCCATATTAATTCCCGATGTAAATGCTTTTTGCCTGCTTTGTTTATATTTATATATTCGATTCAGTAGTTTGTCAGTTCATATTTAATTAGACAAAAAATCTAAAGCTATATATTAATTATCGGCTGTTCCTTGTCAAGTATATTGTTTTTTTAATATAATCAGATTGAATTTCTATATCTTTTTTGATTTTGTTCATTAACTAACGATAAAAGTGCGTATATACTTTTTAAGCATGGGACATGAAGATCATAATTTTCAGCAAGTCTGATAGTGTTTCCAAGAATAGCTTCAACTTCCATGGGTCTTCTGTTTTCAAAGTCATTGAGCATGCTTGTTTTATAGGGGGTCATTCTGATCGTTTCATCAATCATTTTCTGTATATTTTCGCTGCTGATCGAATATCCCGATTTTTCTGCAATTGCTATAACTTCTTCCATGATATCTCTAACGAGTTTAAGAGAAGATTCCGATTCTATAATTGTTTTTGTGTCTATACCGCCTCCCAGAACTGAAATGGGGTTAAACGGCGCATTCCATAATAATTTTTTCCACCTTGACATAATTATATTGTCATCGACTTTGCAATTGATCCCCGATATTAGGAATAGATTGGCAAGTTTTTCGGCATTTTCAGAGGAACCCCTGGGGTACTTCCCAATTATGAGCCTTCCGTAATCAATATGCTCAATTAGGGCGGGCGCTGTTCTTGTTGCACAAATAAATGCTATTCCGCTTATTACTTCATTTTCAGGGAATCTGTTGTATACTTCATCTTCGATATTTATGCCGTTTTGAAGCATTACAATCGAGGTATTACTGCAAACCTTCTCACTGATAATATCGGCTGTGTTTATTTCAGGAAGCGCTTTTGTTGCTACAATTATGTAGTCCGGTTCCGCTTGGTAGTCTGCGATGTTGTTAACAACTTCTGCCGGTTTAAAATGAAAATCCCCGTTTATGCTTTTTACGGTTATCCCTCTCTCTTTGACTATATCGAAGTCGGATCTGCAGAGGGCAGATACTCTTGCTCCGGCCTGTGCCAGTTTACCGCTGTAAAAACTTCCCACCGCGCCTGTTCCGACAATTAGTACTTCAATTTTACGGGGCATATCTTTAACCTCATCTTCTTTTGAAAAAATATCATTTACTTTTCTCTAAGCAGAGATACACCGGGACAAACCGGCGTTGCGATAATTTATTTTTATATGAGCTTTGTGTCAATAATGCTTCAAAATTTGCAAATAAATTTTTAATTTACAAAGAAAATTATAGGGATGAAGGCATAGAGAAGAGAAAAATCAGATAGTATAAATATACCCTTTCAAATTGCTGTAATATAATTAGCTTGACTTAAGCAGGCTTTAGCTGAAATGTTGTTTTTATAGTACTTCGCGCTGATAAAGAGTGTTATCAAGCCGGAGCATTAATAGTATAGATCATAAACTCAGGAGGATATGCTGTGAAGTGGGAATGGTATCACCTTTATCTCATACTTGCAGTTGTAATAGGGGTTGTTGTTGGCGGATATATATTTATCAAAAAGAAGATCAGGAAAAAGATGGATGACCAGCAGGCTCTTGTTAATCAGCATAAGACAGTTACATCAATACTGGTATTGGATAAAAGAAAGGATAAAATTACAAATGCCAATGTTCCGAAAGCTGTAATAGATCAGGTTCCGAAAATTTATAAGATGAAAAAAATGCCTATTGTTAAGGCTAAAATCGGTCCCCAGGTTATGGATTTAATGTGTGACGAAGAGGTATTTGAAAAGATCCCTCTGAGAAAAACAGTAAAAGTTGAACTTGCCGGTATTTTTATCGCAGGTATAAAGCAGGGTAAAAAATAGGACATGGACGGTTTCGAAGTAATTATCTGCACAGTGCCTTCTAAGGAAATCGGACTTGAGATTGCAAATAAGCTCGTAAAGGATAGAATTGCAGCGTGTGTAAATATTATTCCCGGGATCACATCCCTTTATGAATGGAAAAATGAACTCTGCATAGACGATGAGTTAATTCTGCTCATAAAAAGCAGGGGTTCCCTTTATAATAAGCTCAGGATCGCTATTGAAGAGATCCATCCTTACGAGGTGCCTGAAATAATATCTTTGCCTGTGAGACAAGGGAATGATGCATATTTGAAGTGGATAAGAGATAATACTGCCATAGCAGAATAAGTGTCTGTTCAGCAGTGTTCAAAGAGAATTTTTTCAGGATAAAATTAAATTAATTTCAGTTAAAATTAAGAAAAATATTTGATTTTCTCGATGATCATCTATATATTATATTTGTGCGGCATTTCATTTGTCCGGTTATTTCAAAATTTCATAAAATAGAATATTTTTTAAAATAAAAGTAATAATAGGTTTGACATATATTGGGTGAAAAAATATTGTCGCTTTTATTGTTTTAAAGATACTTTGTTAATTTTATTGAGTAATTTTTTATTTTTTTTCAAAATTGCTTGACTTTGAAACAGGGTTAAAATATATGTTCAAAACGCTTAAGAAAAGAGTATGGAGAAATTCTTAAGCGGTTTAAAATTATTTACTTCGTATTTTTTCGGGGTAATTAAAAATAAGGATCTCCATTGATTTTAATAATTTGCATGGGGATTTTTTTATCTTTAAGTTATCTTTAAAGTATAGTTCTTTGAAAACTGAGTAGTATTGAAGTTAATTTCTTTGTTATTCCTCAATTGATTTGAATTTAATTTTTTCTATGATACAATTATCATGGAGAGTTTGATTCTGGCTCAGAACGAACGCTGGCGGCGCGTCTTAAACATGCAAGTCGAACGAGAACCCTAGTGCTTGCATTGGGGGGGAAGTGGCGAACGGGTGAGTAACACGTGGATAATTTACCTTCAGGATGGGGACAACCACTCGAAAGGGTGGCTAATACCGAATAAGATGGTAGTCTCATAAGGGGCAGCCATTAAAGGTGGGGACCTTCGGGCCTGCCGCCTGGAGATAAGTCCGCGGCCCATTAGCTTGTTGGTGGGGTAACGGCCTACCAAGGCGACGATGGGTAGCCGGCCTGAGAGGGTGATCGGCCACATTGGGACTGAGACACGGCCCAGACTCCTACGGGAGGCAGCAGTTAAGAATCTTGCGCAATGGGCGAAAGCCTGACGCAGCGACGCCGCGTGGACGATGAAGGCCTTCGGGTTGTAAAGTCCAATAAGCAGGGAAGAATAAGCATTGGGTAATATTCATTGTGATGACGGTACCTGCCTAAAGCCCCGGCTAACTACGTGCCAGCAGCCGCGGTAATACGTATGGGGCGAGCGTTGTTCGGAATTATTGGGCGTAAAGGGTGTCTAGGCGGGGAATTAAGTAAGGTGTGAAAGCCAAGGGCTCAACCCATGAATTGCACCTTAAACTGATTCTCTTGAGTTAGGGAGAGGAGAGCGGAATTCCTGGTGTAGCGGTGAAATGCGTAGATATCAGGAAGAACACCAGTGGCGAAGGCGGCTCTCTGGCCTATAACTGACGCTGAAGCACGAAAGCGTGGGGAGCGAACGGGATTAGATACCCCGGTAGTCCACGCCGTAAACGTTGTATACTAGGTGTTAGTAACTTGTTTACTAGTGCCGCAGCTAACGCATTAAGTATACCGCCTGGGGAGTACGGCCGCAAGGCTTAAACTCAAAGAAATTGACGGGGGCCCGCACAAGCGGTGGAGCATGTGGTTTAATTCGATGATACGCGAAGAACCTTACCTGGGCTTGAACCGCATCTGACAGGTGTAGAGATACACCCTCCTTCGGGCAGATGTAGAGGTGCTGCATGGTTGTCGTCAGCTCGTGTCGTGAGATGTTGGGTTAAGTCCCGCAACGAGCGCAACCCTTACCTCTTGTTGCTATCAGGTAATGCTGGGCACTCTAGAGGAACTGCCGGTGATAAACCGGAGGAAGGTGGGGATGACGTCAAATCATCACGGCCCTTATGTCCAGGGCTACACACGTGCTACAATGGCCGGTACAAAGAGCTGCGAAACCGCGAGGTGGAGCTAATCTCAAAAAACCGGTCTCAGTTCGGATTGCAGTCTGCAACTCGACTGCATGAAGTTGGAATCGCTAGTAATCGTGGATCAGCACGCCACGGTGAATACGTTCCCGGGCCTTGTACACACCGCCCGTCACACCACCCGAGTTGGCAGCACCCGAAATGGCTGATCTAATCCCGATTTGTCGGGAAGGAAGGTTATGAAGGTGAGGCTGGTGAGGGGGGTGAAGTCGTAACAAGGTAGCCGTATCGGAAGGTGCGGCTGGATCACCTCCTTTAAAAGGAATGTAAAATGGAAACAAGGAAGACTTAATACTGCTCGGTTTTGAGAGAACTATGCTGTAAAGATCAAAATATTTGGAATATGATTTTACTGAATATCTATAGGCCTTTAAAAGAAATTAAACTGAGACTAAGGGCCTGTAGCTCAGTTGGTTAGAGCGTACGACTGATAATCGTAAGGTCGGTGGTTCGATTCCACTCAGGCCCAAAGGAAAATGGATATGATTAAAATGCTGGGGGTGTAGCTCAGCTGGGAGAGCAACTGCCTTGCACGCAGTAGGTCGACGGTTCGATCCCGTTCACCTCCATATACCTCGCATTTAAGCGAGGTTGCGCAATCTCGCTTAAATGCGGGATTGTCAAACGATCTTTTAAATGATGGTTAGGCCTATTTGGGAATAGGTTTAAAAACAATTTCATTGAGCCGAATGAAACAATAATTTCGAGTGTTGTCTATTTTAACATAATAGACCGTAATAATATGGTCAAGTAATTAAGGGCATACGGTGGATGCCTTGGCACTGGTAGGCGATGAAGGTCGTGGCAAGCTGCGATATGCCTCGGTTAGGAGCAAGCATCCTTTGACCCGGGGATTACCGAATCGGAAAACCGACTATGGGTGAACCCATAGTATCTGCAGCTGAATACATAGGCTGCAGAGGCGACACCGGGGGAATTGAAACATCTAAGTACCCCGAGGAAAAGAAAGCAAAAGCGATTCCCTGAGTAGCGGCGAGCGAAAGGGGACCAGCCTAAACCGGATTTTACGTTACAAGCCAGGACTGCTGTAAAACCGGGGTAATAGGATATAGGCGGAGACAATCCTGGTAGTCTCGGAAAGTTACAAAATCTTAATTTATTCTAACCCGCTGGAAAGAGGGCCAAAGAGGGTGACAGCCCCGTGGATTAAAAATTAAGATCTTTCTGGTTTATATTCCTGAGTACCGCGGGACACGAGGAATCTTGCGGGAATTTGCGAGGACCACCTCGTAAGGCTAAATACTCACCAGTGACCGATAGTGAACAAGTACCGTGAGGGAAAGGTGAAAAGAACCCCGAGAGGGAAGTGAAATAGAACCTGAAACCGTATGCTTACAAGGTGTGGGAGGGCTATGACTTTTAGTAATGCCTGACCGCGTGCCTTTTGTAGAATGAGCCGGCGAGTTACTTTATGCAGCAAGGTTAAGTGATTGAAGTCATGTAGCCGCAGCGAAAGCAAGTCTTAACAGGGCGTTTAGTTGTATGGAGTAGACCCGAAACCGAGTGATCTATCCATGGCCAGGTTGAAGTCCCGGTAAAACGGGATGGAGGACCGAACCGTTTAGTGTTGAAAAACTATCGGATGAGCTGTGGATAGGGGTGAAAGGCCAAACAAACTCGGCAATAGCTGGTTCTCCTCGAAATAGCTTTAGGGCTAGCCTCGTGTGTTTTGTTGCGGAGGTAGAGCACTGATTGGGCTAGGGGGTCTACAAACTTACCAAACCCACTCAAACTTCGAATGCCGTAACTTTAGAACACGGGAGTCAGACTATGGGGGATAAGCTCCGTGGTCGAGAGGGAAAAAGCCCAGATCAACAGCTAAGGTCCCTAAATGTATGCTAAGTGATAAAGGAGGTGGAGTTGCTCAGACAGCCAGGAGGTTGGCTTAGAAGCAGCAATCCTTCAAAGAGTGCGTAACAGCTCACTGGTCAAGTGACTCTGCACCGAAAATAATCGGGGCTAAGCATACTACCGAAGCTTTGAGTTCTAATTTATTAGAGCGGTAGAGGAGCGTTCTATGCGGGCTGAAGGTCGACTGTAAGGACGACTGGACCGCATAGAAGTGAGAATGCCGGCATGAGTAACGAAAAAACATGTGAAAAACATGTTCGCCGGAAGCCTAAGGTTTTCTGGGCAATGCTAATCAACTCAGAGTTAGTCGGCCCCTAAGGCGAGGCCGAAAGGCGTAGTCGATGGGAAGCAGGTTCATATTCCTGCACCACCCGGTGGAGGCTATCGTGACGGGGTGACGCGGAAAGATATGGGCGCAGGGCGTTGGTTGTCCCTGTCCTTGAGTGAGGCTGATGTTCAGGCAAATCCGGACATCATAAGGCCAGGCGAGAGGGGAGTGATCCTTCGGGAGAGCGAAGGTCCAGATTCTATGCTGCCAAGAAAAACCTCTAAACGCGAAATCGGGTGACCGTACCGGAAACCGACACAGGTAGGCAAGGAGAGAATCCTAAGGCGCTCGAAATAACTCTCGTTAAGGAACTCGGCAAAATTGTCCCGTAACTTCGGAAGAAGGGACGCCTCATTAGTGTGATATCCCTGCGGATAGAGCATGAAGAGGCCGCAGTGAAAAGGGCCAAGCGACTGTTTACCAAAAACACAGGACTCTGCAAAATCGAAAGATGAAGTATAGGGTCTGACACCTGCCCGGTGCCGGAAGGTTAAGAGGTAGGGTTAGTCCTCTCGGGGACGAAGCTCCAAATCGAAGCCCCGGTAAACGGCGGCCGTAACTATGACGGTCCTAAGGTAGCGAAATTCCTTGTCGGGTAAGTTCCGACCTGCACGAATGGTGTAACGACTTGGCCACTGTCTCAACGAGGGATTCGGTGAAATTGTAATGTTCGTGAAGATGCGGACTACCTGCAGATGGACGGAAAGACCCCGTGCACCTTTACTGCAGCCTGACACTGTAGTTTGGTTCAGTATGTGTAGGATAGGTGGGAGACTTTGAAGTTCCGACGCCAGTCGGGATGGAGTCGTCCTTGAAATACCACCCTTATTGTATTGGACTACTAACCGGTACCCTTGATCAGGGATTGGGACAATGTCTGGTGGGCAGTTTGACTGGGGCGGTCGCCTCCCAAAAAGTAACGGAGGCGCCCAAAGGTTCCCTCAGCACGGTTGGTAATCGTGCGTAGAGTGC
>JAJRXZ010000033.1 GCA_024276015.1 Spirochaetota bacterium | reverse complement strand
GATACTCTGATAGCCGGTAAAGAGAAGTGGTGCGCCGGATGCCATGACGGTTCGCCTTCAATAATACTGGGAATCAGCGCTCCCGATGTTATAGGAGATGAATCGGGTAATTCAAGGTATGGAGCCACAGGTTACGGCTTTTATGTAACCGGTCACGGCCTGCCTTCAAGTGAAAAATATGTGTGGACAGGAGCAAGCGGCAGAGACGGAGCAGGTTTAAATTGTGATGCCTGTCATGATCTTTCTGTTAAACATATTGACGGGAAGGCCAGGAGTTTTGACTGTACGGATCCATGTGATTTCGCCGATTACAGGAACGGTTACAGGCTCAAAATGATCGATGGAAACGACCCGATGAATATTCCCAGAATGACTCCCGATTGCAGCAGTAGCGGTGTGGATGCCGATGATTTCAGACTCTGTCTTCAGGCCGGATGCCACGCTTCCGGCCCCTTTACGGACGAATCCGATACAGATACGAATTTCGGCGACGGAACAAGACCCTCATCTTTTTATAATAGGCACTATTCTCATCTTGCTATTAAGCGGGAATGCGGTCCGGGGCCCACCTTTATACCGGACTGGAGGGCAGGTTCGCCCGCAAGCGTTACAACCTGCATCCACTGCCATAATGTGCATGGAACAATACAACTCTCCATGGTAAGGGAAGACTTGCCCCTTGTATATGACGGACCTGGAGTAAGTGCTTTATGCGCAGGGCCGAATCCCTATGACCCCACACCACAGGATACTGTTCTGCCGGACAGCACAGGTACCTGGTGGGATTCGAATACAGCGCCAGGATTCTGTGCAATTGCCTGTCACGGCAGTTGCGGGTGGGATGCCGTATACAGCAGAACTCCTCTTCCATAATATAGAAGATATAATCCCCAGAGAACCTTTTGATTTGATACTAAAATTTTACTTTACATTTTTATATATAATGCACAATGAATGCATTGAGTTTTATAATTAATAATTAAATTACTTAAAAATCGGCGTGCTTAAATACCTCTCACCTGTGTCCGGAAAGATCGTAACGATCAGTTTATCTCTGTTTTCTTCTCTTTGCGCGATTTTTACTGCAGCATATGCTGCGGCGCCGGATGAAATCCCGGCAAGTATTCCTTCTCTGCGGATCAAGTCTTTTGTCATGGTAAATGCATTGTCATTGTTAACAGTGATAATTTCATCAATTATTTCAGTATCGAGAATTTCCGGAATAAATCCTGCCCCAATCCCCTGGATCATATGAGGCCCCGGTTTCCCGCCGCTTAAAATATTGGATCCTTCGGGTTCAACAGCCACGGTTAAAAGTTCCGGTTTTCTTTTTTTGATTATATCTGAAATTCCCGTGATGGTTCCTCCTGTTCCCACGCCGCATACAAGTATATCGATTTTGCCGTCCGTATCGTTCCAGATCTCTTGGGCAGTCGTTTTCCTGTGAATTTCAGGATTAGAGGGATTATTAAACTGCTGAGGAATGTACGCTTTTTTGAATTTTCCCGCAAGCTCCTTAGCCTTCTCTATGGAACCGGACATCCCTTCCTCTGCCGGCGTTAAAATAATTTCAGCGCCATAGGATCTTATCAGCTTAATCCTTTCTCTGCTCATGCTTTCAGGCATGGTAATAATAAGCCTGTATCCGCGGACAGCGCACACAAAGGCAAGCCCTATGCCCGTATTTCCGCTTGTAGGTTCTATTATTACAGTATCTTTATCGATCAATCCTCTTTTTTCAGCATCTGCGATCATTGAGTAGGCGATTCTGTCTTTTACAGAACTGCACGGATTATATGATTCCAGTTTTGCAGCAACCCTGGCATAACAGTTCTCAGTGATCTTATTAAGTCTTACCAGCGGTGTTTTGCCGATGAGTCGGGTTATATCGTCTGCAATATTCATAATTCTCCTTCCGGTTATATACTATATTCGATTCTGTTAAGAAATCTTTTCTGCTCAAGGATAAGTTCCTGAATTGTTACCTGAAAATATTTTCTAATATCGTTCTCGGTCTTTGTCCAGAAATTTTTTAAAACTTCGGATTTACAGGATGTATTTATAAGCTCAATGGGACCTTCAAAACATAAAATTATTTCATAAACCGTTATTTCTGCAGGATCTTTTATAAGGATATATCCTCCGCTGGCTCCCCGGAAACTTTTTACAATTCCGCTCTGTTTCAGTTTGATCATAAGCTGTTCCAGGTACTGCTGCGGGATATCCTGATTTTCAGAAATAGTTTTGATCTGAACCGGATCTCCGTTGTAATTCTGGGCAAGGTCAAATACTGCTGCAAGACCGTAACTTACTTTTGCTGATATGGTTAACATATATTCCTTCCGGCTGCTGTAATTGTAGTATTATATGTAATATTCCAGTAATACTTCTTTATCACGCAGATATTCCAGTATTATATCAAGAGACTTCTCAAGAGGCGCATCTTCGTCAATATATAATGACGACCTCTCATTAAACTTTTTGCTGCCATAGTTGATCAGCACTGTTTCATAGGGGCTGTTTAATGTTTCAATGATATCTTTCTCAAAGAGATCAAGATCGGGTATGCTTGTAATGAGGATCATCCCGGCATCGGTAAAGAGATGAGCCAACTCGCCTATGCGCCGCAGATGTTCGTCTCTGTCAGTTGTTATGTCTTTCATATCGCCGCTCAATCCGCTTAATATATTTGATATTCCCAGGTAATAGACGCTTTTACCTTTATTAAACAGCATCTCTTCCAGGTTTCTCGCAAGATTCTCCGCAAGTTCGCTGTTATTACCTGTAATGATAAGAACCCTGGGTTTCTGTTTGTATCTGAGGGCTCTGTCTTCGGGTCGGATTGAACTTCTTAACCAGGAGAATTTTCTCTGTTCAACATGTTCTGCGAGAAAGGAGGGGCTCTTGTCGAGCGAATCGATTATGATCCCTCCTCCCGTAATTTCGTAATCGTCAACGATCACAAATCTTCCCGTTGCTTCTATCTTGCTTATCAGATCAAATGCGAAGGGTTTAAGAGTCTGAAGGATACATTCGGCAACGTCGTGTTTTTCGATCTTTTGTTTGTTTGTTTCCGTATCCAGTGAAGATGCGTCTATAATATTGATCACTTTCTTTAAATAAACAGTTGCCCTTGTTGAAGCGGATTTCAGTTTATACTTTTTCCCCTGTATCATAGGTTTTTTGCCTACCCAGAAAATATTTGCCTTAAAAGTATTGGATACTGAAGGAAGAGATTCCGACGATCTGCACATTATCTCACCTTGTCTTATATATATCTGAGTATCCAGAGTAAAACCGGCAGCGTAGCCGGCGCTTATAATCTTTCTTTCAGGAATATTGAATCCTTCAATGGATTTAATATTCGATTTTTTACCTGAGGGGAGAAAAATTACTTCATCGCCGACTTTTACGGATCCTGTTTCAATAGTACCGGCAATAATTCTTCTGTTGTCGCCGTCTTCAGTGAATCTGTAAATATCCTGAACAGGAAATCTGAAGGGCTGCTGCTCCTTCGGTTTTTCTTTCTCAAATCTGTCAATCCATGCAAGGGCGGTTTCTCCTTTATACCAGGGCATTTTAGAGGGCGAATTTACTATACCTTCGCCTTCTCTTGCCGATACCGGGACATAGGCCAGAGGAGTAACATTTATTCTGTTAAGAAAATCTGAGAATTCATTTTTTATCTTTTCAAAAACATCTTTGCTGTAACCTGCCAGATCCATTTTATTCACAAGAACTACTATCTGTTTTATTCCAAGGAGAGAAACCATAAAACCGTGTCTCCTCGAGTTTTCCCGGACACCCTCTCCGGCATCAATAACGAGAAGAGCGGCTTCCGCTCTTGAGGCGCCCGTTACCATGTTCTTTAGAAATTCTATATGACCCGGAGCATCAATAATGATGTAGTGGCGTTTCGATGTCTTGAAAAAACATCTTGCAGCATCAATTGTTATACCCTGAGACTGCTCGTCTTTAAGAGCATCAAGGAGAAATGCATACTCAAAGGGTCTTGAATTTATTGCGCACATCTCTTTTATCTGTTCCAGTTTCCCTTTGGGGAGCGATCCCGTATCCGCCATAAGTCTCCCTATAACAGTGCTTTTCCCATGGTCAACATGTCCCACTACAACTATGTTCATCTGTTCTTTATTCGTTATCATTACATATACCCGTCGCGTCTTAGTTCTTCCAGAGTACCGCCTCCCTCTTTGTCCTGTTCTCTGCCCGATCTTTCGGCAATATTTGCAAATTTTCCGCTTCTTAATTCTTCAATAATGTCGGCAACGTTTTTAGCTGTAGAATCAACAGGACTGGTACATGGATAACATCCGAGTGACCTGTAGCGCTTGCCTTTGCCCGAGTCGAAATAGAGCGGTACAACAGGAATGTTTTCTCTGTAAATGTACTCCCATATATTGAGTTCTGTCCAGTCAAGAAGGGGGTGGATCCTCACATGAGTTCCGGGAGCGAAATCGGTTTTAAACTGATTCCAAAATTCGGGCGGCTGGTCGTCAATTCCCCAGTCGCTCCTTACGTCTCTGGGACTGAAGTAACGTTCCTTTGATCTGCTCCCTTCTTCGTCTGCTCTTACGCCGACAATTACTCCGGTAAAGGGGGCGTTGTTCTTATCGGGCAAATAGGCTTGTGCCTTGTGATCAAAGCGGTATCGCTGCCATTCTCCTGACAGAACGTGCTTCAGGGCTTCGCTTTTTAGATTTTTACAGCATTTAATTCTGTCGGTATTCCCGTGGGGGAAAGTCTCTTTTTTCTCTAACGCATCGAAGTTGGAGCCGAATATAAGGTTAAGCTTCCAATCCTTCACAAGCCTGTCGCGGTATTCGATCATTTCGGGAATTTTGAATTTTGTATCAATATGGATCAGAGGGAACGGTACATGCCCGAAAAAGGCTTTTCTTGCCAGCCATAAAAGAGCAGTGCTGTCCTTTCCTATTGACCAAAGCATGCCCAGATTCTTAAAATCTCTGTATGCTTCTCTGAGTATATAAATACTGATATTTTCCAATTTGTCAAGCTGATCCATTTCTTATTCTCTTCCGTTGTGTTTATTTGAATGAAGCCCGCATTCTTTATGTTCAGGCGACTCCCACCACCATCTGCCGGACCTTATGTCGCCGCCGTTGGCGACGGCCCTTGTACAGGGAAGACAGCCGATACTTGGGAATCCGTTTTTATGCAGTCTGTTATAAGGGACGTCTCGTTTTTTTATATAATCCCATACCATATCGATCGTCCATTGAGCTATGGGATTGATCTTAATTATATTGTGAGCATTATCCCATTCTATTTTTTCAATATTCGCTCTGGTTATTCCCTGGTCTCTCCTGAGCCCGGTTATCCATGCTTTTCTGTTCTTAAGGGCTCTTAAGAGCGGTTTTATCTTCCTTATTTCACAGCACTTCTTTCTCAATTCAAGGCTTTCATAAAAGGAGTTGGGGCCTGCTGTTTTCATCATTTTTTCGACCTCTTCCGTGTCGGGGAAATATACTTCATATTGCATGGAGTAACGCTTCATTGTCTCTGATGCAACGTCATATGTTTCCTGATAATGCCTGCCTGTGTCAATGAAAAATATTTTTGCCGACGGGTCAATATTCAGCGCCATATCGGTTAAAACCTGATCTTCTAAGCCGAGGCTTGAAGCAAGAACGATCTTTTCGCTGAATTTTTTTAAAAAATATTCAAGAATTTCTTCGGCAGTGCTTTTGGAGAATCTTTTGTTCAATTGGTCAGTATTCATATTTATCACACTCAAGTCTGAAAATATTTTATATTTGATAATCGTCGGCAGGATAAACTCTCCCGAATTTGATCCTGTCCCATAATCTTTCATGGATATAAAATAATACGGATTTGGATATAAATTCCAGCACTCCTATTGACATTGCCGCGGATAATTCACCGGTTATTATATAGGATGCGCTCATTGTCACTATAGTTCCGGTAACTCTCCATGACATGGTTTTCGCTAATGTTCGGTATGGTTTTTCATACATATTTTTTTATCTCTATTCGGGATATTTTATTTTTTTTTGATAACAACAGACCAGCTGTTGCCCTCTTTTTTCTGTTCCACTACGGTGTGTCCTTCAAGCTCAACTGAACGAGGAACATTTTCAGCGGGTTCTCCGTCGTCAAGAATTACCTCAAGGGTTTCTCCGCTATCCATAGTTTCAAGAATGAGTTTCGTTTTTACAAAGTTAAGCGGGCATTTTACTCCGCTCAGATCCTTAAATCTGTCGGCTTTTTCTCCTGTTTCAGATTTAAACCTTTGGCCGCTTCCAATTGAGGAAATTTCGTCAGGGAAGTTCAGTGAATCATCCATTCTGTCATACAATTCCATAATCGAATCGGCCAGCAGAAAAACTTTCTTTTTTAGATTCATCAATTTTTTCAGATTGTCGTTTTTTGCAGAAAGTACTGTTTCTTTCAGATCACTTTTTATAAGACCTGTATCGATGAAGTATTTTATAAAATTGTCAAAAATTTCATCCCTGGTGCCTGACTCAACGGCTCTGGTTATTAAAAGCATTCTCGATGAAGAGAAAACCAAGTTGTACAGCGCTTCCATGATCTCATTCTCGTCTTCGCTGTTGTCGGCGATTATGATATTCTTTTTTATCAGTTCAACATCATAGTCGATCATGTCAAAAAGGCTTGCCGAGCATTCACCTTTACCGAGCTTTGCCACGGAAAATATATCTTCTGCGCCCCAGTCAGAGTAGTAGTTTTTATCTTCGTTAAAAGAAGGGATGTTGCCGTACTTAGTGATCAGTGATCTGATAGATGCTTTTCCGTTCTTGCTGAAATAAGAAGAAAAGTCTTCGCTGCCCCCTTTTTCCGCGTAGTCCTTGAGAATATCGTAAACCAGATGGGGCAGGTCTCTTGCGCTGACTGTTCCGATCTTTTCGGCAAGTCTTGCGCCGCTCTCTTTTACAACGGCTCCGGCCAGGACATTGTAAGCCGGATAGTAACGTCCTTCTTTACGGCCCGGTTTTCCGGAAAAACCGATGTCAGCAATTTGATGCCTTCCGCATGAGTTGGGGCATCCGGAAATATTTATTTTTATTTTCGCCATTTTGTCGTAGTAACCCTCTCCGGTCCCAAGTTTTCTGTAAAGCGCTTCGGCAGCGCCTCTTGACAGGCATAATCCCAGTTTGCAGGTGTTTGCTCCTGCGCATGAAACAATGCTGCCCGCAATTGCGGGTTCTTTTGACAGAGGCGAAAAAGACATTACTGTTTTATAAACATTGCCAAGATATTTCTCGTGTATATTTCTAATATGGATGTTCTGATCCACGGAAAATCTTATTACATTATCTCCAAAGGGTTCAAGAAACCGGGCAAGTTTTACCGCATCTGCCGATTTCAAGTCTCCGAGTTTAAGCGGTATTTTTATACTTACAAGGCCTTCCTGTTTCTGTAAAGTTACAAATCTTTTCTTCCATAGTTTAAATTCGCCGCTGTGGTCATGAAGAACCTCCAAAGCAGGGTCTGCCGATCTGTTGTCAATCTCAACCGTTTTTAGGGGAGAGAAGTTGTTCTTTTCAATAAGTGCCAACTGATCCGTATACATTTTAAGAAATTCTTCTCTGCCTTTTTTCTCATAGAGGAAGCGAAGTCTTGCGGCATGCTTATTTTTCCTGTTGCCCTTTTTATTAAAGAGTTCTTTAATTGCAAGGGCAACGTTATATACCATGTCTTCTTCAATAAATTCATGGAGCAGGTCTCCTGGCCTCGGTTTTATGCCCATCCCTCCGGCAATATAAACTTTAAATCCTTTTGCTCCGTTTTTTGCTGATGCTATAAATCCAATATCCTGAACAGCGGCGTTTGCGCTGTCATCTTTTGTGCTGGAAAAAGCTATTTTGAGCTTTCTCGGAAGAGCCCATGAATTCGGTTCGGAAATGAAGCGCGAAGTAAGAGCTATTGCATAGGGTTCCACGTCAAAAATTTCATTGGGATTAATACCCGAATCAACCGATGCCGTGATATTTCTTACAGTATTTCCTCCTCCTCCTCTGGTGGAAAGTTTAACTTCTAATAATTCATTCATTATCTCTTCAATGTTTTCCAGTTTGACATTATGAATCTGCACTTCCTGTCTTGTGGTGACATGGAGGATACCCGAGCCGAACTTCTCTGACAGCTCTGCCGTTTTTATGAGCTGTGCCGGCGTTATTCCCCCTGAGGCGCACCTTATCCTCACCATATAGGTATCTTCTTTTCTCTGTTCGTATATTCCGAAGGGAACTCTTATCCCTTTAAACTCAACTGAGCTGATTTTGCCGTCCCTGTATCGTTTAATGGATGTTCCCAGATCTTTTATTTCTCTTTCAAGAGATCCGGGTATTTCATAGAATAACATGTTATATAACCTCCAGCTTTTCTTCTCTGACATTTCCCGATTTTACGCTGAAAGACCTGATATCGTTTTTGTTTTCAAATAGTGAAAGGATTATATAGTTTATCTCTTTATCGTATGCAAGCCTTATATCTTCATCGGACATTCTGGCCGGTGTTTCAGGGTGACTGTGGTAAACGGCAAGAATGTCAATACTATTTTTACGGGCTTCCTTGATTACCCGGAATTGGTCTTCAGGAGCCATTGTATAGTGAATGCTGCTTTTATCAATATTCTCTACAGGGAAAATTTCAGAAATTGTATTGCCTTTGCCTCCAAGGTAACCGCATACTTCAAGGGGAGCGTCCTTTTGGGCAAGCTCGATCATTTTTTTTACAACTTCATTTTTAATTTTTAAATCCATTGCATTGTCCGGTATAAGTTTTATCTTTGCTGCTTCAGGTCGCAAACAGGCTGTTCATAATTTTTTTCTTCCAGTTTGCTTATTGAAGGATTATCCCCGCACACGGGACAGTTTTTATTCCTTTTAATTTTAAGCAGCCTGAATTCCGTATTCAGTATATCAAAATAGAACAGGCTGTCAGTTAAAAGTTCCCCTGTTTTAAGAATATACTTCATTGCCTCGGAAGCCTGAAGAGTGCCGAGAAATCCGGCTACGACACCGAGAACACCCGCTTCGCTGCAGGAGGGCACAGCGCCTTTTGGCGGAAGTGTCTCAAAAAGGCATCTGTAACATGCTGAGCCCGGAACGTGAGTTATGGTTTGCCCGTGAAATCTTAATATCCCTCCGTGAGAATAGGGCTTTTTATTTAAAACGCATGCGTCGTTGATCAAAAATTTGGCGCCGAAGTTGTCCGTGCCGTCTATTATAAAATCATATTCACTGATGATAGACGAAATATTTTGGGCATTAACACGTTTGTTATATGTAATAATATTTATGTCGGGATTGAGTTTCTCCAGTGTTTCCTTTGCGGAATCGACTTTTGCTCTGCCAACGTCGTCTGTAGAATGGAGTATTTGTCTCTGCAGGTTGGAAAGATCAACTTCATCTCCGTCAATGATACCGAGATTGCCTGCGCCGGCAGCAGCGAGATAGAACGCTGCAGGCGATCCGAGACCTCCGGCTCCTATAATCAATATGCGGCTTTGAAGAAGCTTTTCCTGTCCTTTGCCTCCCACATTATCAAGAATTATCTGTCTGCTGTATCTCTCTATCTGATCTTCTGTTAAATTCATCTTTTATGCCTCCTCTAAAGCTTCATTAAAGTCATCTATAATATCTTCAATATTTTCCAGTCCCGCGGAAATTCTGACGAGATCATCGTAAGCTCCGGCCCGCTTTTTTATCCTGCTGCTGCAGTTATAGTAAATGCTTGATGCAGGATGGACAACCAGCGTTTTTGCATCTCCCAGATTTGCCGCTATTTTTGACAGTTTAAGTCTGTTCATAAATTTAAAACATTGGTCTTTTGAGTCAAGCCTGATTGAAACTATCCCGCCGAATTTGTTCCCGAACTGCCTGGCAGCAAGATCATTGTAAGGGCTGGAGTCAAGACCGGGATAATAAACAGAGCGTACTTTCTTGTGTTCCTTCAGGAATTCTGCAAGTTTCATTGCATTATAACAGTGTCTGTCCATTCTGATTGAAAGAGTTTCAACCGCAGTATTCTGCATATAAGCGTTAAAAGGCGATATGCACCCTCCCGTATTATGTAAAATTTTTTTTCGGGCATATGTGATAAAAGCAAGACTGCCCGAAGTCGAATATGAATCCATAATGCCTTTGGATCTTGTCTGCTGCCAGTCATAATTTCCAAGATCAACCAGTATCCCACCTATTGTACTGCCATTTCCGGTAATATATTTAGTTGTTGAGTGGACAACAATGGCAGCGCCGTATTCCTTAGGATTAAAAAGATAAGGTGTTGTAATGGTACTGTCAACAACCAGAGGGATATTATGCCCGGAAGCGATTTCCGATATCTTTCGGATGTCATAAATCTCAAGTGCGGGATTGCAGATAGATTCAATAAATATGAAGGCGGTTTTTGAATTTAAGGCATTTTGAAGATTGTCAGGGTTATTCATATCAACATATTGGATGTCAATGCCGTATTTTTTTGTTATCTCGTCAAAGAGCAGATATGTTCCTGCAAAAAGTCCGCGCCCGGCAATGATATTATGGCCACTTTCCGTTAAAGCAAAAAGAATTGTGGATATTGCAGCCATACCGGAGGAAGCGGCAATTGCTCCGGCGCCTCTTTCCAGAGCATTTATTTTAAATTCAAATTCAGTGACAGTGGGATTGGAAATGCGCGAGTAGATATAACCGAATTTTCTCCCTTTAAAAATATCTTCCATGTCTTCTGCCGATTCGGCTGAAAACGCGGCGGAATGATACAGCGGAAAAGACGTAGGATTTACGCCTGTTCCGGTGAATGTTCCGCCATGAATTGCAATTGTGTCAAATTTAAGCTTTTTCATTTATTGTTATCCGCAGTCTTAATTTTTTCAAAAGCAGCAGGATATTTTCCTGAGCCTCCTCCCATAAAATAGAGAAACTCAATTTTATCTCCTTCGGAAATAAATGTCGATTCATAGGTGCTTCTGTTAAGAATCGTACCGTTCAGTTCAACCGATACCATGTCGGGCATTTCAACATCCTTAACCTTAAGCAGATCAATAATAGAAAATTTTTCTTTATTAATTTCAAGATTTTCATTTTTGCCGTTTATTGTGACATTCATTGGCCCTCTCCTTGTAAATTATGTCGATCAGTATAGTCGAGAAATGCCGGTAAAATTTTCCAGTATTTTAACCGGAGTGATTATTCGATTATAGCTGAAAAATATACCTGACTAAACAAATCAACTATATCAACAACAATTTACTGATTTAATAGATTTTTGTCAAGGCCAAATTGATTTTTTTTATAATTTTGAAAAAAATATTATCATAAGGATTCAAAGCGATTTTAAGCGGAATTTATGCAAATGAAACAAAAGTAATTGAAATATTATTAAAATATTTTAGATTTTGTTAAAAAACAAATTGTTAATTTACTATAAGTAGGACTTCACAAAAATTACGAATGTAATTATTGGCTATATTATATACAAACGAGGAGGCTTTATGAGTACCAAATGGAAAATTGCTTCGGGTTTGATCATTCTGTTGATTGTTATTGCAGGTATAGGCATTATCAGTATGGTTTCTAATAATCATTTAATAGAATCGAATAAGAACATAAAGGAAATATACAGTCGTGAGAATTTTTATCTGAATAAAACAATAGATCATCTAAAGTGGGATAGAAAGCTGATGCAGATCATATTTATTGATAGATCCGGTGCGGATATAGAAACCGACCCCAACAGATGCAGTCTGGGAAAGTGGTTTTACAGTTACATAAATTCCGATGATTACGGAAAATTACCTGCGGAGCTTCAGAATAATATAATAAATCTTGAAAAACCTCATAAATATCTCCATAAATCCGCAATAAAAATTGTGGAACTTGTCAATTCCGGCAAATATAAAGAAGCAAATGAAATTTACAAGAATGAAACTTTAAAGTATCTTTCGGAAGTACAGACTGTGATTAAATCGATCAATTTACGAAACAGACTGCTTGTAAAAGATAAACTGGCCCAAATAAATAATGAGGCAAAAGTATCGAATACTATGACAGCTGCCGCATTATTGGTTGGTATAGTTATATTTGCATTTGTGTTCTGGTATTCTTTCAGAACCTCGGGAGTTCTTGAAAAACTGAAACCCTTTAATAAAATGTTTTCAGAAGCGGCACTCGGTGATCTTACAGTAAGTTATCCTGTAGCAAAAGTTAACTGTTCGGAAGTAATGGGATGTGGAAATAACGGGTGTCCCGATTTTGGCAGAGACGGCGTACTTTGCTGGTTTGATGTTGGAAGCTTTGCGCCTTCTTTCGGCAAAGATATTCACTGTCCCAGAATTATAAACGGCATATATAAATCGTGCAGCGAATGCAGAGTTTATAAGACCGTTAATTGCGACGAGGTAGAGTCTTTGGGAGCATGGTTTAATAAATTTATCCAGAATGTGCATGACATAATCAGTCAGGTAGTTTATTCATCGAAGAATCTTTCGAATGTCGTTCAGGAAATATCCATAGGAAACCAGAATCTTTCGCAGAGGACTTCCGAACAGGCCGCTTCAATTGAAGAGATAGCCTCGACAATTGAAGAGGCAAGCGCCACAAGCAGCCAGAATGCCGAGAATTCCATTTATGCAAAAAAAGTTACCGATGAGGCAAGCAGGCTTGCGCAGGAAGGCGGTGAAATTGTCAGTAAAGCTGTAAAATCCATTCGGGATATTAGCGAATCAAGCAGTAAAATTGGTGAGATTATTTCGGTTATTAATGAAATAGCATTTCAGACTAATCTTCTTGCTCTTAATGCTGCTGTTGAAGCTGCCCGCGCAGGCGATCAGGGCAGGGGTTTTGCAGTTGTTGCAGGTGAAGTGAGAAACCTTGCCCAGCGTTCTGCAAATGCCGCACGAGAGATTGAAAACCTGATTAAGGATTCAATAGAGAAGGTCGCAGTAGGTACCGAGCTGTCAAATAAAAGCGGAGAATCTCTTGTCAGTATAATGGATTCCGTAAAAAAGGTAAATGAGCTTGTAGATGAAATTGTTAAGGCAAGCGAAGAGCAGAAAGATGGTATAAACCAGATAAATATGGCAATAGCAGATATGGATTCCGTTACTCAGAATAATGCCGCAATGGTTGAAGAAACCGCTTCTGCGAGCGAGGAAATGGCGGGGCTTGCTCACGAGCTGCTGAACATGGTAAAGAGATTTAAAATAAGAGACAATCATTTTGCGAGGATTGAAGCCCGCCCAATAGCTGAAGAGGATGACTATTATCATACTTCTGAGGCTGAAGATCAGGAGGAACTGGTTTTCAAATAGGGCGCATATACAATCGGTTTTTTCAGGGAATGGTCTTGTATTATTTAAGTATTTGAGGAAGCCTCATGGGGGATAAAAGGCAATATTATATTTCGTCAATTCTGTTTTTTATGAAATTACATATCTTCTCTATTATACTGCTCTCTTTGAGCGATGATATATGAAGGATCTCTTTACAACTGCGTGATAGCATAAGATTTAATCCTCCGTCGTCTCCGCACTGACGAAAATCGGTTCTTATACCGATAATGGGTATTCCCTTTGCAAAGGCATAGCCTGCTTCAAAGGATGTTCCCGAATCGGAGTCGGCCCCGTCAAGAATTGCAATAATAATTTCCGAATTGTTAATTCCATCAATACATGAAGAAAATATCTTTTCAGGGGTATCATGTTTACCGCATTCCAATTGAGGCAGAAATATTTCCTTGTTCAGAGTTTCTTCCAGTTTTTTTGCCAGTTCTCTGTTAAAGTGTCTTTCCGCTTCTGTGAAAAGAGGTCCTGCGAGATAGATCATTTTTTTATCCTGAAAGTACTATTTATTAAATGCCATCTGCCGGTCATTATCCGATTTATTCAATTAATATTTGATCAAATATCATAAAAAATAATTGATTATTATTTAAAACAATTCATTATAAACAAAATTGAAGACGGCACTATAATGAAAGTTTACATTGATCTGTTATATCCATATCTTGTTCCGGTAATTATTATCGGAGTCAGCGTGGTCATGGGTATAATTTTTGAGAAAGTTATAATGGTCAGGCTGAAGAGATTCGCCGACCGAACCGTATGGAAAGGCGATGATATTATCGTTGAGTCATTCAAGGGGAATGGAAAGATCCTTATACTTATCGCAGGGCTCTATACAGCGGTTCTGAATGCTCCTCTTAAAGAGAGCGTTATTAACGGTATTTCAAAAAGTGTTATTGTGGTTTTTATCTTTTTGATCACTATTATCTCTGCAAGAATAGCAACCGGTTTTGTTAAGATATACAGCAAGAGTGAAAATACAATTTTCCCGGTTACTTCGATTTTCTCAAATCTGACAAAAATGACAATTCTTCTTATCGGCACTCTCCTGGTACTGCAATTTCTGGGCATCTCCATAACTCCTATACTGACTGCCTTGGGAGTTGGAGGACTTGCAGTTGCGCTTGCTCTGCAGGATACGCTGTCAAATCTCTTCGCAGGTATTCAGGTTATTATTACCGGACAGATCAATATAGGCGATTATATTATGATCCAGCAGGATATTGACGGGCACGTGATGGATATTTCATGGCGTTATACAACTGTTAAAACTCTAACTAACAATATGATCGTTATTCCCAATTCGAAAATTGCTTCCAGCCTTCTGTCCAACTATTCACTGCCTGAACGCGAGATGAATATTAAGATCCCCGTGGGAGTAGCTTATGCAAGTAATCTGGAAGAGGTTGAGACTGTTACGCTGGAAGTGGCAGAGGAGATAATAAATGAAACTCCCGGAGCTGTTAAAGATTTTGAACCTTATTTAAGGTTTACGGAATTCGGCGAGTCCAGTATCAATTTCAACGTCTTTCTGAAAATATCCGATTTTACAAAGAAGTACGTTATTCGGCACGAGTTTATTAAAAGGCTTCACAGAAGATATAATGAAAAAGGAATTGAAATCCCCTTCCCAATGAGAACCGTTCATTTGAAGAATGCGGCGGACAAATAGGATTAAATCAGAGCCGGACTCCTTTTCAGGTATTCTGCATGGCCCTGAACTTTTTTTGATATACTTCAAAGTCTTTGGGGCCGTCTATATCATTTTCCCACCTGGATGCGTTCTTTTTTATATGAAACATCATTCCGGCAAATTCGCTTACGTCAATTTTATACAGCCGTGAAACTACTTCAAGATTTGCAGTTATAAAGTCATCCACATTGATTTTTCTGTTTTTTACTTGTCTTATCATGTCGAGCTTTTTCAGCTTCCAGAGATAGTAGATTATTTTTGAGAAGGAACTGGGAGTAAGGGCTTTTCTCAGATTATAATAGAAATTTATGGCGCCGCTTCTGATAATATCATCAACGCCTTTTAATTTTATTATAGCGCCTGTATTCCCGATCCTTGCCTGAAAATTTTCAAAGTGAACAAAATTTTTCAGTTTACCCTTATTTGCTCCCACTTTAATATATTTAATACGGTGTTCCATCCAGTTGTCTTCAAGATCGTCAAATTCGGTAATGCCGAATATCATAGAGATGGGCACTCCTCTATGGTCTTTCTTCTTTCCCAGTATCGAATCGAATTCATTGTGAATATATTCAACGTCTTCAGGAGTTATTCTCGGAGTATCGCCGAAAAAGACGTCCACTTTTTGTCCGTATTCAATAAAATTAAAATAGAACTCTTTCCAGTGCCCTCCTACGGATTCGCGCATCTGCCGCAGGGTCAGGTTGGGATATTTGCTCATATCAACTCTTTCTTTGAAACTCTTTACATCATTGTAAAGGTATATTTTATCGTAGAGCGGTTCTCCGTTTTTTTCAGCATTATATACGGCATCGAGAACATACTGTATTATCGGTTTCCCTGCCAGATCGTAAAGAAATTTGTTATTGCCCATATAAATTTCATCACCGTCATAAACTTCTTTGATTTCTTTAAGGATTTTTCTTCTTGCCCGCTTGTTAACTCTGTTGTAGCCTGCAAGTATTAAAGCAACAGGTTTTAATTTTTTGTTGGCATCCCTTTGGATATCATCCTGGCTGTTATGTGGCATAAATTTCCCGCCTGTTATGATTATACAATAATTGTTTGGATGTATAATTAATTTTTAGCATGCTCATTTTTTTTGTATAAGATAAAATTTCAATGTTTTTTTTAATAAAAAGTAAGATTTGATCAGATTGAAATAAAGATCAGTGACTATACTAATAATACAATTTATTATTCAATAATTTCTTAAATAAAAAATATTTTTTAATTTTTTTTAAAATAAAAAATTTCTTGAATATATTAATGGTTTATGTATTCTATTTTAAAATATAAAAAGTTAAATATTGATAGATGGATATAAAAACGATAAATCCTGTAATATTAAATGAGCTCTATTATTTTATTTCAGATCACTACAACGATCCCGCACTTGCAGATTATATTTTAAATATATTTTCGATTGAAAGAGAAGATTTTATCAAAAAAGATATTACTTATAAAGAATTCAGTAATATTCTTCATTATATGCAGAGAATTTCGGATCAATATGATATCTGTTACAGAGCAGGAAGATACTTCTCGGAAAAAAAAATATTCGGAATATCCGCCATTGTCGGATTGAAACATTCTGTGAATAAAACCTATGGAGAGATAGATCGGATACTGATGGAATTTTTTCCTGCTCTGAAAATGACCATTGAGCCTGCCGGCAGAAATTCAATAAAGTTGTCATTCTTCTGCAATTCCGATGAAATTAATATTAACTATTATTTATCCGAATATCTGAAGGGTATTGTTGCTGCAGTGCCCCTGCGCCGGAGTCTGCCTCCGGCAGAGGTTACTGTTATTGCCTACGGAAACAGCATAGAAGATATTTTTAACGATACCGGAGTTGAATACAGAAAAGAGGAGAGGGAATACTTTATTCTTGATAGAGTTGTTGCCGAAGAGGTGCTTGACACTTCGGGAAATAATATTCAGATACTTAAGGATGATCTTTATATCAGAGATGTTTATATAAAGAAAGGCGTTCTCTTAAATTCAGGTTCTCTCACCTTTAAAATAGACTGGGCCGGAATTGATTGCTCTTCCAAGCTTGTCTTTATTCTATCGGCAATAATGGGAATCCCCTTTCTTTTATTGGGATACAATAATAAACTTGCAGATAATGAATTGTTATTATGCCTTTTTGTTCTTTATGAGACTTTAATAATGCTTTTTTACAACCTCTATGCAAAAAAAAGATACGGAAATATTTATGCCGAAGCGGAAGAAAAGATGCTGGAAGAACTTGAGGCTCAGAGAAAAATTACAGGTGAAGCAGTGAGCAATACGCGTAAGAGGCTGCTTTCGATTGAAAATCTTATGGAGATAACAAAACATATTATTCATGAAAAGGATATCAGCACCCTCTTTGATAATATCAGAAAACTTACTGCAAAAGCATTAAATGCCGACAGAGCAACGGTTTTTATACATGACAGTGAAAAAAAGGAGTTAAGCTCGGGTCCGCGTTTAAGCGATGAATCGCAGGAGTTCAGGATCCCTGAAGACAAGGGGATAGCTGGCCAGATCTTTAAACTAAGAAAAACGGTAAATGTAAAAGATGCCTACAATCATCCCTATTTTGATAAATCCGTAGATCGCCAGACCGGTTATGAAACAAAAACAATTCTCGGAGCCCCCCTCCTTGATCCGGACAATAATCTGATCGGCGTTATACAGGTATTGAATAAGGCTGGAGGAGAATTTCAGGAGATTGATGAGCAGATAATCGAATCATTGTCAACCTATATTGCAATAGCCCTTAAGGATACGCTGACGATCAGCCGCCTTGAAAAGCAGGGCATAGATCCCGTTATAATTGAAGGTATAGGCGTTATAGCAAGTCATCTGAATAATGAATTTCAGAATATTCAGAGAATTCTTGTTGATGCAGATGACCCCGTTATTGACACTGTTTATCCCAGAATGATCGATATGTCCCTTTTACTGGAAAAACTTATATTTCTTTTTAAGAAAGAGTATGATATTAACATCAGAACAGTTACAATAAAGGATATTACCGAGTCCTTCAGAAAGTATCTTGAAAAGAGACTGCAAAATAGTAAAACCATATATGGCGTCAGATCTGCATTACCCGATAATTTTACGCTGGACATTGATCTCGATATTCTGGAAAGAGCGGCATTTGAATTGATTACCAACAGCATTGAAGCTGCCGGCGATGACGGGGAAGTTGTGATCAGGATATATAATTTTGTAGAACTGCCCCGCAATGTAGTGCATGACCTTTTCCTTGAAGATATAATGAACGATTTTAACTCCTTAGGCAGTGAAAATGCCGATGGATTTATTTCAATGGCAATGAGCAGAAAACCTCTCCTTGAGAATGAACTTGAAATAATTAGAAGTAATTTAAAAGAATATATTGCCATAGATTTTTATGATTCCGGCGGAGTTGTTGAGAAGGAGATCAGAAATAAAATATTTCATCCTTTCTTTTCAACAAAGAAGAGATTCGGTCTGGGTCTGGCAATTGCAAAAAGGGCTCTGTTAAGATTAAAAGGGAGAATTGAAGAACCGGTGCCGAAGGGGGAGGGTAAAATTATAAAGATACTGCTGCCGCTGAATTCTGAGAAGGTGAAAGAGCCTTCTTAAAGGGAATTCTCTATGGTTGGAACCATTTTACAGAAACTATATGTTATTGAACATATGCCTTCTTTTCCTCCTCTGAAGCGGCTGATATTGGATACTCTGGCTGACTGCAATCTATCTGAAGAGAGCGGTCTGGAAAAGTTAGCAGAATCCATTTCATACGATCCTTCATTGACGCTGGAATTTTTAAAGATCGCCAATTCGGAATCATTTGGGTTTAAGAATAAGATCTCTTCAATCAGACATGCCCTCCTTATATTGGATAATGACTTAATAAAACTTGTTATAACACAGCATCCTGTAATTCCTGAATTAAAGGTGTTCAGCAGCAGTATCAAAAGTGTTATAAAAAAATATATCAGACATACTATTGAGATCCGGAGAATTGTGAAGAATATTTTAGACAGTATTGCCGGCAGCAGATTTTTAAATGAGAGTTACAGGAACGAATTAATTAATGCCTCAACTCTCCATGATATAGGTCTTTTTTTTCTTTTAATATATTTCCCCGAGAGTTATAGGGATATTGTTGCCGGTATCCGGCAAGGCCATTCCGTGAGGCAGAAGAGGAGTAAAGAGTCTCTCCCGGAACATACTCTTACAGGATCTCTTTTATGTAAGCAGTGGAATCTTCCGCATTTAATACGAAACTCCATAGCATTCCATCATCATCCATGGGCCGGAAATGAAGTAAATAAGGCTGAATCCGAAATTCTGTATATTGCAGATACCATCTCCGAATCGTATTATGACCTTTATTTCAGCAATGAAACAACTTATTCCAATGATGAACATATAATTATGAAGAAAAATTTCATTGAGATAATGGAAAAACAGGGCCTGAATTTTACGGATATTGCAGGGATCAGAGCCAGATCATTTGAAGAAGCTCGGAAATTGTATTCAAAGCTGGAAATTTAATTTTCCTGACGCATAAATATTTTGAATTCGATATCCGAAACGGAATAGAGCAGAAAGACCAGACCCGCTGCAAAGGAAACCGCAATTGATATGAGATATCCGAATCCTGCTGTAACAGAACCGGAGTACATAAAGACCATATTAAGCGAGCAATTTAAGCTGAAAAAGAGTATGACAAGATAAAAGCTCACTTTGCTGAGGTCGAAGTACATTAAAAAAATAATTATATATAAGAACATAACCTGGCTTCCTGCTGCAAAGAATAGAATTTTGAGGATTTCGATCGATTTCTCGGTAAGGCCGAACCATTTGCCGATAAATCCTGCAAATATGAATCCTGCAGAGGAGCTTATAAATTGTATGGTAAAAAGCCTTTGAAGGCTTTTTTTCAGTATCTCAATGAGGTCCTTTTTGTATTGCAGAATATTCTGAAGTTTTTCCCGCGTAATTGAATCGAAGAATTTTCTGTGCGCAAGATAAAAAGTTGTTTCCGACTGAATCAGGAAATAGGCCAGCGAAGGTATAATAATAAGATAGGCAATAAATATGGGAGTATCATAAACGCCGTAGGCTCTGAAACTGCCGTAAATATTATGGCCTAACAGGTACCAGCCGATCAATTTGTCAATCCATAGGCCCAGATTATAAAATAAACCGGTAAACATGATAAATGGAAATAGTCTGAAGTATGTGAAAAATTCTCTGTTGAAAAATTTGATAAATGGGAACTCTTTGACTATATAGTAAAGCAGCATGATGAGAATAAACATCTGGCCCGCAGTATAACCTCCAAGCGCTCCTTCAAGGCCGCGGGATTGCCCCAGCAATGTTGCCAGTATCAGAGAAATAATACTGCCGGTAAAAAATGATGCAATAATACCGGTATAGTTCTTTGAACAGCTCAAAAAATCCATCATAGTCCAGATGGCGCAGATAATTACAAACAGCGTTATGGAAATTGTTTTGTAAAGTATTGAACCTTCGTTGTTGAGATACCAGGGCACTGATACTGCAAGGGATATTATCAGAGTCACAAAAAGGGCGGATGTGAGTCCTGAAAGCATTTTGTCCTTCTGTTTCAGGTATTCCTTATCTGCAAGATATCTTGTCAGAATAAACTGAACCGGCCCCGTAATAATGAGCGAGAAGGCAAAAGTATAAACTATTGTAATGCTCATGATTGAAAACTTCCCGCCGCTGATAAACCTGCCGCTCAGTATTCCTATCGTCCCGAGGCAAAGGATGGAAAGTATCCATGGTCCTGACGTAATGATGGAGGCGAATATATAGGCCTTTGCTTTCTTCAGAAACGATTCATCTTCGATAAGTTTCTGCAGTTGAAATCCTATTCCTGCCATCTTTCACCATCAGTTTGATTTTCGATTCGCTGCTGAATTTGTGATATATCTGCCTGTAACTTTCCAGAACGTCTCTTACATTATATTTCAGTTTAACCATTTCCTTCCCTTTTTTTGTAAGGTCTGCTCTTAAGTCTTTGTTTTTGCAAAGTCTTATAATGGCTTCTGCGGTTTCCTTCTCATTCCCGGGGGTTGTTATGAAACCGATATTTTCGAGCATCTCCCTGCAGCACCCCACGTCGCTTGCAACGGTCGGCATTCCCACGCACATCCCTTCAAGCAGTACCAGAGGCTGTGCTTCTCTTGCGCTTGTTAAAACCAGTATATCCACTTTCGGATAGTAGTCTGTCATCTTTACTCTTCCGGTAAATATTATTTTATCTTCCATTCCCAAACCGGAAACCAGTTCACGGCATTCTTTAAAATAATCTTCATCTTAGTCTGTGGGCCCGATAATATGAAAATCCGCTTCCGGGACTTCCTTCGATACTATTTCAGCCGCACGGATAAATGTCTTAACGTCTTTAATGGGTACAACGCGAACAACGGTTCCGATAATAATTTTATTGCCGTTGTCGATTTTTTCAAGGGATGAGTAGAGATCAATATCAACGCCATTGGGGATAATTTCCGTTTTATCTATATTTGCATTATTTGCCACTTCTATAAACTGATTGCCTTTGTATAGTGTAATTATTTTATCTGCAAAGGAGTAGGATATACGGCAGAGGCTGTGGTAGAAATTTATCCACAACTGTTTTTGATTGTCGTCGATCAATTGGGAAGTTTTAAGTTCGTCTTCCCTTTCCATGGCATAGATCCCGTGCTCCGTAAGCACAAAGGGAATTTTATACTTTAATTTTGCCAGGGCTGATACATATCCTGCAAATCCTGTGCTCACGGAATGATACATGTCAGCTTCCGGCAGGGGGTAGTTCAGTATTCTCAGCATAGGAAGATGAGTGGATTTCCAGGTCCAGAAGTACTTCATAAATTCCGTTGAATTGTCGGTTTCTTTGTACAGATCGAACAGTGCGGCAACGGATTCCTTTGACCTTGTGAGATCTTCAAGTGAAAAAGGGTGAGATCCCTTTTCGGAAAGGATCTCAGAGATCATTTTAAAGACACCGTAATTTTTTAGTTTCATTGAAATATGAAAGTTAACTATTTCTTCAAAAAGCTTGATCCTTGCCGATTTTTTTGAAGAGGATTTCCTTTCAAAATAATCGGTATCGAGCCATATTTCTTTAACTTCGAGAACATTTTCCGGAAGTTTATATTTATATTCTTTGCCTCTGTAAGATGCCGGCAAAATAGTTAAAAGTGTAAAATCCACGTCATTTATTTCACATATCAACTGATGGCACCAGGAGGAAACTCCGCCGGTAATATAGGGATAAGCTCCTTCAACAACCATACATACATGGGGCATTAAAATATCCTGTTCTCATAGATTTCTATATGAAAATTTAATCAATAGCAGATCATTTGCAAGTTATTTTTATAACTTCGGTAGTGATTGTAACAATAATATCAAAATTTTGTTTTTTCAATACATTTGAAATATATTTGCAAATTCTTTTTCAGAGTATATAATAAAAATTATTATGATAAGTTTGCTTCTATGACAGGTAAAGGATTTGTAAAATATACAATTATATATTCGGAAAAAAGTGACGAAATAATAAAAATGCTTGTTAAAAAAGCACAAAAAAAGATAATTTAACATCATGATAACAGAAGTTTGCAGGAGGAAATAATCAATGTGTGGTATTATGGGATATATTGGAAGTAAAAATGCTTCGGAAGTTATTATTAATGGCTTGGCAAGACTGGAGTACAGGGGGTATGATTCTGCGGGCATAGCATTAACAAATAAAGATCTATACATAAACAAAAAGGCCGGTAAAATATCAAATCTTCGTTCGGAACTGGATTTCTCAGAACTTGCTCCATATAATACAGGTATCGGACATACAAGGTGGGCTACTCACGGGATACCTTCCGATTTGAATGCACATCCTCATAGTGACTGTAAAAATGAGATCGCAGTTGTTCATAACGGCATTATAGAAAACCACAGCGCCATCAGGCAGATCCTTCAGAAGTATGACCATGATATTAAAAGCGAGACCGATTCTGAGGTTATTATCCATCTGATTGAATACTATTATGAGAGATATTCTCTTGCTGAAGCAGTTATGAAAGCTGTTGTCAGACTGGAAGGGACTTATGGATTGATAGTTATATCTAAAAGAGAGCCCGAAAAACTTATAGCCGCAAGAAACGGCAGCCCCCTCCTTGTAGGTATTGGTGATAATGAAATGATCATCTCTTCCGATGCAAGCGCAATTATAGAGCATACAAGAAAGGTCATATATTTAAAAGACCGGGAAGTTTTTGAGATTAAAAGAGATAATTTTATGGCCTTTGATCTTGAAAAAGGTCTTGTAGACAGAGAGATCGAAGAAATTGACTGGAATATTGAAGCGATCGAAAAACAGGGATACGATTATTTTATGCTCAAAGAGATTTTTGAACAGCCTGAAACGATAAGCAACGGTTTCAGAGGCAGAACAGTTCAGGATTACGGCATGATCAGGTTAGACGGTCTCCGGCTTTCCGAGGAAGAGCTGAATGAAATAAACAGAATAATCTTTATTGCGTGCGGAACTTCCTGGCATGCAGGTTTGATAGGTGAGTATTTGATTGAGGAGTATGCGAGAATTCCGGTTGAAGTGGAATATGCTTCCGAATTCAGGTATAGAAAGCCTATTTTGAGAAGGGGCGATCTGGTAATAGTGATCAGTCAATCCGGTGAAACGGCAGACACTCTTGCTGCATTGAAAGAAGCAAAATCGAAAGGAATAAAAGTACTTAGTATATGTAATGTTGTTGGAAGTACCATAACACGTGAGAGTGACGGAGGAGTCTATATTCACGCAGGCCCGGAAATAGGTGTGGCCTCGACAAAGGCTTTTACTTCTCAGGTTACGGTTCTGATCCTTCTCTCTCTTTTCCTTGCAAGAAGAAGAGATATGAATAGTGAAGAGATCAAAGTTTACATTGAGCATCTTCTCGCAATTCCGGAGAAGGTGTCGCAAATTCTGTCAAATAATGATTATATACGTGATATTGCCGAAATATATAAAGATAAGAGCAATTTCCTTTACCTTGGCAGAGGTATCAATTTCCCGGTTGCTCTTGAGGGAGCCTTGAAACTTAAAGAAATATCCTATATACATGCCGAAGGATACCCCGCTGCCGAAATGAAACATGGCCCCATAGCTTTAATCGATGAAAATATGCCTGTTGTTTTTATTGCTCCGCGCGACGAGATATACTCCAAAGTTCTCAGCAACATGGAAGAGGTGAAGGCGAGGAAAGGAAAAATTATTGCAATTGCAAATCAGGGCGACAATGATATAAAAGAATACGCTGACCATATTATTTACGTCCCTCCTGTAAGAAAAATGCTCTCTCCATTAATAACTGTTATTCCGCTCCAGCTTCTGGCGTATCATGTTGCAGTTATGAAGGGATGTAACGTGGATCAGCCCCGCAATCTGGCTAAAAGCGTAACTGTCGAATAGGAGGTTGTATTTAAGAGCCCTATCTTTGTAAAAATCATGTTTTGGAAGAGAAATATTATTAAGAAAATATATAGCGCCTATTTGATTTTTCTTTATTTTTTTCTGATCAAGTCTTCCCTTATTGCCGGGCCGGATCCCCGGCGATATATTAATTACAGAGAAGAGATGCGAAAGTTTGTTATTCTTATCAGCACGCGTTCAAGGGAATATAAGAGCTCATTTATTGTTATACCTCAAAATGCCCTTGAATTGATCAAGAAGAAGGAAGAGCCTGCCGAATTGTATATTTCATCTATTGACGGTATAGGCTGCGAAGAACTCTATTACGGGTTCGGCAGGGACGGAAGGAAAACTCCGCAAAATATGACATCTTATTATCTGAAATATTTAACATATCTGCAGAACTATGGGAAAAAAATATTTGTTATAGATTATGTTGTCAACCGCAAACAGGCTGTCAGGTCGTACCTCTTTTCAAAGAAATATGATTTTATCTCCGCTCAGACAGGCAGGTCTCTTTCAAAAATTCCCCTCTATAGGTTTAATTATAATAGAGGCGCGGTGACAAAACTTGCGGAAGCAGGAAATTTTCTTTACCTCCTCAATCCTGCAAGATATGGAAAAGCAGAAAGATTTGTATCTGCGCTGAAAAAAACAGACTGGGATATTCTTATAATTGACGCATTTTTCCATAATAGGTTATTAACAGAAAAACAGGTGGAGTTGTTAAAAACGAAATCTTCAGGCAAAAGGAGACTGGTCATTGCATACCTGTCAATCGGCGAAGCTGAAAATTACAGGTATTACTGGAAAAAAAAATGGAGCCTTGATCCTCCTCCTTTTCTTGAAAGGGAGAATCCCCACTGGAAAGGAAACTTCAAGGTGAGATACTGGCTTCAAGACTGGAAAAAAATTATTTCCGGCACAACTACAGGCGAAGGTTTTGAGGAAAGCTATCTGAATAAAATTCTCTCTTCAGGTTTTGACGGAGTATATCTGGATATTGTTGACGGAGCATTTTATTTTGAAAAAAAGAATAAAATAATTACCAAATAGATATTCTTTAATTATTACCGCAAACGAATTTCAGACAAGGGGCTGTTTGTTTTAAATATATAATCGCCGCTTCGTTTATTGGAATAAACGGCTTTGCAGTTTTTCTGTTTGATAATTCTTGCGCCGGGCTTCAGGCTTAACCTGAAAAAGAGATATCTGTCCGAACCGTCCGACGACTTTATTAGAATAGTTTTACCCGATCTTTTTACTCTGATGTTAGTGCTTTTGTAAAATATAAATTCGGAGAATGCGTCTTTTACAGTCATCCATCTTATCCAGGGCAAGTATCTGTTGACTTTTGAAAAATCATTGATGAATCTCTTTTTCATCCATTGCCAGCCTGAAAAGTTATAGGATCGATACTGGTCAAACACGTCGTCGGGATGTATAAAATGGCTTATAACGCCGAAGTTATGAACAACATCGTAGAGAGTGTATTTGTCGGAGAAGTCCATTGAATATCCGGAGGTCATTCTCGGAATAAGAAAAAATCTGTTGTCCTTAGACCATCCGAATTCCTGTTCGGATTCTCCTGACCTTCCCATATAGAGAGCAGAGAGGGCACGTATTGTCGGGAATGTTTTTCCAAGCGCAGACATGCCGGTAGTGTCTATTATATTATGCGGCGCTACATAGGAGAAGGGCAGATTAGCAGGTTTAAATATTTTTTTCCATTCTTTATTGGCGAGGGTAAGGGCTTTGATCATTGATCTTTCGTCCGGCCATGGTTCGGAATGATACTCTTTTGGGCGTTTAAGGGTCATAGACATGTGGTTGTAACCGTGGAGTCCCAGTTCCCAGCCATGTTTAAGAATGAGCTTCCCCATTTTTACTGACAGTTCGTCATTGGCAAGGTAAAAATCTCTTATGGAGAATTCATCTTCAGTGCCTTTAAATCCTGTTTCCGTGCTGTAGTTAAATATCAGATAAGTGGTATATTTGAATTTTAATTTTTTTTGAAAATAGATAATATCCTTAATCCAGACGTCTCTGATAAAATTTGTGTCAGAAATGTTCGGGTATTGCTTTAATCTTGCAATGATCTTTTTTAGCCTGTTTATATTTTCCCGGTCATTTGAATTGGCCAATTGTTTTTGATAATATTGGAGCCTGTATTTTTTATAATAGGTATTCCAGTAGGGGGCAGGGAAGTCGTCGATCATCATCATTGCTATATTTGCCAAGCCTGTAACAAGTCCCTTGTAAACATGATGAATACTCTGAATAATTGTGCCCCTGAATCTTTTTCCATCCATTAAAAGATCTGTATTCCAGTAAAGTATTTTGCCTTTGCCGTATGATTTTTCCCAAAGTACAGGAAATGAGCTGCTCCTGCCTGCCTTTGCAAGTACTTTCACTCCGGTAAGTTCGGCTCTTTTGACATTAGTGTCGATATTTTTACCTTCAACCGGGATCCTGTTCATAAAGAAGTCGGGATTTATTGTAAATCCTTCTTTAAAATATTCCGGAACAGAGTCGTATGATTTAATGCCAAGAAGTTTTTTAAAATCTTCATTTAAGTCGGCATATTTTAAAAAGACAACGCTGCCTCCGGCATTTATATAATTCTTAATAAGAGATACCGGAATATTATCAACAGTGTCTGCTGCAATTAACAGAGCTTCATATTGCAGCAGATCACTATATACCATGGATGCCAGTTCTTTTGGATTTAACAGTGAGTATTCCAATTTTGCATACTCAAAGGAGTATCTGATATTTTTTAAAAGAGCCTTTCTCTCTTTTATATTGCCGGCTATTACTCCGATATTCTGGTATCCTTCATCGTAAAAAAGGGAACTGCGGATAAATTCTGCCGGGTTTAAGAGAAATTTTCTGTTGTGAAAAACATATTGTTCAAGAGCAAAACCTCCTTTAGAGGAGGTTAGTATAACAGAAGATATACCCTTGCCCATGCCTTTTACTTTATCGATACGTTTTATCATGAGATGACTTGTTACGTCAGGGGACAGGGGAAGGATCAGCTGGTAGTGCTTTGATTTTTTTATGTTCTGTTTTCCTTTCCATTCAACCATTGAGCTGTTTTTATAAACGATCCTGAGTTTTTTCGGATCATCCGTCCAGTATCCTTTAAAATCGAAGCCCAGTTTTTTGTAGAGGGGGTTTATATATTTATCTGCCAGGTCCCATTTCTCAACTCCATTTTCCTTATATCCGTAAGCGCCAAAGGAGTTGATAATTATCAGCTTTATGCCTGAATTGACGGCCCCGTCCAGAAAATTTATATATTTGATCGCTTTTTCTTTACTGTTTACAATGGAATTCAGATAAAAAGTAACGATCGCCCTGACACCGGAAAGGGAATCCCTGTCCGGAATACTGCTGTCAAAGTCATGGTATTTTACCTTTAAACCGAGTTTCTTTAATTCCGGTTCAAAGTACCATTTAATGGGGTTGTCACTCTTCTTATATCCGTCCGATGATTTATAGATGGCCAGAATTTTTTTGCCGAAAGTTCTGCTGTACAGCGGCAGATTAAAAGTCTGCCAGACAAGAAGAGTAAACAGAATGCAAAGGCAAATTTTTATTTTCCGATTATTAAAACAGTTCGATCTCATATCTGCTGTCCAGTTTGTTATTTTGATATGGTTCCGATTCTCCGGAACCTTTAAAAATATATTTGGAAAATTTTATTTTATTCTTGATCCTTTTAATGAGTGATTTCGCTCTCTCCTTTGAAAGCTCCTTGTTCATACTCTCGGACCCGTCTGATGATGTATGTGAAATTACTCTTAAATTTTTATAGCTTCCCTGTTTTTTAATAAGGCTGATAAGTCTTTCTAATATTTTTTCAGATTCTTTTTCGAATCGGGCGCTCTTCCCTTTATGAATGATCCCCTGGTTAAAAAGGTAGATGATCATTTTCCCGGATTCTTTTTTTGTAAGGAAGTCAAGCCATACTGTTTTTTTATCAGATGAGGCTTTGTTGCCTGCGGCATCAACGATCTCCATTGAGACTGCAATATTCATGTTATATCCGGAGATCCTGCCTCTTCCGTCTTTTCCGTCCCAAGTTATATAATCGGGTAATTTTCCGCTTCCCTGGATCACCTTTAAGATTCTGCCGTCCAATGCGGAGAAGTTTACTTTCCATGAGTCAAGGTCTTTGTTGGATGAGTCAGGTTTTATCAGTATACTCTCTTTGCCGGGAGTGAATTCATTTTTATCTGTTGTTAAACGGGCTTTAACGGATGTGGAAATGGAAATATCAACAAATGGGGATATGATCGATTTTTTATCCGTGTATGTTATTTTTAATCTGCATCTGTATTTCCCGTCGCTCAGCAGCTGACCTTTGCTGTTTTTACCGTCCCACTCAATGTCGTATGGCAGGAATTCATAACCGCTCATTGATCTTACAATTCTATTTCCGGAGTTTCTTATATTAAGCTGCCAGCTCTCTATCTTGTTCTTGTCTGTGGCTCTGATCTCCAGGGAAATTTTATCCTTGATGCCGTCTTTATTGGGAGAAAAATATTTGTATGAGGGTTCCAGAGTTACAGCTCTTCTTTTTCGGGATAAAAATATTTTTTCTTTTTTGGAGCTGCTTTTTTCTCCTCCGCTGTTAGTAATACTCAATTGCAGGTAATATTCTCCTCCGGGAAGAAGATTATTGGCTTTATCGGTACCGTCCCATCTTATTGTTGAAGGCGGGGAACCTTTCCTGCCGATGGTTTTAACCTTTTTGCCTTTGCTGTTGAAGATCTCTACCTGCCAGCTTTTAATGCCTCTTTCGTCAAATGCGGTCAGGGAAATGTTTGTGAAATCGTCTTTCCCGTCGCCGTCTGCTGTAATAAGTGTCGGCGCCGCTTTTACAAATATGATCGGTTTTCCGCCGATACCGGAGGGACTGTAAACTTTGAAGAATTTTCCTCTGATCCCGAATTTTATATCATGCGATTTATAGGGTTCCGGGTCGGGATTGTTCGCAGAAGGTTCAATGATTGAATGGGAATAGTAATATGAGAGAAAAAGAGATAACTTATCCTTTTTGTAGAATAGTTCGATGCCTGAATTAAAGTTTTTGTTCTTTTGGCTGTCGCCTGTATATTGAAAAGCAAGTTTATAATTAAAAGTCCCCTTCATCACATTGGACATGGCATGAGCCCATTTTAATCCGCCTCCGTAAGATTGAAGATTTTCAGGAGCCCAGTATGGAAGGGACGGCAGTTCCTTTGAATCACTTACTTCGTATTCCTGAAATTCACTCGATTCATAGGAGTAGATCCCCGACATGTCAAGGTAAATATCTTCATTGGCAAATCTGATGAGCCTGAAAGTCAATTCGTTATAGCTTGATAATCTGCTGTTCGTGTCGGAGATCATTCTGTATTTAAAGCTGTCATATAAAAACAACCTGTCGCTAAGGGGGAAATTAAGTTCTCCGAAGCTGAAATCAAGAACGCCTTCAATCGTATTTGACGTTATTTCATCCCGCTGTTCCAATCTTAATGCCTGAGTCAGTTCCGAGATATCCTCGTGCCGATAACCCAGTTTCATTGACATGACTTTAAACAGAGGAGATAACTTTAATCCTATACCGTAATTGAAAGTATAATAGTTAGGGGAGCTGTCGTAAAGATCATAGAATTCAAAGTCAATGGTACCTTTATAATAATTTCCTCTGCCGTTGAGGTATATTGTTGTTAAGAGAGGAACAATTCTGAATTCAGTGTTAATATAAGCCGAATGGCTTATGATGGAACCGGTATCCAGTCCCGGATATGTCTGTCCGGTTTGTGATTCGCCCCCCCTTTCATCTATCTTATAAAGTCTGTATCCTGCTGAGAAATAGAACCAGTCATTTACCGGTATGGATGCCGATATATCTTCGCTTATTCTTGTAACCGCTTTTTCGTTGTGGTATAGAGAATTGCTTTCAAGCGACGGTGAATATCTTTTTTGCAGTTCATAATGACTTTTGCGCGCCAGGTCATTATCAAGCTGATTATTAATGCATATTTCATAGTTGGCCATTGCCGATCTCCAGTAACCTGAGAATTCATTTAAGTTGCCCAGTTTAAAGTTGATATCAACATTAAGGGGCTGGACCTGCAGTATGTTGTTATAGTAATCGAGAGCTTTAAGCATCTTTTGTTTGTTCAGGTAGTATCGGGCAAGTTCTTTATATATGGGAACGTTGTCGTTTTCCAGATCGAGGAATGCTTTCTCAAAGATCATCTTTAAAAGGGATCGGGCTTTTTTGAGCTTCCTCTGATGTTCCCGAAGGAGCTCTTGCAGGCGCAGTATTCCTTCTGAAGAGAGTTGACTGTTTTTTTGTATCAGAGATTCTTTGCTGTCGGCTTTTTTTGTTAAGGTGTTGATCTGCGCCGGTTTAAATGAAGTGATCTCATCTTTTAATTGTTTTATCAGTTTTCCTGTTCTTCCTTTTATTATTTTTTTATTTAAAATAATACTTAATAGATTTTCGGCGTTTCTGAACTGCCCCGAACCGGAAAGAGTTAAGATATATAAAGGAATTGCTCTGGATGGCGCTTTATTATATACAATATTCATTGCTTTAACTGCTTCGGATCTGTTTCCATATAAGAATTCAAGCAGACCCACCACCTTCACAGGACGGTAGTCGCCTCTGAGACTCATAACCGAAGCTTTTGCCTGATCAAGAATTCTTTGTCTGTCAAATTTCCATTTAAGAGCGTTCCTTTGAGCAAGATAACTTTCAACATCTCTGTTATAAAATTCCATAGTATTGTTGAATTTTAACAGCTCTTTTTCGAATCGTTTGATTATTTTGACCGCATATTCGATAAAAGCAGCATCGGATCGTATCTTCTCCTCGGTAAGTTTCTCATCTGTTTTTCCGCCGGTTTTGATATTTTTTTCCGCATCGCCGTATTCTCGACTGAGGCTCTGCATTTTTGAAAAAACATTATTCAGGATCGGTTGAAGTATCTGAAGTTTTACAGTATCAAATTGAAGTTTTTTGATCTTTTCTTCGGTCTCATCGATTTTTTGTACAACTTTGATATTAAGAAGATTGTTATATTCTTCAATGGCCTTGTTATCCATTTTATTCCATCTGTACGTATCAATGAGGTTTTTTCTTGCTTCAATATCTTCGGGGTTTTTATTCAGTATTGTCTGATATTCCCGGATCGTTGATTGCAGTTGTTTCTCCCGTTCACCTTTCAAATCGAGAGATATTCCTGACAATTCCGGGTAGATATTTCTTATACGGTCCGCTTCGCTTATGATCTCGTCGGCTCTTTTCTTCCGGCCGAGCTCCATATATATTGTTGCGAGTTTTTTATAAGCCTGGATCTCCTTTTCATTTAATGAAATTATTTTTTTGAACTGATTGATCGCTTTATATACTTTTCCCGACCAGTAATAGTTGTCTCCCAGAGCGTATAGAACTTCAATATTGTCAGGGGCAATTGTTTCTGCTTTTTGAAATACCTTTATTGCCTGATTGACATCTCCCTTCCACATTAGCTGCGTGGCAAGGGAGATATAGGCGTCTATGTTCATTGGATCGATCTTAATTATTTCTCTGTAATTTCTTACAGCTTCATCGTATCTGTTATTCCATCCTGCAAGAACAGCAAGTAGTTTGCGGGCTGTTATGTTGTTGGTGTCTATAGAAATTATGTTTTTGTATTCCTTCAATGCGTCGTCAAGACGATCGGACCATGCAAGGGTGCTGGCAAGGAGCAGGCGAATCTCAATATCTTTCGGGTATCTTCCAAGATATTCATTGCACAGGTCAATTGCTTTATCATATTGATAGAGCCATGTGTAAATTTGAAGCAGTGTAAAAACCGAGTTTCTGTAATCTCTGCTGCGTGCTATATTTTTTTTGTAATATTCGATTTTTCGCAGAGATATCCCCTTTCTGCCTGTCTTAAAGTCAGCAGGAGCCGCGTCGGGGAATTTCATAATGGGAATAAGGTCTCCCGAGTATGTGGGGATAAAGAGTATGGCATCAATATAGAAGAAGTAGTCCCATCCGCTGGATCTCTTCTGTTTGATCTTAATTGTCAATGTATGTTTGCCGGCGCTCAGTTTCCCGGTTGAGATCTTGACCCAGTAGAACCCTCCGGCGGCATAGTATTTTTTAATATAGGTATTCTCTGCCGAGGCGGTTCTGAATATACCGTTGTCAATTTTCCACTGGAAAGGCGATGCATATCCCGGTTTATCCGGAAATTTTGATCCCGGAGGTGTGCAGCCCATCCAGAAATCGTAGCTTTTTGTTCTGGGGACATGAAAAACATATGTGGCATAGTAGCCTTTATCCGACACAGGGTCCGCTTCTTTGGATAATTGAAGGGCATATTTATTACTGCAATAGAAGTTATATGTTTTTTCTTTTGAGAAATTTGTCGCTGCAGCATTTTCACCTTCAATCCATATATAATTTCTATATGCGATCTTGTCTTTTTTGGGATTTATTCTTTTTGATCTGTTGTCTATTTTATCATTGATTTCCTGTCCCTTCGTGTTATAAGGGAGCAGCAATGCCGATACTAAAGCTGACATTAAACCGATATAAATTCTTTTTCTCTGCATATGATTTCCTTTATATAGTTAATATTATCTGAATTTCTTTTTTGTCATTTTTTTTATAATTGTAAGAGCTTCAAGGCCGTTAACCGGTTCTTCCGGATTCAGGAGACCGCTCAGTGTTAGATTTATGATCTTCTCTTTTACGGCAATTCGGACTGCATTGTAAAAGGGGTCCTTCGGATCCACATCCTTAATAGGCGATTTTTTCGATTTTGTAAAAATAGTTCTGAAGTTCTTATTTCCGGAAGATAAAACAATGTAATCTTCCACTATTTTTGCCATCTCTTTTTTTGTAATATTTTTCAGCGGTTCAAAGGTACTTCCTTTTATATATGAAAACATCCCTTTTAATGTTAAGGAGCGGATTGAATCAGCGTATATGGACTTTGACAGGTCGCTGAAATCAACCTCTCTTTTTACAGGGAACCGCAGTTTTTTCCCAATTTTATAAACTTTGTGAAGAAGGTATGCTGTTTCATCTCTTCTTAAAGATTTGGAAAAAATTATATTCTGGAATTTTTTCGGATTTAATTGAATTTTTTCAATTTCATTGAGTATTTCAAGCCGTTCCGCAGCCAGTACCTGCAGCATTCCTCCGACAAAAAGAACATTTTTGTAGTGTTTTCGCGCTTTTATATAGTCAACTTTATAAAAATAACTGTCGCCCAGTGTAAGTTCCGCCATTGCTATGTTGGGTTTCCTGTTGATGATCCCCTTTAATATCCGAATTGCTTTGTCGGCAAATTTTTTCCCTTCCGATTTTAACCGGATCCTTGTATCAAGGACGATCAGATCATCCTGTTTATTGCCGGATGATATTGCCGATTTCGCATACTCTTTAGCTTTTTTGTAATCTCCCTTTACAAAATAGTAGTAGGCATAGTATTTATCAGCTTTTTGCGACGGTTTCTCGCTCTTTTTTATGATAGATTCGGCTCTTTCAATTTGAGCAAGGGCAGTATTAAGCAGTTCCTTTTTACGGTTAATATCTTCAATGGCTTCTGCTCTTGATATATTCTTCTTCGAATTAATAAGGAGCGCATCTGCGCCGCTGCCTGTGCCGGGAACTATTTTGCCGCAGCGTGCAATAAGGAATAACGTTAAAAAGAGGTAACAAAATTTTTTTTCTAAAATCATGAATTTACCTTTAAATAGTTAAATTTGTAATATTTTTAAAAAAAAATTGATTTCAGTCAAATCAATTCTAATTTTTAATGTAAAATATTGCTTAAAATTTGAGAATTTTTGGAAAGATGTTATATACTTAAATATTAAAATACTTCTTGTATTTATTTGTATAGTTTAAAGTATTGTGTAATCAATTCAGATTTGGATAAAATGCTTGTTTTTTAAAATTATGATTGATAATTTTTTTTGATCACTAAAAATAAAATATTAATGTGCAATAATCTATTTGTTTTTTTAAACTGAAAAATGCTGAATCTTTTTAACAAAATTTCAACAATATTAAAAAAAGTACATCCTGGGGAAATAGTATTAACAATAGTGGTTGTTTCATTGATCAATTATCTTTACTATCCCGGGAATCCCGGTTTTTTTTCAAATAGTTTTAATCCCTTTTTTATTATTATACTCTTTTTTGCCTCTTTTTACGGCAAAATTTCCGGAATATTTTCACTTTTTTTATCCGTCATCGGCATAATAATTATTTCAATAATCCTGAATGATCCGTCGGCACCGGATAGATTTTTTATAGATATTTATTACAATGATGATCTCTATAGTTCTTATCTTATGTTCTTTTTTGTAAGTTTTATATGCGTAATTGTATTTGGGGAGATAAGAGATTCACTGGGAACAATCCTGCTGCAGAGGAAAAATGAAAAGGAAAAAATAATCAACAGAAATTATAAACTTCAGCAGGAACTTCAGGCATTATCGCTTGTAAACGAAGAGTACCAGGACAGAATACTGGGTCAGCAGAATTCATTAATATCCTTATATTCAACTATGATCTCCCTGAACACAATGGATCTTCAGGGTATTTACCCGAATGTGCTTGAAGCGGTAGTGAAGTTTTCCGGTGCGGTTAAATGTTCGCTATGGAAGTACAACAGAGATGAACATGAATTGGACCTTCTTTCTTCCTATGGATGGGATGAAAGTGAAAGAGAATCGAAAAAGAGGATATCAGATACCGATACTATTACCGGTTGGGTTGCTCGGAATGCTCAGCTTTTTACAGTTAAGATGCTGAAAAAATATAAAAATCTTAAAGAGCTGGATAAAAAAGAGAACATAATAACCGTCCCTGTTAATATTGAGAACAGGGTCTGGGGGGTTATTAATATTGAGAATATGCCCTTTATTAAGTACAATCTGTATTCTGAACAGTTGATTTTAATGATATCAGATCTGTCATCGCGCGTTATTGCCAATGCTATAGGTTATATCGAATTAACCAAGAAAGGCGAGGTGGATCCGATTACCGGACTTCATTCTCTTGATGAAATGTTCATAGTCCTCAGAGAGGAATTTAAGAATGCCATTGAGAACAACCTTAATCTTTCTTTCATAATTGTTGAGTTATCTAACAAAGATGCTATGATAGATCATTATTCCATCAATGATGTTCTCGGTGTTTTAAAAGATATCACTGAAATTGTTTTTAGTATTTCCAAAGGCCGGGCCATTATGTTTCAATATAAAGAGAGGTTTCAGTTTTCCGTGATCATGAATAATATGGATCATGACGGTGTTGCAATGTTTTGCTTGAACCTGATGGAACACCATAGTAATAATACATATTCCATTAAAGGGGAAAAAGTCAACCCTGAGATCCTGATGGGGTACAGCAGTCTTCGAAGAAATCATAAATCCGAAGAGGATCTTCTTTTCCTTGCTGAAAATCTCTTAACAATGCAGAAAATATAATATGAAATTAAAAGATAGAATATTTGATGTTTTCGATAGGGCTGATATAGGAAGCAGTTCTAAAGACCTGAATGCTGAAAAAGAGGCCTTTTATATGCACGATGACCCCTTCGATTTTTACAGAGTCGGACAGGACCCTGACCAATATGTCCCCAAAACTCAGAGGGGATTGAGGAAGGCTTTCTCGGAAGGTTTGATAGGGATAGAGTTTTTTATTGAAATGGCTACTTCATTGAGACCTCTTTCGGACGAGGCCCAGGATATAGATGAAATAACCAGACTTTTTTCACAGCAGAAACTTTCGGCAAGACCTTCCCTTCAATCGGTTCAGATATTGCGTAATATGATAAAAGACGTGAATCCGGAGATTGCTTTATATGCCGCGGAGGGATTAAACTCTATTGAGAAAAGTTTTATGACAAAAATTGACAAGATAAAATTGATGATCTCAAAGGATAAGGGCAACAGGTTCAGACAGTATTATCAGCTGGGGAAGTTATACTTCCAATTCGCATTGCTGCAAAAGGGCCAAAAACTGATTCAGAGATTTTATCTGAACGAGTCCCTGAACTATCTGAGAAAAGCAAACAGTATAAAAAAGAATAATATAAAAGTAGCAAAGCTTTATGGCGAAGTTTTTATTCAACTGGAAAAATTTAAACCTGCTATTAAGATCTATGAACATCTTGCTGATTATGGCAGCGGCATTGAAGCCATATTAAAAGTGGCCCAATGTTATTATTCTATTGGCGAATATGATAAAGTATATAGTATTTTGGAAAAAATTGCGCATTCAACCGAACATTTGAATGAAACTACAGAACTGATAGTATATCAATGGATATTATAAAATTAAAAGAACCTGATCCGGCCAAGAAAACTATCTGCATCATTTCCGAAGGTTCCTACCCCTATATTACGGGAGGCGTTTCGTCATGGATTCAGGATATTATATCGGGACTGGATAATTATAATTTCATCATACTGGCAATTTCTGCTGACGAGGATAATGAAGTAAAATATAAATTTCCCGATAATGTTGTATCTGTTGAAAACAGATACCTTACGGGGCCCGTAAAAAAGGGCAGTAAAAAAATTAAAGGTGACTTTTTTGAGAAGATCAGGGAAGCTCATAAAGGGATGATGAATTCCGGAGACTTCTCTTCCCTTAAGGAAATTGTGCTCCACATGCAGAAACATAAATATAACTTCCGAAAAATAGTTTCTCATATAAAGAGCTGGGATATGGTCTGCCATTACGGGAATATACGCAACCCTCTGTACCCGTTTTCAGATTATTACTGGGCGTGGATCGCTTCGCACGAGTATGTTTTTAAGATCCTTACATGGGATATCCCCGAAGCGGACCTGTACCATACCATATCTACCGGTTATGCCGGATTGACCGCCGCAGCAGCGAAGATAATGAATAAAAAACCGGTAATACTGACTGAGCATGGTCTCTATAATAAAGAAAGGGAAATTGATATTAAAAGGGCAAAGTGGGTAAAGGGCTACCAGCGCGACCTGTGGATTAACATTTTTAACGACCTCAGTACTATCACCTACAATTATTCCGATCTGATCATTTCGCTTTTCGAACATAACAGAAATATTCAGATTTCGCAGGGAGCGGATCGGAATAAAACTATGGTGATCCCCAATGGTATCGATATTGACAGATACCTTGATTTAAAAAAGGAATGCCGTCATGAGTTTTCCGTGGGAATAGTTGCGCGGGTAGTGCCGATTAAGGATGTAAAGAATTTTATTATTGCGGCAAAAATTGTAACGGAAGAGATAGGGAATGTTAAATTTTATATTATAGGCCCCAGGGACGAAGACGAGGTTTATGAAGAAGAATGCCTTCAGCTTGTCGATAATTTCAAACTGGAGGATAAGATAATATTTACAGGCAAGGCAGACGTGAGAAAATATTATTCTTTCCTTGATGTACTGGTTCTGTCGAGCATAAGAGAGGCTCAGCCTCTTGTAATACTTGAGGCCTATTGCGCGGGGATTCCTGTTGTTTCAACGCGTGTGGGCAATGTTCCGGAGATGCTCGATTATGACGAGAATCTTCTGGCAGATCCGAAGGATTCTGAAAAACTTGCAATGGGGATCATTAAGCTTTATAAGGATAAAGAATACAGAGATCATCTGATTGAGAAAAACAGGGAAAAGGTATTAAAATTCTATAATAAAAAAGATCTCATTAGAAAATATGATGAAATTTACAATAATTATATAACAGAAACCTCTTATGACAAAGGAAGTATTCAATAATGGCCGGAATAGGTTTTGAGCTGTATAGGATCCTCCATAAAGGCACGCTGGGGTCTATCCTTAAAGTTTTCTTTTTGGGTGCCATGATAGTTGCGGGCCCGTGGATCCTCTCTGTCTTAAGCATATATGTTATTCAGAAATATGCCGTTTCTGCCATAGCCGAACATCCTGCCCTCTTTACCGTTACCATAGTTTATATCTACGCTTTCTCGCTCTTCCTATACGGGGGAGTGCACTATGTTTTTTCCAGGTATATTGCAGATATGCTCTATATAGAAGACAGAGATTCCATTCCCTCTGCTCTGGTGACAATATTTATCGTAATAATTGTTACCTCTGCGCTTATATCATATATCTTTCTGATCTTCAACGATTTTGAAATTATAGAGTTCCATGCTTTATATAAGGTTTCCTTCATTCTTCTCTTTGCTGCCGTAAACCTTATATGGATTATGCTTGTTTATGTGGCGCTTCTTAAGGAGTATAATAAAATATTTTTTTCCTATCTTGCAGGAATTGCCTCCAGTATAGGCGGCGTATTTTATTACGGCAAATTATACGGCGTGGCCGGGGCGCTGCTTGGATATGCTCTCGGGCAGTTTGTAATAGTTATTCTTCTTCTGGCAATATCCCATAGGTCTTATCCTTTGAAACTGTTATGTTTTAATAAAGACATGCTGAAATATTTCAGGGATTTTAAATATTTGATGGCAATAGGGATGTTCTTTAATATGGCCATCTGGATTGACAAGATCATATACTGGTTAACTTACGGGATAAATATAAAGGGGACCATCTATTATTATTTCATTGAATATGATATTCCGGTGTTCCTCGGTTTTTTAACTATGATCCCGGGGCTGGTCTATTTTCTTGTTGTTACCGAATCCATATTCCACAGGGAATATACAAAATTTATTAAGAATATCCTTCAGGATACGCTTCGTGATATAAAGAGCAACAAAGATGCAATGATAGGGAGTTTAAAAAAGGGTTTCAGTCAGTTGATCCTCTTTCAGGGTGTGTGGACTTTCGGTTTGATTTTTAATACAAAGAAATTTCTTCAATTTATGGGATATGGATCAATAGATCCCGGAATAATGATAACCATTTTCATCGCAGTCTTTTTTCATATGCTTGCTCTGACAATGCAGATCTACCTTCTCTATCTGGAATTGAGAAAAGAAGCTGTAATCTCAACGATCCTATATTTTGCATCCAATGCCTTTTTAACTCTCCTTTTTATTTATTGGGGATTAAAAATGCCGGGTCTGTCCTTCTTCATGTCGGCAGTTATATGTTCTCTCTATACGGCTTTCTGTCTTTACAGAAAAGCCGCTATTATTGACTATATAATATTTAACAGAACATAAGGAGCCTATATCAGGGCGGTGCTCATCGTATATAGCTCATTGTTCCGGATATCATTTATGAACTGTGTTGTCATATATTCTTCTACACTATCATCAATGGAAAGAGATTTTGTGAAAGCCTCTTTCATTTCGATATCGTGCTTTGAAAGAGGCTCGTTATTTATTAACCGCGCATATAGGTTTGCAATGCCCACAATTTCCACTGTTTTTTTGTACGGGGAGTCAACAAGAATATTGTGGTGAAGAGAAATAGCATCGATAAACTCGTCAGGGAAGTTCCACTTCTGAAAAGCTATTTTACCTGCTTCTCCGTGATGCAGACCGAATATCTCTTCTTCAAGGGCTATTATATTCAGGTCGCCGCCTCCGCTTATTCTTTCAAGGAATTGATCGTATCTGTCCGGTGCGTTTATCATAAAGACGATCCTCCCGATATCGTGAAGGAGGCCCGCTATAAAGAGGTCTTCTTTTTTATCGTCCATGCCCAGATTGACGGCAATATGTTTCGCCACAAATGCTGTGAGTATAAGATGCTGCCACATCAGATCGGGCGAAGATTTTGATTTGGATGTATTTTTTGTTCCGGAATTTTTTCCGCCCGGTTTACCGTATAAATTTGAGGCGCAAACTAAAAGTACAAGGCTTTTGATCATTTTGAAACCCAGCAATGTAATGGCCTGCTGGAGGTTCGTTATTTCCCTCTGCCTTGCATAAAGAGCCGAATTTGATACTTTCAGAATTTTTGCTGTCAGAGCCGGATCAAGAAGTATGATACTTTCCAGTTCCTTAAAACTGATCTCAAGATTGTTTTCCTGCATCTGCAAAATTTTTGTTGCAACCTGCGGCATTATGGGTATATCTTTTATTTCAAGTTTTTCCCCATTTTGCATGGTGATCCTCCGCTTTATATAATATATCGATCATTAGAGCTGCTTTACTAAACCAATAATTAAAATTATATCAAATATTAAATGAGACTAATGATTCCGTTATCAGTCAATATTCTCTTTGTACCATTCAATAGCTCTGGCAAGCCCTTCGTTAAAACCGGTTTTTTCTTTCCAGCCAAAATCCTTGAGTTTTTTCACGGAAGCATAGGACAGCTTAATATCGCCGGCTCTGTGCTCGGAATATTCAATCTCCGATTGTGAGCCGGATAGTTTTATTATCAGCCTGGATAGTTCATTAATGGAAATATAATTGCCGTATCCGATATTAAATGTATTCTTATTGCCGATTTTGTCGGCATTGTTGATGAGATATTCGATGGCTGAAATGAGATCGTAAACGTATATAAAATCTCTTACCTGTTTCCCATCGCCGAAAATTGTAAGGTTTTTATTGAGCAGAGCTTTTTTAATAAAGATCGGAACTGCTGCAGCATATTGCGATTCCGGATTCTGCTTGGGACCGAAAACATTAAAAAAACGGCAGTTAACCGCATTGAAGCCGTAAATTGATGCAAAAAAATTATTGTAGTATTCTCCTGCCAGTTTTGATATTGCATAAGGGGATTTCGGTTCGGGAAGCATGTTTTCTCTTTTAGGCAGTTCCTGGCTGTCGCCGTATACCGCAGCTGACGAGGCGTGCACAAAGGTCTTTATTCTGTTTTTACCGCAGAATTGCAGAAGATTGATCATCCCTTTTGTATTTATCTCTTCGGTAAGTGCGGGATTTTCAGTTGATTCAGCAACGGAAACAAGTGCGGCAAAGTTTATGCACAGGTCGATTTTATTCTCACTGAATATCTTTGTTAATGGTCCCTTATCTCTGATATCCCCTTTGTAGAATTTTACACCTTTATCGTCAATTATGTCCGAAATATTTTCTTCAAAACCGGAAAGAAGGTTATCGAGAATTATAATATTATGTCCCGCATCTCTGAAATAATGCGCCGAATTGCTGCCGATAAATCCTGCGCCTCCTGCAATAAGAATATTCATGTCCCAGTCCTGTGTATAATATTTTATTAGTCAGCTTTTAATTAGGATAATTAATTACCGGAAGTTATGTCAATAAAATATTAGGGTTCTTTTCAATAAATCGGTATTATATTAAGAAATTTTAGATTGATTTTTATTCAGGTAGATATAACAATGTTTTTATAAAGAACATATATTTAAAGGACTGCCGGGTATGATGAGGATTTGTCAGACAGGTAGAGACTGTATAACAGGGAGATGATATGGCGCACAAATTTGATCCGAAAAATATTGCAAAACTTGACAATCCCTTAAGACGGAAAATGCTGCCGCCGGAGAAAACATTAATAAATCTGGGGCTTAAGGAATGAGATATTTTTGCTGATATCGGAGCAGGAATAGGATATTTTACTTTTCCCGCACTGGAAATTGTCGGCAAAGAGGGGTTTGTATATGCAGTGGATACATCGCCTGATATGCTGGAGGAGCTTAAGAAGAGACACGGTAAAGCAGACCTTTATAATCTTAAAACAATTCAGTCCGCGGAATACGATTTCGGGATTGCCCCTGGTACCGTAACATTTACCTTCTTATGCAACGTATTGCACGAAATTGATGATAAATCCGGATTCATAAAAAATATTTTCGATATATTAAAGGCCGGAGGTAGATTAGCCCTCATAGACTGGCAGAAAATTGACAGTAATATGGGCCCGCCCATTGATCATAGAATTGACAGGAACGATACAGCCGCTTTTTTGGAAGAGAGCGGTTTTAAAGATATGATCGCAGAAGACCTCAATGAACATCTGTATTCGGTAATCGGTTTTAAAAATTGAATTAGTTTACTCTGGAAATTCTTAACGCATTTAAGATCCTGTCCACGATCTTTTCTGCAATTTCATCGTAGTTGGAACTTTCGACAAGAATGTCATTGCCGCTCCAGATAAGGGTCAAACCGCAGCAGTATTTTAGTCTGTAACCGGTATCCCATTCTTTTCCCGGCTTTTTTCTTACTGTTATTATCATTGATCCTGTTTCAACGTCTATAGCTTTTAATGAGAAGGTATCGATAAGATTGGGGATCTTATCCTTTAGGATTATACCTTTTTTAAGGTTCAGAGCGCTGCCTCTTCCCAGAATGATCAGATCAGCTCCGATCATTTTGCCGATCTCAACTGCTTTGTCCTGGTCAATTGCTCCCGAAGCGGAAAGCGATTGCTCCTTTAATATCTTTTGAAGGGCATCTCTTTCTACAATCTCTATACCGCCTTTTTTAAAGAAGTGGTGCGAAATTGAATCGGCAAATTCATCGCCCCATTTTGCGCCGTGAATGACAAATGGGAAAACGGCAATTTTCTTTATTTTTGATTTTACATTAACTTTTTTTGAAACTGCCACATCAATTGAGGAGCAGGCAGTCAAAAGGCTCATTATTATCAATGCTGTGTATATTATATTCTTTCTTATCTTTTCCATAATAAAAAATATTATTAAATATATTTTTGATGTCAACAAAATTCTTATTAAGAATTCAAAAATAGTCTATTTTTTTAAAAAAATTTGTAATTATATGTGAATTAACCTCTCCCATATTCAGCCGGAATTAAATTACACATTGCTTATTATTTTGTTAATTAAAGTAACAATTTTTTCAGGATGCTGAATATGAATATTGTGTGAGGCGCCGGCTACAGGGAACAGTTTCATAGAAGGAATTGACCTTTTGGCTCTGAGGGCAATATCTCTGTATTTTAGATCCGCCTCGCCATATAAGTAATTTATTTTGATTCTTTTCTCTTTGAGTTGATGCAAAAAAAAAGGCTGGTTTCCAAGGCTCATCAGTTCAATTGCTTTCTTCAGTTCATTAATATTATTTGACATTTTTTTGTTTATCAGTTTATCTATATGAGGCGTGCCCCTCAGAGTAATGAACATGGGCAGACGGTGCCACTTTTTGAGAAATATAAAAAGATCATTATTTTCTTTGATATTTTTCAGCATCTCAAGGTCATATTTATAGCGCTCGTGTCTCTCTTTTTGCCCGCTGATCCCAAAGGAGGATGATTCGATTATGAGTCCTTTAATATTTTCAGGCGCAAGTAAAGAAATGTTCTGCGCAACTCTCCCGCCCATGGAATACCCGTAGATAAAATATCTTTTTATGCCCATGGAGTTTATACTCCCGGCAATCAATTCCGCAACTGATGAGAAATTTTCCAGATTATTCAATATGGGATCTTTGCTGAAGAGAGAATTGCCGTGGCCCGGCAGATCTATGGCAATACATCTGTAACCGGAAGATATTGCTGATATAATATCTTTGAAATCTTCCCGGCTGCCCATGAAACCATGGAGAAATATAATGGTCTCTCTTTTTCTGCCGCCGGTGTCTGTTATGTTGAGTCCCCTGATCGTGTTCACTTTAACATGCGCGCCGCTATTTTTTCTATTTGAGCCCGGCTGTATTTCATGTTGTTTCTATCGGCCATTTCATTTAAAATAACGATCCTTTTAGGGATTTTATAAGACGGAAGTTTTTTCTTCAGTTCGGCTTTGACGCTGTCTTTATTTACCATGCCGCATGTTTCAATAAATGCCCAGGGCACCATTCCGAATTCTTTATGTTCCACAGGCATAACAATTGCTGTTGAGATTTTTTCTATTGCAAGGAGGGCGCCCTCAATTTCGTGAGGATTGATATTCTCTCCTCCGGAAATAAAAACATTATCTCTTCTGCCGCATAATATAAGATTCCCCTGGCTGTCTAATCTGCCGGAATCGGAAGTGATGAACATACCATTTTTTTCAAATGGAAAGATTTTTTTCTTATCAATTAAATAATACTTAAAGAGTGTGGGTCCGCCAATAATTATTCTGTTTGCATCAATGTTGATCTCTCTGTATTTCAGCGGTTTTCCTACCGTATGTATTATGTTTCTGTTCTCAAGAAGCTTCAGAGCCGTAACCTGAGCGCAGGATTCGGTTGAGCCGTAAGTTATTATTACCGGGAGTTCCAGAGCAATGGATCTTTCAATAAGCCATTTCGGCGCGGGAGCGCCTCCCAGCAATATGGCTTTGAATGAACGGAGCGATTCTACTATCATGCCGTTTTCAATTAGGCGGATAAGCTGAGTGGGCACAAGGGAGATAATAGTGCTTCTATTATCAAGTATCTCAGGAGTTATATCCTTCATATCCATAGGAAGAACTGTTGTTCCTCCGCAAAGGAGCGTTCTTATGAAGATCAGGATGCCTCCTGCGTGATAGAGGGGAAGACTTTGTATCCACCTGTCGGTGCTGTTCATTTTGAGGTGTTCTATTGTCCCAATGGAGCTGTAAATATAATTTCCCACAGTATGAACAACTCCTTTGGGAGTACCTGTGCTTCCCGATGTGTAAACAATTGTGGTTTCTCTGCCTGTATCTATTCTTTTTAGATGGGATTTCCTGCCTGTGTCTGGATCCTCTTCAAAAATAATATCTGTCTTCAGGATCTTATTATCAGAGTTATTTATTATTGCGTCACAAAAGATAAAATCATGATCCATCTTCTCAAGGGTTTCCCCTATGGGTGTTTTGAAATTCAGCGGCACATATATAAAGTCCATGATCCATGACAGAAGCATTAAGATGAGGTGAGCTGCCGAATTTTCTTTATACAGCGCTATTTTTTGGCCTTTTTTTATTCCGGAATTTTTCAAAGCGGCTGAGGCATTTACAAGAATATTCTTTATATCCCTGTATCTGATATTCCCCGATGGTGCTGCAATTGCAATGTTGTTGCTGTAGGTATCAAGAAGTTTATCAAGGTTGAAATATTTTCCCTCTATAAAGTCAATGATCACAGGTCAACCTCTCTGAGCATTTTAAAGTTTATATGGGGACCCTCTGTAAAAAAAGATCCCGGTATAAACATTGTTCCGTTCCTGATGTGAAGTCTGTTATTTATAATATCTTTTTTCATGTATTTGTATGTGTCAAAGCCGTGCGGCCTTTTGGAATGATTATCTATTAAGCCTGTTATAAGAGAGAGTATCGCTATTGTAATGCCCGTGTTAAATGCGGAGCTTAGTGTGATTTTTATATTGGCCCTATTGGCTTCTGCAATAAATTTAATAATGTTGTGAAGTCCCGCAATATATGTCGGTTTTAGAACTACTGTATCAACATAGGGGGGAATATCCTTCACAGAAGGATCGCAGGGATCAATAAAACCGATAACAGATTCATCAAGAGCCAGAGGCCATTTTATTTCTTTTTTTTCATAAGATGCCGTCTGGTCAGGCGCAAGAGGTTCTTCAACATATTCAATATTTATGTCATTCAGAGACCTGTAATAATTCATATAGTCACTATACTTAAGCGAACGGTTCCCATCGAGTCTTATTGTGATATTTTTGTTAAAAAAATCGTATAGTTCTCTGATCCTCTTTATCTCCATATCCTGCGGCATTCTTCCGATCTTTATTTTTATTGTTTTGAAACCGGAATCTTTGAGGTAGAGAAGCTGTCTTTTGCGGGACTTTCCGGGTGAAGGATTATAAAGCCCGTTAAGTTTTACTCTGATATCGCTGCTGTTAAAGTTGAATTTATTCAACGCATCTTTATTGCCGGAATTTAACAGTAACATTAACAGAGCGCATTCTATCCCTGTTTTAACCGGAGGATTATACTGTTTATCTGTTTTAAAGAGCGCAAAAAAGTCGGAGTGAAAATTGATCCTTCCAACGGAAAACTCTTGGCCGGCAAGGGTTCTTTTAAAGGCTGCAAGTTCTTCAAAGCAGGCTTTCATTGAGACAGTGTCAAAACCGGGCAGGGGGGAGATCTCCCCATATCCTCTGCTGCCTTTTTCGTCTTCGAGAATAAGAAGATAGCCTTTTCTGGATTCGATAGTGCGCCCGGAGATCTTTATTTTTTCAGTAAGCGGTATATCATAGTGGAAAATTGAAATATTCTTGATTTCCATAAAGAGAAGTTCACATAGTATTATCTTATCACGGCAGTTTGGGAAATCTGTTAAATTTCGGTTTTCTCTTTTCCAGAAAAGCATTTTTCCCTTCCTGTCCCTCTTCGGTCATATAGAAGAGAAGTGTTGAAGCGCCTGCCAGTTCCTGAATCCCGGCCTGTCCGTCTGTGCCTGCATTAAATCCGGCTTTTAAACATCTCAGGGCAAGAGGGGAATGCTGCAATATTTCTTCGCACCATTTTACGGTTTCTTCTTCGAGCCTTTCCAGAGGAACCACTGTGTTGACAAGTTTCATATCAAGGGCTTCTTCTGCGCTGTACTGCCTGCAGAGGAACCATATTTCCCTGGCTTTTTTTGCTCCCACTACATCTGCCATGTAACTGGCTCCAAAACCGCCGTCAAATGAGCCCACTTTGGGACCTGTCTGGCCGAAAACGGCATTGTGGGCTGCAATTGTAAGGTCGCAAACAAGGTGAAGCACATGGCCGCCTCCGATAGCATAACCTGCCACCATGGCAATAACAGGTTTGGGGCAGGACCTGATATCCTTCTGAAGATCAAGAACATTCAATCTGGAGATACCTTCGCTGTCTACATAACCCGCATTTCCCCGCACTCTCTGGTCTCCGCCCGAACAGAATGCCTTTCCTCCTTCTCCTGTAAAGATTATTACGCCGATCTTAGGATCGTTTCGCGCATCATCAAGGGCATTTATCATCTCCTTTACTGTTAACGGCGTAAAGGCATTATGTACTTCGGGTCTGTTAATGCTGATCTTAGCAATACCATTATATTTGTGATACAATATTTCTTTGTAGTCTTTTGCTTTTATCCAGTCAAATTTTTTAGTCATTCTATTCTCCTATAAGTGATTTTAATATTATTCCTCTTATAAAAAAGATCAAGATCGTCGCTGTTTGCTAAAATGACCTCAATTAATGCATTATCATTTTTTTGTAAAGCAATTTCATAATTTTTATTTAATTCATCCGGTTTTGAAACGAAATAATAGGGGATACCAAACTGTTCTGCGAGCAGTTTAAAGCTGTAATTATGCGGGGTCAGCATCAAAGGATCAAGAATTTTCGGGAAACTCTTAACGGGCAGCCGTTCGAAAATCCTCCCTCCTCCATTATTAATTATTATCAGGATAAGAGGGGACTCAGTGTTGTTGAAATAGATCAGCGAATTCATGTCGTGCAGAAAAGCCACATCTCCCAGTACGGATGTGGTCCTTTTACCGGATGAATCCGCATATCCTATTGATGTTGCAATGCTGCCTTCAATTCCGCTGACGCCTCTGTTGGCTACTACGGTGATATCTTTTTTATCCTTTAATGTTATCCTGTCAAATTCTCTTACGGTTAAGGAGTTGCCCAGAAACAATGCGCTGCCGTCCGGAATAAGCGATGTAATAATATCTGCTATGAGAGGGAATGTGAGACTATTGTATACTGCGGTTTCTTTAAGTTTCAAGTTGACCAAATTGATTGAATCAAGGAGTTGATCTCTTTTGGCATGATCCAGTGGCCTTTCATGGGCTATTTCTACCTTCTTAATAAATTCGGATACTTGGGCAGTTACTTTATAATTGAGCCTGTGGGCGGGGTCCTGCAGTTTTTCGCCCGGATTTACCTGAATATATGCGGTTTTATTCTTTTTCAGTATATTTTCATAAAAGTGCTTTGACACCAGCCCGTATCCGAGATGAAGGATCGTATGGGGCGAATAATCATTTATTATCCTTATGATCTCAGGATGGTCCAAGAAGGGGATAACACTATCGGTGCCGGTTGAAAATTTGAGCGAGGAACCTATATCGCAGAAAAGAGGCCACTTCAATTTTTCGGAAAAATCCAGAAGAGTCTTTTTATCTTCAAAGGGGTGCAGCCTCCCTATTATAAGTATGCCTCTCTCCGTTTTGTTGAGTAACCGGTTGATCTCAGACAGGCTTTCCGGAGTTCTCTTTGTCCTTGAATAATTTAACAGAGGGCTGTCATTATCAAAGATTGATTTTGCTTCTTCTATGTAAGCCTTTGATATTGTTTTTCCACTGTTGATTTCCGGGATAAGGGGGTCCCTGAATCTGCAATTGATGTGAACAGGCCCCTCCTTGATATTAACGAGATGGCTGATCTTTGACAGAAGAGCTCGCAGCGGATATTCTTCTGTGGGGCAGGGCAGGTTCAGGTTGTCAAGGCAGAACTTGCCGAAAATATTTATCTGGTCTATTGTCTGGTTGGCATCGCTTCCGGTCAGCTCCGGAGGTCTGTCTGCGCTGATAATTATCATTGGGAGACAGTCGCGGAATGCTTCTATCACAGAAGGATAGTAGTTTGACAGAGCTGTCCCGGATGTGCATACCAGTACACCGGGAGTTCCGGTGGCTTTTGCATGTCCCAGAGCCATATATCCTGCAGCTCTTTCGTCAATTGATGTGATCTTTACCGCTCTGTTGTTATATGCGAGGGCGCTTATTAAAGGCGCATTTCTGTTGCCCGGGGATACGAAGAATTTGCAGATACTGTTTTTAATCAGCTCGTCAATAATAAGCGATGCCCAGATCATATTTATGTTCTGGTTCAGCAGGGTTTTAGACATTAAAGTTCTCCAAGGCCGTTGAGAAAATTATCCATCTTGTTGTCTGTTTCGTTCCATTCCGCTCTCGGGTCGGACTGCAGTACAATTCCGGCTCCGGCATAGATGTGAAGGTCTTTCCCGTTTATCAGAGCCGAGCGGATCGCTACAGCAAAGTTCCCTTCTCCCTTCCTTATCCATCCTATGGGCGCCGCATACCAACCTCTGTGGTAGGGTTCAAGCCGCGGTATAACCTTGTGAACAGTTGCCTGAGGGTGGCCGCCCACTGCCGGAGACGGATGGAATGAGTTTATAATATCCTGAAAGTTCAGGTTATTTTTTATTGTTCCCGAATACTGTGTTATAATATGCTGAAGGTTTTGCAGTTTTAATACGGATTCGTTCTTAATCGTTTTTAAGTCGGTACAGAAATTTCCCATCCGTTCTTTAATGAAACGTGAAACGATTCTGTGTTCTTCAAGTTCTTTGGGAGAGCTGATCAACTGTTCTTCCCACATCTTATCATTCCGGGGATCAATGCCTCTTGGTCTTGTGCCTGCTATTGCTTCAGCCGTTAGTGTATTCTTCTTGATTTTAAAAAGCCTTTCCGGCGATCTTCCAAGAAAGGCAAGGTCACTGTTTATTTTATAAAAAAATAGAAAAGATTCTTCGCGAAGGTTGTTTAATTTATTCAATATGGCATATAAATTCCAGAAATTTTTATTTCTGATTATCTTTTTTCTGGAAAGTACTATCTTTTCTATTTTTTTTTCCTTTATTAACTTCAACGAATTGTTAATGATCCTTACCCATTCTTCTTTTTCAGGGATAAGGATCTCTTCATCGCTTTCAAACCTCCCTGCCGGTTTGCTTTTTAAAATTCTTGAGTCAATGGATAGAAGCTTTTTCTTTATATGAGATTTTATCTCTTTAATTGTAGGATTGGATTCGCTGTAAAAGTTCAGTATAACGAGTGAGTTTTTCCCTTTCTTATGTATTTCTATAAAAGGCAGAGTAAACCTGCAGTTATTGAAGTCTTTCCATTCCTCCGGCACTGTATAATCATGAGAGAAGCTGAATCCTCCGAAAAGTCTTATTCTTTTATCAATATCGAGAATTCTGTTTAGCTTTGGGAATATCTGCTCCGGTTTTTTATCTTTAATGACCAGAGAGCTGTCTAATCCGCCAAATTGATTTATGCTGTTTTTGTCTTTAAAAAAAAGGAGTTCCGGAATGTCATAAGAAGAGGTTACTCTAAGTATATCCAGAGGCTCATGGATCTCTTTTTCAAGTCTGATATAACATATCCCTGAAAAATCAGGGTTTTCATTGATATTTTCAATTTCATTTTTAAAGATAGGATAAAATTTAGGAACATCTATCATTCTCTATAATACCTGTTTTTGATTTCCACAGACCTGAATTTAATTTTATAATATTTATATTTTAAATTCGGGGTATTTACTTTATGAAAATGATCAAATATTTTATTTTGAATTGTATTCTACTAGTTCAACTTTTCATTCAGTCCTGAAATGTCAAGAAATTATCTCACGGACGAGAACGAAAAAACCCGAATTCAAGTTTGAAGTACAGCAATTCGAAATTAAGCAGACCCATAGCTGTGCTTTGAGAAATAAAGTAAATTAGTAAATTTTAATTATATAATTTAAGAAACTGATAAATAATTCTTGACTTGGAAGCCGGAGTATTATATTGGGTGATATATAAAAAATATATTATAGAATATAATACCAGGAGGCTTGCTTATGAGAGTTTTATTAAAATTGTTGATTATTATAGCGGCTTTTATATTATCGGTGTCCTGCGGTATGAAGGGTTCCGTTGTAGAAAAAATTCCGGATCATTCGCAGATTAAAGGGCCCTTTAAAACGCCGCAGGATGTTACAAAAAAATGCCTCCAGTGTCATGAAGAGGTGGGGGATGATATCCTCAAAACCCAGCACTGGAACTGGCTTAGTTCAAAAAAAGTAAAAAGGGGATATAAAAGAGTACGTATTGGGAAAGCAAATATTTTAAACAACTATTGTGTTGCTGTTATTTCTAACTGGCCAAGATGTACAAGCTGTCATATCGGATACGGCTGGAAGGATAAGAGTTTCGATTTTACAAAAAAAGAGAATATCGATTGCCTTGTTTGTCATGACCGGACAGGGACATATAAGAAATTTCCAACTAAAGCAGGTTATCCGGTAACTAAAAAAACGGTTTTTATGAAAAAGAAGACCTTCTTTCCACCGGATTATGAAAAAATTGCCCGAAATGTAGGCAAGCCAACCAGAAATAATTGCGGTACCTGTCATTTCTATGGCGGGGGCGGCGATGCTGTCAAGCATGGGGATCTTGATTCCGGTTTAAAATCTCCTGATAAGGATCTGGATGTTCATATGGGAGGAATGAATTTTTCATGTACAAAGTGTCATAAATCTGAAAGCCATAATATTATGGGGGCTCTTCACGCCTCTCTTGCTCTGGGAGCAAATCATTTAGGGTGCACTGATTGTCACAAGGATAAGGTACATGAAAATGATACTTTAAACAAACACTTGTCATCTGTTGCATGTCAGACCTGTCATATACCGGAATTTGCAAGGGCGCAGCCTACAAAAATGTGGTGGGACTGGTCAACAGCCGGAGAAAACAGGAAAATGACCAAAGATAAATATGGCAAGCTCACATGGCATAAGAAAAAAGGCTCTTTCAGGTGGGAAAAGAATGTTGTTCCGGAATACTTCTGGTACAATGGTAAACAGGATTCTCATATTATAGGAGATAAAATCAAAGATCCGAATAAAGTATTCGTTTTTAACAGGCAGCATGGAAGTATTAAGGATCCTAAAGCAAGAATTATGCCTTTTAAAGTAATGAGAGGCATACAGGCCTATGACAAAGTAAATAAAAGGCTTATTGTCCCTCATCTCTTCGGCAAGGGCGGATTCTGGAAAACTTGGGACTGGAATAGATCGTTCAGATCAGGCATGAAACAGGCAGGTCTTCCCTATTCGGGCTCATACGGATGGATAAAAACAGAGATGCTGTGGCCCATTAACCATATGGTAGCGCCAAAATCGGAAGCTCTTGATTGTAATGATTGCCATAGCGAAAAAGGAAGGCTCAACTGGAAAGCACTTGGATATAAAGGTGATCCGAAGAAATTTGGCGGCAGGTAAAACAATTGGCTGTATGGAATAAAAAAACACGCACTGAGCCGGGAATTCCGGCAGGATGAAGTATTTGAAAATTCGGTGTATACAGCCCATACCGTATATGATGTAAAACAACATATACGGTATGGCTAACAAAATGTTGCAGGTCAGTTTTGCATGATGACATTGCCGAATGTGCAAGAGCTTTAAAAGTGATTTTTTCTTTCGAATCGGCGGGTTTACAGGTTCTATAGACATGGGAAATACCTTATAACAAATGAAAAAGCTGTTATTAGTACTTTTCATAATTGCTTTTATTTCAACTGTTCTTGGCGTATATACTCATACAAAACATGAGGATACTATAGAGGAAGTATACCCTGTTCTGGGAAATTTAAAAGAAATAGAAATAGAATGCCTCCGGGCTCGCCTGTTGTATAAGGAGATGATTTCCAGGAACAAAGATATATCATCGGATATAATATATGATCATCTTGATAAAGCAAAGCAGCTGGCTGCTAATATAATTGAACCGGCTGAACATCATTATGGAACCATTGATTCCAATGGCAGGCATAATACAATTAAACTTTTTGTTGGAAAAATAATAAATAACTTAATAGTATTAAAGGAACAGATACATAAAAGAGCAAACCTTACTGAAGAAGTATTGTCCGGTTCTGAAATAGATATAAAAACAGATGAGTATGGACATGAAGTAAGTCTGATCATTAAAAAGACTTTGGCTTTGATCAGCGCCGATGCATTGGCTCATCTCAGAGCTTCCAGCATGAGTTTTAAAGTACTGATGGCACTTATTATCATAGCTTTGGCAATAGTAAGCTCTCTAATGATCAGGTATGAAAAACATCGGGCCAGAGATTATAAAAATCTTAAGAAAGCTGCAGAAGTAAAGGAGATACTTTTAAAAGAGATTCATCACCGTGTAAAAAATAATATGCAGATAATTGAAAGTCTTCTTGCGCTTCAGCAGTATAAAATTGAAGATTCACTCGACTGCAGCAATAGAGCAGATGACAGAGTAGAAGGCTTGATCGCATCCAGAACGCGTATAAGCGTAATGGCATTGACACATGAACTCCTTTATAATACAGAAAGTATTTCATTTATGCCGCTTCATGAATATATAAAGAAGTTATCTGAAAACCTTAACGAATTTTATGATATGGATAAGGTTAGCATAAGCTTTCATCATAAAGGAACCATTAATATAAAAATTGATGATGCCATACCAATAGGACTTATAATAAATGAGATCATTTCAAATGCATATAAACATGCATTCCCCGGAGATATGAAAGGCAATATAGAGATTAAAGTATCAATAGAGGATAATAGATTCATAATGCTCAGGATTAGCGATAACGGGATAGGCATACCGGATATAGATCAAAAAAAGTTTCTAAACAACAACGGTTCTCTTGGATTTACTCTAATCCGTAATCTTACTGAACAGATTGGGGGGAAACTTAAAATTTCAAATAGTGACGGGCTTGTTTATGAGATTATGTTCAAACTTAAGGAGAGTGGATAATGGATATCTATATTGTTGAGGATGAAAAAGTTACATATATGCATCTCAAGATGATACTGGAAAGATACGGTCATAAAGTTATTGGAAATACCGGCTGCGGCGAGGAAGCGATTAAGGAGATCATCGCTTTGAAGCCTGACCTGGTATTTATGGATATAATACTTCTTGATGATATTGACGGTATTGAAGTTGTTGAAATGTGCCGAAAACATATAAAAAGTCTGAATGTTGTTTTCCTTACTGCATTGAGCAATCGGAAAATTGAAGAGAGAATCATGAAAACGCCGTATAAGGGATTATTCCATAAACCTTTAAATGAACGGAAGATAAAGGGAATGCTTGAGGAAATCGAAGAGGAACTGCTTGCTGAAAGTAAACCATAGTATCGACGCTGTTCTATTTGAGTTGCCCCCGGATTTTTCCCCCGGCGGTTTTATCCATCCATCTCTCTGCCGTTAATGTCAGCAGGTCAAGAGCATCTTTACTGCCCTCTTCCTCGCCTTTTTCGAAATCGTTTTCAACAGTTCCCATCCGATTTGTAACATGGGCAAAACAGATAACATCTTTTTCCCGCGCTTTGGCAAAAGCATAGAGAGCCGCAGCTTCCATTTCAACTGCCAGTATCCCTTGTGTCCGAGCGTATTCAATGGCAGTTTTGGTTTCTCTGAAGGGGGCATCGGTCGTCCATGTAGCGCCGCTCTTTACATTAAAGCCGAGTTTATCAAATGTGCCTTTAAACATACTGAGCAGCTTTTTATCAATATATGAATAATCTGAAGGCAGAAGATAATGATAACTGGTTCCTTCGTCCCTCAAAGCTTTTTCGATCAAAACAAAGAAGGGAGGTTTTTCCGTTTCATTTATCTGACCGGATGAGGTTATGCTTATTAAGAACCGGCAGCCTGAGGCAAATAGCTCTTCTGCAAGCAGTACCGCATAGGAAGCTCCAACAGCACAACCGATTATGCCGAACCTTATTCCTCTTTTTATGAAACAGTATAATTGGGAGTGATAACAAGCCCAGCAGGGGTGAGGCTCCGCATCTCCTCCTTTCAGTAGATTGCGGACTATATCCCCGTCCGGGTCAAGTATGCAGATGGGCGGTATCTGTCCGTTGGGAATATTTTTTTGACGTCTTGCTTCCCGCAGCATATTTTCAGGCAAGAACTGCGACGGCTCATCGTATCTTTTAGAGCGGATTATAGGAGGAGGATACTTTTTTTTATCCATAATTATAGCCAAACCTTGTCTCAATCTTTCTGATATTTATCAAACTATAAATCAAAGATAAATTAAAATCTCATTATTTGAAGCCTTTTTTTTAAATACCACCTATTTAACCAGTTTTTCCAGCTGTCCCGATATACTCTGATACGGTTTTTGTCGGATGTACCGAAACAGAGATCAAGAATATGGAGCGACGGCTTATAGGACGAGAAATGTTCACGGCAGTGTGCGCAATAGGAAACAAGTTGTCCCTTTGCCTGGTCTGTTCGTTTTTTTGTGTGCCTGTCGGTAAGCGCCCTGTTGCCTGAGGGAGCACATCCGCCTGCTCCGCAGCATTCGGTAAAATCCTTTTTATTTTTCATTTCAATTAATTGAAATCCAAGATCCGATGCAATAGCCCTTACGTCTTGTTGAACATCGTGAATGTATCTCGCAGGACAGGAGTCATGGATCGTAACTTCTTTGAAACCGGAAATATCCGGAGAATCGGGAGAACATGAATCCAGCCCCTTTTCTGCAATGATTTCATAAACAGTCCTCAGTTTAATATGGCTATGCTCTCTTAATACTTTATGGCAATTGATACAGGCAACAACTATCTCCTCTATTCCCAGATGAGAGAATTTTTTAAGAGTATTGTTTAATATGGAATTAAATCTATCGTTATCTCCCATGTCTTTGCTCTGCTTTCCGCAGCAGTTAAGAACTATTGCGATGCCGGGGATTTTTTGCATTAAATATTTATATGTTTTTAAAACCAGATCAGGTGAATATGCGGGAAGTGAACATCCGGGGAAGAAAACACTCTTCGGGTTATCACCTGAATAATTTTTAGGAAGCTTGCTTAAAGTAAAGAAAGAGCTTGAGCTGAATATCTGATGATTTTTAATGCCTCTCAGTTTTGTGATCAAAAAATTGTAGACAAAGTCTTGGGGAAGTGCTTTGCCCTGAGAAGTACTGAAAAATTTCTGCCGAATCTCAAGGAACATGTCTCCCGGATTCAGGTTTTCGGGGCACACCTTTTCGCATAACCCGCAAAGGGAGCATGTATACGGTATATCAATATTCTCCAGAGGATTTCGCGTAAAGCGCTTTGCCAGTTCCTTCGGCGAATCACAGTAATGGCTTAAGAATAAACATCTTTTAACACAGGCACCGCAATCCGTGCATTGTTTAACTATTTTTTTGGTTTCCTTCATTTATAAAACCTGAGAATAGGGGTTATAATTACAATTGTTAAAGCCAACCCAAAACAGAATTGACATAATTTTTTTCTTTTTGCTCTGAGAGCCCAGAACCTGTTCAGCAGTTCATCAGGAGGTTCCTCAGAAGGCGAGAAAGAAGCAAATGTCTTCTGAATTACAGGGTCGAGAAACCATATCCCGTGAGCCGTTATTGCAAGTCCAATAAAGGCCAGTACTGTTTTGGCAGAAAAAATTACCAGAGACAGTGATGAAACATTCCGCCATTTTCCGTGAAAAGCATAGTGGATCAGCGGGAAAGCAAAACCGGTAATGATCATAATAGTAATAAAAGTAAAGCACAGCCTCACCTGTAATCCAAGTACATTCTCCATTGCTCTGTCAAAGGGATATATAATCGGATACCCCAATTTGCTTCGCTGCTTGACCCACCGCAATTGATAAAAGGGAGCGGCAACGCAGAAGACAGCAGCAAGTATATGTATTGCCAAATTTACAGTATAGAGTATTTTTTCCATTTTTTTCACCATAATTATTTATTTAAGCTGTAGAAGCGGGTTTAAAACCCGCTTCTACAGCTTATATTTATGAATCCATACCGAGATGTTTGTGAATAACCTTCTCAAGAAAATCTAATGAAACATCCTTCGTCGCAACCAATTTATTGTCCATCATAATTGCCGGAGCTGAAGGCATGCCCGTGATTTTGTAATCATCGCTTTGGTATTCTTTTCTTGGTTTTGATATTACTTCAATTTCGACGGGAAATTTTTTACCCAGACCGGGCATCATCTCAGTAAAATGTTTTCAGGTTTTCCCTTGTGGTTCATTGAGATAAAAAGTGATTTTAGTTTTATTATCTTTGCTCATTTTATCCTCCTTTGAAATATTTAATTTTTTTACATTATTTCTTTTATTTAAAATTCTTATATGCGGGGAATCCCTGTTTTTTACTGCTTCCTTTTTCAACAGGCAGGTGTGCCTCTTTCCATTCTGGATAGCCGTCCTCAAGAAGAGCCGCATTATAACCTGCTTTGCGCAGAAATCTTACAGCTTCAACTGCCAGAACGCAGTAGGGTCCGCGGCAATAAGCGACAATTTCACAATCTTTTGGTATTTTTTCGATATTGTTCTTTAATTTCGGAAGAGGGATTGATATGGCCTTTGGAATATGCCCGCTCTCATATTCTATTCTGGGGCGTACGTCCAGAACAATAACATCTTCGGATTTGATACGATTCCACAGCTCTTCACGGGATACGGCTTCCATAATGTCTCTTTCACTTAAAAAGATGCGTGTGATCTCTTTAATTTCGGCCAGTCTGTTTTCTGCAAGACTCTGAAGGCTTTGCCAGCAGTTTATAACATCATCGTCTGCGATTCGGTAGATCACCCTCACGCCGTCTTTACGGTTTTCTACAAGTCTTGCATTTTTCAGAACCTGCAAATGCCTTGAGGTGTTGGCAGTGGTCATTTTTACCTCTTGTGCCAGTGATTCAACGTCCCGTTCGCATTGAGAGAGTACATCAATAATTTCAAGTCTTTTTGAACTGGCAAAGGCATGGGCGATCTTTGCGAATTGCTCAAATATGGAATTTTTGAACTGGCGTCCTTCCATTAGCTTTTTACTCCGGTTAAATTATTGATCGGATTCAGTTATTATATTATTCAATTCATAAATTGAATAATATAATAACTGCTCCGGAAAGTCAAGAAAAAAATTTAAGAATACATTTAGGGCTAAAGGTTGTAAAAATAAGAAAAGATATTTAAAGATTATCTTGACATTATTAAAATAATTGTTTTTTATATATACCGATCATCATTGAAGATTTCCATATTAAATGAATCGGTATATGATTTGATCAGGATTTTGCCCTTTGTCAAGGGACAAAATCGATGCTTTTTGATATATGTAATATTTCGGATCCCTTTGACAATTATGGAATTTGACATTAAACAAATAATTTCTTTCAAGGTTACATGGATAATAATATTTCTGGTATTATATTTTCTTACTGTTTTCTACAGAGCGAAAAATATAAGAAACAGAAAAAAGACCGAAATTGAAAAACTTATAGAAATTTCCTGGCGCCTTGATACAAGCGAATATCGTATTTTTGAAATTGCTTCGGACAAATGGAGCATCCCAAAAGAAAGAATTGAAAAAGATTTTAAAATTTATCTAAATAGAATTGTAATTCCATTTTATGTGAGAGATTTTATTCGTTATTTTGATGATGAAAAGCTCAGAGGCGAAATTCCCGTGTCTGAAAAATATAATTCTGTTTAAGCAGTATTCCGGTACTGCCCAGCTGAAGAGATCTGCTCCCCATAAAAATTATTTCAGTTTTTCCTGTTTTTTAAGATATTTTTCAAGAGTATTTTTATCGATATAACCCATTTTAATAAGGATCTCTCCCAGGAAGCCGCCATTCTTATCCTGGTAATTCAGGGCTTCTGCCAGTTGAGATGTTGTAATTTCATCACTGTCTATCAATAAAAGTCCCAGCAGCTTGTTCATTTTTCCCCCTTAATAATTAAAATTAGTGATTTTTATTTTATACTGTCTTTCTTGCCCGTTTTCTGTCGATTCTGTTCAATATTTTTTTTCTCATTCTTATGCTCTGCGGGGTTATTTCAAGAAGTTCATCCTCTTCAATATATTCAAGAGCCTGTTCAAGGCTGAATTGCTTTGGCGGGGTCAGCTTAACGGCATCGTCGGAGCCGGCAGCCCGGATATTGGTTAATTTTTTGCCTTTACAGACATTTACGGGCAGATCGTTTTCTCTGTTATGTTCGCCTACGATCATTCCTTCATAAACTTCCACTCCGGGACCGATAAAAAGAATACCTCTGCTTTGCAGGTTGTCAAGTGAATAGGAAAGGGATATCCCTTTCTCCATCTGGACCAGAACGCCTCTGGGCCTTGAGGGAATAGGGCCTTTATAATATTCGTAACCGTAAAAGCTATGATTCAGTACTCCGGTTCCTCTGGTCTCTGTAAGAAATTCATTCCTGAAGCCGATCAATCCTCTGGAGGGGACCTTGAACTCAAGTCTTGTATAACCGTCGCTGCCCTGTGACATATTTATCATTTCTCCTTTTCTTATGCCCAGTTTTTCAATGACAACTCCGGCAAATTCGTCTGCTGCGTCAATGACGGCAAGTTCAACCGGCTCTGTTTTTTTGCCTTTTAATTCTTTGTAGATAACTTCCGGTTTTGATACTTGAAATTCGTATCCCTCCCTTCTCATATTTTCAATGAGAACAGCGAGCTGAAGTTCGCCTCTGCCTTTGACTATAAAAGAATCTGAACTTTCCGACCTTTCAATGACAAGGCTTACATTGCTTTCGGTTTCTTTAAGCAGTCTGTTCCATACATTTGTAGAAGTAACATATTTTCCCTCTTTTCCCAGGAAGGGAGAGTTGTTGGGGATGAAGGTCATTGCCAGCGTGGGTTCGTCTATATCAATAAGAGGCAGTTGCTGCGGATTCTCCCTGTCCGCAACCGTTTCTCCAACGTCAATTGATTCAAGTCCTGCAAGAGATACAATATCCCCGGCAAATGCTTCTTTTACTTCCGTCTTTTTAAGACCTTCATAGGAGAAAATTTTTATTATCCTGTGAACTCTATTTTCCCCCTTCCTTTTCAGCAGGATAACTTCGTCGCCCTGAGAAACTTTTCCGTTGTAAATTTTCCCGGTTCCTATTCTGCCCAGATAATTGTCGTATTCTATTGCCGAAGCAAGGAATTGAAAGGGTTTGTCCCAATTGCCTTTTGTGTCTTCCACGTTGTTTATTATCGTGTCAAGGAGAGGAGTAATATCGCTGTTCTTGTCTTCAATTTCATATTTGGCAATTCCTTCTTTCGCGGATGTATAGACTACCGGAAAGTCAAGCTGTTCGTCAGATGCATTTAACTGAACGAAGAGGTCAAATATCATATCCAGCACCGCTTCGGGTCTGCTGTTGAGCCTGTCTATTTTGTTTATAACAACAACCGGTTTTAAGTCAAGTTCAAGGGATTTTTTTAAAACATATTTTGTCTGCGGCATGGGCCCTTCAAAGGCATCTACAAGGAGCAGAACGGAATCGACCATTTTCATTATTCTCTGCACTTCGCCTCCGAAATCGGCATGCCCCGGAGTATCCACAATATTGATCTTGTAATTCTTATAGAAAAGCGACGCATTTTTGGAAAATATTGTTATCCCCCTCTCTTTTTCAATGTCATTGGAATCCATGATCCTTTCTTCAATCTTCTGGTTTTCCCTGAAAACACCGGTCTGTCTGAGCATTGCATCTACAAGTGTTGTTTTGCCGTGATCAACATGCGCTATTATTGCTATATTTTTTATCTTATTCATCTTTTCATCCTGACGAGAGGTCTTTTCTGTTTACCTTTAAAGTTTCGTTTTATTTATAACGTGAAGTGTCAAATTGTACTTCCCGGTCTGTATTGTCAAACGGATTCGACCTTTATTTCTTAAATTTAAAAAAAACATTGAAAAATAACAGCTTAAATATTTAATGTCAAAATATGATTGGAAATGGAAATCTAACAAAATTTAGAAATAGAGTTTAAGTTCAGTCTTCAAAAAAATGTTTTTATTACATATACATAGCCCGTAATTTTCTTTCACCCTGATTCCCGGAATTATTTATATTTAAATCAGACAATTTTTCTTTAAAGCATTAAAGCGGTATTTATTTAAAAATAATTTGATTGAGTTATATTTACTTTAAACCTTTCAGCAGAGGAGGCTGATATGATTTATTTAAAAGACTACATATTAACAGAGAAAATTCGTTTCCTTGAATCTGCAAATAAAGATGAAGTTCTGGACATCCTTGTCGATTCGGTAAGATCCTTTCAGGCAATAAAAGATTTTGAAGCTTTTAAAAGGGCGGTTAAAGAGAGGGAGTCTATCCTCAGCACAGGTATCGGAAACAATGTGGCTATACCCCATGTGAAGATGAGCGAGATTGATGAATTTTTTATAATAATCGGAGTTCATAAGAAGGGCATTAACTGGGAATCTATTGACGAGAATCTTGTAAATTTGATCTTTTTTATCGGCGGCCCTGATAACCATAATCTGTACCTGAGAATTTTGTCCAAATTATTTTTGATCATTAAGAATAAAAATATAAGAGATAAAATACTAACCTGTAACACTAAAGAAGAGGTTGCTAAAATATTTGAAAAATTTTAAGGGAATAACATGGGACATATAATTTTATATATCGGATTAACTCTCTTTATCGGTTTCATCTTAAAGTATTACGTTTCTGACAGATTTAAGATCCCTGCCGTAACGATCTACATCATTCTCGGAGTGATACTGGGTATATCTTTTGTTAAAATGTATGATGACGCAATGCTGAAGAATCTGGATTTTATTTCAAAACTTGCCCTGGGGCTTATAGCATTTATTATAGGTTCCGAATTGAATAAAGATGTTATTTTTAAACTGGGGCGGTCCATTATCAGTATTGCAATATTTGAGGCTCTCGCTGCATTTCTCATAGTAATGTGTTCCATTGTTTTTTTTACTTCTCTTCCTTTTTACTACGCTCTCATTCTCGGGTCTGTTGCATCGGCAACAGCGCCGGCTGCAACCGTTTATGTTATTCAGCAGTATAAGGCAAAGGGACCTTTAACATCCACAATTATGGGTGTTGTGGGTATTGACGATGCAGTTGCCTTGATCATTTATGTCTTTGCTTCAATCTTTGCTTCCAATATTTTAAAGGGGACAGATCTGTCCGTATTTGTTATTATGGTAAAACCTCTGATAAATATCCTTTTGTCGGTTATTATCGGACTTGTGTCCGGGATAGTTTATATTATGATGATGAAAAAGATAAGAGACAACGAAATTATTCTGATGTCAATTTTTGCCTTTATATTAATACAACTGGGAGTCTCCGAACTGCTCAATGTGTCGGAACTTCTCGCCATTATGTTTTTTGGCGCTTTTATAGTGAATGTCAATTATAATCTTTCCCGCAGAACGGGCAGTATTGCCAATTCGTTAAATCCGATAATTTTGCCTTTATTTTTTATTTTTGCAGGAGCGCATCTTAATGTTAATTTGGTGGGGAAAATAGGAGTGCTCGGTTTGATCTATACAGCGTCGAGGATGGCGGGCAAGATCGGAGGGGCTTATTTCGGCGCAGTTGTAGGAAAAGCTCAGCCGGTTGTAAGAAAATGGATAGGTTTTTCTCTTATCCCTCAGGTGGGAGTTGCCGTTGCCCTTGCCCTGTCGGTGAGTCAGAAATTCGGCACCGAAGAATACGGGAAAGCGGGAACCGAACTTGCAAGTATCGTGATAAATGTTCTGCTTTTTACAACAATAATTACTGAAATTATCGGGCCTGTTTTAACAAGAATTTCTTTGACAAAAGCAAAGGAAATTCCTGCAAAAGCCTGATTGTTCAAAATAAGGAGTTGGCTATGTATTTTTACATAATTCAGTTATTCGATTATAAATACAAAGAGGATATTATTCTGGCGCTTACATCTGCAGGCGTTATGCGAGGAACATATATAGAAGGTGAAAATTACGATAATCTCTTGAACAACGAGTTCCATATATTTACAGGTTTTTTTAAAACCAAAGAACTTAAAGAACGGACGTCGGCGCTCTTCTTCGGGATTGTCGAAGAAAAAAAGACAATTGATAATGTTAGAAAACTTCTTGAGGATGCGGGAATAGAGAATGAGAATGACGGTATCTTCAGTATTATACTGCTGAAAAGCGAATGAAAATGAGGTTAAGACATTCCTGCTTTTTATTCGTTTTTCTCCATATCAAGCAGTTTCCTAAGAATTATGCTCAATTCTTCAAATCGGTAGGGTTTCGGTGCGACTCCGCAGAATCCGTATTTGCCGTATTCCGACATGACAGGATCGTTTGAGTATCCGCTTGATACTATTGCTTTTACATGGGGATTTAACTTTTTAAGTTCAACAATAGTATCAAGGCCTCCCATCCCTCCGGGTACGGTGAGGTCAAGAATAACGATATCTATTGTTTCTTTATTAATTAATGATTCTCTGTATTTTCCAATTGCCTCTTCCCCCGACTTTACCGCAATTACATCATAACCCAGTTTTGTCAGCATGTGTTTCACAACCTTTCTGATAGACCCATCGTCGTCCATGACCATAATTCTGCCGGAACCCCGGTGAAACTTTTCACTGACTCCGTTGTTTGCGGATATCTCTTTATCAGATACGGGCAGATATATGTAAAAAACCGACCCATTCCCTTTTTCCGATCCGGCTGTAATATAACCGCCATGTTTACTGATAATTGAATAGGCAGTGGCAAGGCCAAGCCCGCTGCCGTTGCCTTTGGTTGTAAAATAGGGGTCGAAAATTTTTGGAATATTTGCAGGGAGAATTCCGTTTCCGGTATCCCTTACGGTTATTTTTATATAATCCCCTTCTTTTAAAATGGGAATACTTAAATGAGCATCTTTGATGTTTTCCGCGGTAACGGTAAGCAAACCGCCATCCGGCATTGCTTCTTTTGAATTTGTTACAAGATTGTATATGACCTGACTTATTTGACCTTCATCTGCGTCAATTGCCCACAGGTCTTTCCGGATATTGAATTTTGAAATGATATTAGTTCCATGTAATATGAAATTTGTTGAATCGACTATTAATTCCGAAATGGTAGTTGTTTTTTTTATAGGCGCTCCTCCTTTAGAGAAGGTGAGAAGCTGCTGGGTGAGGTCTTTTGCTTTATATGCCGCATTTTCTGTTTCGCTTAATTGCTGATAAAGAGGGTCGTCGATTTTTAAATTCATTTTGGCAAGGGAGAGGTTCCCAATTACTGCTGTCAGTAAATTATTGAAATCATGGGCAATTCCTCCGGCCAGGATGCCGATTGATTCGAGTTTCCGGCTTTTAATAAGCTCTTCCTCCATCATTTTATAATCGCTTAGATCCTCGATGACTTCGATGAAACCCACAGGTGATTTACTGTTATTCAGAAGAGGGAAAGTTCTGACTTTTATCTGAATTATGCTCCCGTCATCTCTTACGGCATCCTTTTCCGTTATGCATATCTTACCCGTTCTCATTGACTCTATTCCGGGACAGTTAGAGCAGGCTGTTTTTTTATTTTTACTGAATTCGGTGAAACATTTTTTGCCTATGGTCTCTTTATAATTCTTCCCGAATAGTCTGCCCTGAGCCGGATTAGTCATTAATATATTGTAATCTTTGTCAATTAGCGTAATGCCGAGATTTATATTTTCAACGAGAGTTCTGTAGAGTCCTTCTCGCTCCTTAAGAGTTGCTTCTACTTTTATTCTTTTGTTCAGTTCGTCTCTGATGAGTAAAGAATAAATGAAGAACAGGAAGAATGGTAAAAAAAGGATTTCCAGGTAGTCTTCGTAGAGGTCAAAGTAATCTGTTATGTTGCCGTGTTCCAGTATATTTGACAAACCGACTAAAAAATATGTTCCTATGGCAAGAGCTATGAATGACTTAGAGGAATTGTCTATACTCTTTTTTTTGGAAAAAAATATTATGACGAGAGCAAATAAAAAGCAGAGAGAAGCGATCAGATCAAATATGAAGATAATATTCATTCGGTTTTTCCGGGATCTTTTTCAGTTGAGAGAAAGTATTTATAACATCCCGCTGCAAAGAAAATTCCTGAAATTGCATAAAACATATGTTCCAGCAGATTAAAAAAATCTTTAAAAATCACTCCTTCAATCACAGTAAAAACAAGAGCGCAAAGAATAGAAAAATATCCGAAATAGAGTAAGTTCAGCCGAGGCAGGTTCTTGCGTTTAACAAGAAAAAGCGCCAGGCTTATAAATCCCATAAGGAGGTTAATTACTTCCGTTTCCTGAAACACACTATGCCATTAATAATTTTATCGAAAACTTCACTTGCACTTGTTTTAAGTTAATTAAAAAAAAAATTACTGTCAATATTTTTTTCCGTGCTGATTGAACAGTCAATTGCGATCAATACAATCGATTTTATAGGATAACATGCCAGACGGCAATCATTATCAAATGATTGCGTAAACTCTGTTAAACTGAAAATAAAGTTTAATTGTTTATTGGCCTTTTCTGAATTCCATAATTGTTTTGCCGCGTATAATCTCAGCAAGTTCCCAGACGTAATTATAGAGATGCAGTCCTTTACTTGACGCTATTATCTCTCCATCTTCAACTCCTATTTCACCGGCCATATATTCCTTCATCATCTGAATTGCCGCAAGGTTTGCCGGGAATCCGCCCCAGAGGTCCCATGACCGGAAATAAGGAAAAAAATGGAGTTTGCCGTCCTGAATCCGCGTATCAATATGCCTCAGACAGGGAGGGTCGGTTAGCAGTATGTCCGACGGCCTGCCAACCTGCATTATCATCTGATTGTTTCTGTAGCCCTTATTTTTATATGTCCAGATGATAAGTTCCATCTGACTGACATAACGCACCAATTCATCCTTCTGAATTATCTTTTCGCTTTCCCATATTTCCTTTTCAATAATATGTATATCTTCGACTAAATTATCAAAATCCTTTTCAAGCGGATATTTGTTGATTCTCTGCCCGTAAGTATAGCTTTCCCCTTCTTTCAGCTCTCCGGTCATCAGGTAAGGCACATAGTCTGTAATATAGTCGTCGTTGACCGGGTCCGGCAGATTGTACTGCGATGGGATTTGGGGAAGCAGAGGTTTTTCCCCGGGCCTTTTAATATGAATTGTTATATAATCAAATTCAAGCCTTTTTTCTCCTTCGTAAGATCCTCTGTCTATTTTGAAATCTCTTCCGGCTTCTATACATTTATAAACCGTTTGAAACCATGCGTCGGGCAGAGTAGTAGCTTCAATATTTATTATATTCATATAACTCACGGCAAGTACTCCCTTTTTGGTTTTTAGTATTTATGGGATATTGGATTTTTTGGTCAAATCCTTTTTTATTTTTAGATCGGGATTTAAGTTTTAGGGTCATTCCGGATTTATAGGAAATATGGGCAAAAATATTATTTTGTTAAGCCCCTTAACTTATTCTTGAGCACCCCCTAAATCCCCCATAGGGGACTTTAATTTTATGTATCAATTTACTTTATTACTCGATCGACTTAGGCACTTTTACTTCGGGAGCCGGAGGGCTGGCGGGAACATCCTTTATCTCTACAGACAGTAAATCCTCTGCAAAAAAGCTCAAAAGCCTGGCCGCAGTTCATGTGCATCCGTGCACACTGCGGCACTTGAACATCCTGTTCGGCGCAGAACTTGCTCTTCATTTCGGACTCAAACAGTCTTGCCGGCAGGATGCCGGTAATGCCGATTTTGACATGGATGTTAAAAAATCGGCCTCGGCTTTTCGCTTCTTTTTGCAGAGGAAATCGGGATAAATCCTATCTTCGGAGGCAAATTTTTTCCTCTGATAGATATGAATTATTTTATTGTTTAGTTCCCGCCAGCCCTCCCGCGCTTCCGTGGAGCTGCAAAAAAATATTGACAGAATATTTTAACATTAGGATACTTCCGCTGACTCAGAACATAGAGCATAAAGTTACAGTGCGTCAACGCTGCGCAGCGTCGTTTTTTGGGGATTGTTCAAATAATTATGAAGCGAATAAAATTATGAATAGATCAGAAAAAAAAGGTATTTGCAGGTTCCCCGTGCCGCGGTTGGATGACCTGCCCCATGATATAAAACGAAGGATCCTTGATGTACAAAAGAAGATAGGCTTTATCCCCAATGTTTTTCTGATCCTTGCTCAGAGGCCCGATGAATTCAGGGCTTTTTTTTCCTATTATGATGCTTTAATGCTGAAAGAGAGCGGACTTTCCGTTGCTGAGAGAGAAATGATCGGTGTTGCTGTGAGCGGCTTTAACAGGTCCCAATACTGTGTTGCTGCACATGGAGCTATCTTGAGAATCTATGCTAAAAATCCCTTTATCTCAGACCAGATAGCTGTAAACTATCGTAAAGCCGATATAACGAAAAGGCAAAAAGTTATGCTGGAATTTGCGCTAAAGGTTGCTGCTAATTCAGATGAAATAAGTGAAGATGATTACGGAAAACTGAATGATCATGGTTTTACTGATGAAGATATCAGAGATATCGGCACAATAACCTCCTTTTTCGGTATGGCAAACCGCTTGGCCAATCTTCTGGACATGATCCCCAATTATGAATTTTTCTCAATGGGCCGGTGAGCAAAGAGTAATGTGATCTCTGAGTAAATAGTGTCAGAGGTGATGAACAATTCCCGCCCTGCTTTGAGGAGTAAAATTGATTATTTCTTTCAGATTATATAAAGTTGTAACAGATCAGTATCTTTTGTCTCTTTTTAAATAATAAATGCTGTTGATCGAAAATAACATGAGGTATTATTATGACAATGGTGGAGATTTTGATTAATGAACACAGAGTGATCGAGCGTGTAATAGACTGTCTTGCAAAAATTGTTGATGAAGGAATGATGCATGGGAAGATAAACTTCTTACGCGCGGAAGAGGCCATCGATTTTTTCAGGAATTTTGCCGACGAATGGCATCATAAAAAAGAAGAAGATCATCTTTTTCCGATCATGACAGAGAGAAATATTAAAGGAGAAGATAATTTTGATCATGTTGCAGATCTTATGAGTGAGCATGAGAAGGGAAGAAGTCATGTCCGCGGTATGGACGGATCTTTCAGAGAAGCGGCGCATGGCAGCATGGATGAAGTAATGACCTTTGCCCGTCATGCCAGGGAATATATTGATTTGCTGCGGGGGCATATTCTGAAAGAAGACAGAGTTGTTTTCCCTCTTGCTGAGAAAGAGATGACAGAGGAAGACAGGAGCAGGCTTCAACAGGCTTTGGACAAAATAATAAGCGAAGATAAAGGAACTGATACTGAAAAAAAATATATTGATATTGCAGAAAGCCTTGCCATGATCTATAATGTTTCAAATGATAAGACTTCTTATTTTGAGTAACAGATTTCAGCGATGTTTTAATTTATTGCCTGCTGATAATATAGAAAACTGTAAAAGGGATATTCTCTTTATAACTCTTGCCGGAATTGATCGATGTCATGGATTTTATGATTATATTATGATGAAATTAAATATTATCGGAACAGCAGAGAAAATATTATTACTGTTTATATTCATTATTGTAAACAGTTTATTCGCTTCCTGTACTGCTTCAGCACCTGCCCTTCATACAAAATATTTCTGGGAAAAAACTTACGGAAGTTCTAACAATGAAACATTCGGAGATATTGAAAGGGTTTTTGACGGTTATATTATTGCGGGCAGTACTTATTCTGAGAATAATAAAGACGATGTATTGATCATAAAGATCGATAAAAGCGGTAGTATTGTCTGGTATAAGAAGTATGGCAACAGAGATTACGACAGAGCATTGGCAGTGAAAAAAATATATAAAGGTTTTATTGCTGCAGGTATGACCGGTGTTTCCGGAAAGGCGACAAGAGATGCCTGGCTGTTAAAGATAGACAGTGACGGGGATATAATATGGAACAAAATGCTGGGAGGCTCCGGCAATGAGGTTTTAAGGTCAATGGATGTTGAACCTGACGGGTATATTTTTGTAGGAGAGACAAGTTCCTTCGGCAGGGGAAAGCAGAGTATCTGGGCAGTGAAAACCGACAAACATGGCGTCATAAGGTGGCACAACGCTCTTGGGAAGGGGCCGCTTAACAAAGGCGTTGATATCAAAAAAACCGGAGACGGTTATATCCTTATAGGAGACATATTGAGAGATGGAGCTTCTGATGTGATTGTAGTTAAACTGGATAAAAAGGGCAGAAAGGTATGGGAAAGAATATATGGCGGGAATATGGATGATTATGCCGCTTCAATAAAGGTTTTGCCTGACGGATATGTTATTGCCGCTACTACGGAGTCAAAGGGGGCAGGAGGAAAGGACGCATGGCTGCTGAAACTGGATGCAAATGGCAGACTGGAATGGGACAATACTCTTGGCGGTTCTGAGGATGATTCTGCAAGATATATTGAAGATATTGGCAATGGCTTTGTAATTTCAGGATCGTCTGCCTCGGCTTCCTTTAAGTTTAATGAAATGGCCTGGATAGTCAAAACGGATTTCTACGGCAATAAAATATGGGAGCGTTTTTATAAAAAAGCCTTTGTTGCAGAAAAAGTAATAAGAACGCCAAGAGGTTATATTATTGCCGGGGTTACTTCAAAATTCGGCGCGGGAAAGGGAGATATTTGGGTTGTAAAAGTTGATGAAGATGGAAAGTTAAATGAAAGATCAGAGCCCGCGGGAAAGAAAAAATAGAATTGAGATATTTTACGCGTTGCTGTTGTTTTAAAATTTTCCTTGTCAAATTTAATAAAAGATATGAAATAAGTTAATCGGAAATAAAATAAAAATATTCAGGAACAAACAATGGATAATAACAGATATATTGAAAGTATTTGTGAGAAAGCCAGGAATGCATCACGAATTATTGCAAAACTGTCAACCGGTGAAAAGAATTTACTATTAAATCGTATAGCCCATAAACTGCTTGAAAGAATTGATTATATTGTATCGGAAAACAAAAAGGATTTAACCGCTGCAGGAGATAAGGGTTTATCCGATGCATTACTTGACAGGCTTGTATTGAATCCTGACAGGATCAAGGGGATGGCGGCATCGCTGAAAGAGATAGCGGCGCTGGATGACCCTGTAGGCGCAGTTGAGAATATGAGGGTTATGCCGTCGGGCATAAGGGTTGGCCGCATGAGAGTTCCCCTGGGAGTTATAGCGGTTATATATGAATCGCGCCCGAATGTCACAACAGACATAGCTGCCCTCTGTATAAAATCGGGCAATGCGTCGATTTTGAGAGGCGGGAAGGAATCGATCAATTCCAACAGTGCGCTTTACGCTATTGTACGGGAAGCCTTGAGAGAGTCCGCTTTACCGGAAAATATTGTAACACTGATTGAAAGAACCGACAGGGAACTTGTGCCTGTCTTTCTTAAGATGAATAACTATATAGACATTGTTATCCCCAGAGGAGGGGAAGGGCTCATTAAGATGGTTAAGGAGATCTCAACAATTCCGGTAATAAAACATGATAAGGGATTATGTCATATATTTATTGACGCCGGCGCTGACGAGGAGACGGCAAAAAGTATATCTGTAAATGCAAAGGTTCAGCGGCCCGGTGTGTGCAATGCCATGGAGACTTTATTGATCCATAAAGATTACAAGTATAAAGAATCTTTGATCAAAGCTTTAATAGATGAGGGAGTTGAGATCAGAGGCTGCAGTAAAACAGTTCAATTGATCCCGGATAGGATTAAACCTGCATCTCCGGAGGACTGGCATACCGAATACCTTGACCTTATATTATCCGTAAAGATAGTAGATTCTATTGAGGATGCTATGAGCCACATTGCGGAATATTCATCGGGCCATTCCGAAGCAATAGTAACGTCAGATTACCTGAATGCCGAGACTTTCTTGAGAGAAGTGGATTCTTCTGCGGTTTTTGTGAATGCATCTACAAGATTTCATGACGGCGGAGAGTTCGGTCTTGGAGCCGAAGTGGGTATTTCCACGGAGAAGCTTCATGCAAGAGGAGCCATGGGGCTTGAAAGTCTTACCACAATGAAATATATTGTATATGGCAAAGGAGAGATCAGGTAGCTTTGAGATTAGGAATCTTCGGCGGTACATTTAATCCTGTCCATTATGGTCATTTGATCAATGCTGAGATCATCAGAGATGACCATTCGCTTGATAAGATTTTATTCGTCCCTTCAAAATATCCGGTACATAAAGGACTTGACTGTATGACTTCTGCCGAAGACAGGGTAAATATGGTTAAAATAGCCATAGAAAAAAATAAGTCTTTCGATTACTCTCTTGTGGAAATTGAAACAGAGTCTCCCTCCTATACAATAACAACTGTTAAAACTATCAGGATGCGGAATCCGGAATGGGAGCTTTTTCTGATAATAGGCGCAGATTCCTATAATGAAATTGATACTTGGAAGGATTACAAGGAACTGCTTGAAAGCGTTTCTTTGATTGTAATGAAAAGGGGATCTGCTGAACAATACGGTTCCGGCATAACCGGATTGCCGGGGAACGTGATCTTTGCCGATAACCCTTTAATAGAAATAAGCTCAACTTACATTCGAAACAGGATCAGAAAAAATCTTAGTATTAATTATCTTGTTCCTGAAAAAGTAATAGATTATATAAATGGGAAGAGGCTCTATAGAAATTGAGAAAGAAAATAGTAATTACACTAATTGCTCTATCCGTAATATTAACGGCTTTATTTGTTATTTACAGTTATAATATCAGAACAAGAAATGCCGTTGAGAAATTGATCGAATCGAAAAAAATGATAAATCTTCTTATTGCAGGCAGCAATGCTTACAATAAGAACAGGCACAGGTTTTTTGTTATAGTCAGCATCAATCCGGAAAATAACAATATAGGGATGACCTTTATTCCCCCGTCATATAGTATTGAGCCGAACAGGAGCGGAAGCAAACCGGTCAGAATTGACAGCGTTGATTTTAGCGATTTTAATCTTATTCGAAGATCAATTTTGCGGGACCTGAAGATAAGCATCCCTTTTTATGTGGAACTCTATTCGCCTGATGTAAAAAGAATAACCGATTTGATTGAAGGCGTGGATATCTTTGTTCTGGACCAGGCTGCCAATATTCCGGGAATCAAATTCGGTTTAAATTACTTTGACGGAGATAAAATCGTAAAATATATTAACAGCGCCAGTGAAAATTCCATTTATATAAAATTTGACCGAATTCAGGATATAATTTTCACAATTTATAACACTAAGGAGAGGCTTAAAAAATTCTTAAATATAAGATTTATTGCCGAAGTATTAAGATCGATAAAGACAAACCTTCTCCCGCAGGAGGTTTTAAAGATAGGAGAAATTATTTATAATAAAGGAGACCTTATAACAACGATCCTTCCGGGCAATCTCAAAAATGATCTCTATTTTACCGATGATATCTCCTATAAAATCTATGAAGATGATTTTCTGACACCTCTTATTATGGGTAAGGGAAGGTCTGCTGTAAATAAAATTAAAGTATTAAATGGAACGGAAATTCCCGGACTTGCCCGCAAAATGAGAAACAGATTGATCAGGGAAGGCTTTAATGTTGTCGAATTCGGAACATCCCCTTACAAAAAATTAAACAAATCGATCATAATTTCAAGAAAGGGAGATCTTTTCGGTCTGGGAAAATTATCCGAGTTTACAGGAATAAGTAAAGTATATCCTGTAATTGATAATACGCTTTTGTACAACGTGTTAATAATAATTGGAAAGGATATGGTGCAATGACTCTTAGTGCTGACAGTAAAATTGAAAAGGCGGTTGAAATAGCAAAAAAGTGCGGGAAAATTCTTTCGGATAAAAAGGCTGCTGAAACGGTAATAATGGATGTGAGGGGGGTCAGCACTTATTTTGATATATTTATTATCGCAACAGCTAATTCTCATATTCATTGCAGATCTCTTGCTGTGGAATTGAGAAAATATTTAAAAAGCACATATATGAGTGAAAGAAGCAGAACCGATTTTAATTCGGGCTGGATCATAATCGATTTTGATGAAATAGTGGTACATATTTTTACAAAAGAAACGAAAGATTATTATCAGCTTGAAAAATTATGGTCTGATGCGGAGTATATTGAATTTTGAGTCTGATTGCCCGCTGCAGGTTTTTTGTTATAATCCGTTATTTTAATTTATGAAATATACTTGATTTAATGCCGGTAGTATGTTTATTGTAGTCAAATTTTAAATTTAACCGGAAGTAATATAATTAATATAGTTTCCATACATTAAATATATCAGAAAGCGTTGATTTTGTCCCTTGACAAAGGTCAAAATCCCGATTAGACCATATATCGATTCATTTGATATGGAAATTTTCAATGATGATCGATATAGCGGTAAATTTCCTGAATTATTGATATTATAAAAAAGGAGTCACTTATGAGAATCATTACAGATGTAACGGCAAGAGAGATACTTGATTCCAGGGGCAATCCCACAGTTGAAGTAGATGTGGAGCTCTCGTCCGGAATAATAGGGAGAGCCGCTGTTCCGTCAGGAGCTTCAACAGGCGAACATGAGGCAACGGAGCTGAGAGACCGCGATAAAAAAAGATATTCCGGAAAGGGCGTTCTCAAAGCTGTTGAGAATGTAAATAATATTATTTCAGGCGCAATAATTGAGATGGATGCTTCCAATCAGGTTGAAATTGATAATCTGTTGATAGACCTTGACGGCACTCCCAATAAGTCGAAACTTGGAGCAAATGCGATCCTCGCGGTATCCCTGGCATGCGCAAAGGCCGTTGCCGAAACTCTTTATATGCCTCTTTACAGGTATCTTGGAGGCGTAAGCGCATGCGAGCTTCCTGTGCCTATGATGAATATACTCAATGGCGGTTCCCATGCAGATTCGAGTGTTGATCTTCAGGAGTTTATGGTAATGCCTGTTGGAGCCGGCAGTTTTAAAGAGGGTTTGAGAATGGGAGTGGAAACTTTCCATGCCTTAAAGAGCGTACTAAAGTCAAAGGGCCATTCTACAAATGTGGGGGATGAAGGCGGATTTGCCCCGTCTCTAAAGTCCAATGAAGAACCGCTGGAACTGATCGTTGAAGCAATAGAAAAGGCCGGATATAAGCCCGGTTCCGATCTTATGATAGCCCTTGATCCTGCTGCGAGCGAGTTCTATGACAAAGACAAAAAGAAGTACGTTTTTTCACGAAGTGACGGGAGCGAGAGAGACAGTTTGCAGATGGTTGAGTATTATGAAAAGATGGTTGGCAATTATCCGATAATTTCAATAGAAGACGGCCTGGCAGAAGATGACTGGGAAGGCTTTAAGATCATGACTGATAGGATGGGGAAGAAAATACAGATAGTAGGAGACGATCTTTTTGTTACCAACACGGAAAGGCTTAGAAAGGGAATAGACACAGGAGTTGCCAATTCGATACTGATCAAAGTAAACCAGATCGGAACTCTGACTGAAACCATTGAGGCAATTGAAATGGCGAAAAGAGCCGGATATACAGCCGTGGTTTCCCACAGGTCCGGTGAAACCGAAGATACTACAATTGCAGATCTTGTTGTGGCAATGAATACGGGGCAGATAAAAACAGGTTCGGGATCAAGAACAGACAGAATAGCAAAATATAATCAACTGCTCAGAATAGAGGAGGAGCTTGGTTCAGCGGCAAAATATATGGGTAAAGGGGTTTTTTATAACATTGAAAAGAGTCTATAACCTGAAGGTCTTCTTTCTTGTATTTATTCTGGCAGGAATATATGTATTTATTCTGGGCGACAGCGGGTTGCTGGTAAGAATAGATCTTGAGAAGGAGAGCATAAGGCTAAAACAAAAGATCAGGGCGTTAAAGAAAGAGAACAGGCAATTAATAAATAATTATCAATTTTACAGGAAGGGAGGTCTCACAGAGAAGGATTTACTGAAAGCAGGTTTTGTAAAAAAAAGCGATAAGCTGATCTTTTTAAAGGGATTTCGTGAAATCCGGAGGTCACAGCCTGTAATAGAAAGAGGAGAAGCCCCCTATATATTATCTTTAGAAAATTTTCGAATAATATGGGTTGTATTTTCAATACTTATGGTATTGCTGTTTTTCCTGCTGCAAGCCGGCAGGGTTGAGGATTAACAATGAAATATCTTTTTAACGAATACAACAATGATGATATTGAAACAATAAAAAGACAATTAAGTACTGACAGTATCAGTATAACGGGAATTATTGAAAGATGTAAATGGGGATTCCCTTCAATTATTCTTCTCTATCCTTTAAGAAGCGCCGACAAACCGGAGGCGAAAAAAGATCTTAATTTTATGTCTCTGTCTACTCTAATATGGTTGACATGTCCTTATCTCAATGATAGAATTCATAAGTTGGAATCGGAAGGCTATATTAAGAAGGTAACCGATTTTATTAACAATAACAGAGATTTTGTCTCGAAGATGCAGTTTGCCCATGCTCATTATTTTTATTTAAGAAAGAAGGTCTATCGGTATTTTTTAGGGGATGTAAGCTCCATTGATGAAAACAGCAGGCTTTTTAATACAGGTATCGGAGGTATCAGCGATATTGAAAACATTAAATGTCTTCATCTGCATTACGCGCATTACAGAATATGTAATGAAAATTATGCAGGAAGAATAACATATGAATTGTTAGACTGTGAAATTTACTGTAAAGGGAGTATCTGCAAAAGTGACAATTTACAAGAATAATATAATTACAATTAAGAAACTGAAAAAGGGCGGATTATTAGAAGAGGATATGCACAATATGCTTGTTTATGCCCTGAAGAGAGGGGAGATAATAGGTTTACCCGTTGATTTTGTCTATGGGATGGTATGTGCGGCAAATGCGGACGCTGAGAAAGGTTTTCGGGAGTGGGCAGAAAATAGAGGAGAAGAGATGGTCAGCGTAGTATCTTCTTTTAAAATGCTCGATGAAATTGCTGTTGTTGATAAATTCAGGTTTGATTTTCTTCATAGGATTTGGCCCGGCAATGTAGTTGTAAAATTAAGGAGAAAAGAGACTCAATCGCACAGCGGCTCGATTCATGTGCTGATCCCAAAGAATAAATTTCTTCACGAACTTGTTGAATCGATCAAGAGGCCGCTGTTATTGGTCAGGGGGTTTAATTCAGGCAGGTATTTCGGCAGAGATGAAAAAAAGCTGATAAATGAATATCTTGGGAAGGTAAGTTTTGTTATTATTATAGACGAATTAATAAAAGAGTATCCTTCCCCCACCATCGTTGATCTCACTGACGGAGACCTTTCAATAATACAAGAAGGTAAAATATCGTCGGATGAGATAAAATCTCTCTATTTTCTTGATAAAATATAAATATTTAGTAAATTAATAGTAATTAAAATTTCCTTATACCGTAGAAACAGGAAATTGAAGATGAATTAACTCTATGATCTGAGTTTATTCCCTATTGTTATGAAAAAAATTAATTTAAAAGAAAATTTACGTGATTTAAGTATTTTAATAATAGATGACGATACTTCTGTTCAGAGAATAATTAAAAGGATCCTGAACAATTCGAGTGAACATTATTTTATTGAAACTGCAGATAATATTGAGAGTTCCCTTGAGTTGATCCGTAAAACATACTGGGATACGATTTTGCTCGATCTTTCAATCCCTTACAAAAAAGGACAAAGACCGGATACAAAGAACGGGTTGAATTTTCTTGACGAAGTCAAAACAAAATTAAATATAGCCACTCCCATAATTGCAATTACAGGATATGGGGATGAGCAATTATCCGATACGGTTCTGGACAAAGGAGCATATTATTTTTTAAATAAGCCCCTCAGGGCAAAATCTCTATCTGCAATTGTAAAAAATTCCACAAGTTTTCAGATGTCAGGATATGACGGTTTAACAGGACTTTTAAACAGAAAGACCTTTGAGGAGAGGCTGAAATCGGAATTTGAAAGAGTCAAAAGGAAAAATGTTAATATTTCACCCGGCGGAAGTAATATGTATCTTGCCAGATCTTATCTTTCGGTCATCTTTTTTGACGGGGATAATTTCAAAGAGATCAATGATAAATACAGCCATCTCGCGGGAGATTATGTTTTAAAAGAAATAAGCAGTTCCTTTATTGACGAATCACTCTATGTAATATCCGACAGCAGAAGAGAATCGTCAAAGTATATAATCAGGCCCTATGACCTGGCAGCAAGATTCGGCGGTGATGAATTTTGTCTTTTTCTGCCGGAAACAATTCATGAAAGCGCTTTAATTGTGGCAAGGAGAATAAGAGAGCAGATCAGAGGACTTGATTTTTCAAAAATAGCGGATGCAGAAAAAGAATTAAAGGGAACTATTGATTTTTCCTTGTCAATCGGAATAGCTACATATCCTTATCCTAATGATGTTGAGAACCATACCGAACTGATCCGTCTGGCAGACGAGGCAATGTATGCGTCAAAAGAATTGAAAAAGGGTTTTATCTACGGTTATGATTCAGATGGAAAGTTATGTAAATACGATTAAAACCACCGGACTGAGAATTCGTTAGAAATTGATTTCAAGATACGGAAATATACTAATAGCAGCCTTATTATTTTCCCCTTCTTTTCTGTATTCCTTCGGCAAGAATAAAGTAAATTATGAGACATACAGATGGAAAATAATTAAGACAATTCATTTTGATATCCACTATCCTGAGGGAATGGAAGAACTTGGTCTTAAAGCAGCGGATATTGCCGAAGAAGGTTATGTGTACATTTCCAATTATCTGCGGCATGAGTTGACCGAATCTGTTCCTGTTATCGTTTTCCCGTCCCATATAGCTTTTCAGAATAATAATATAATGCCTTCAATTGTCGGCGAAGGCACCGGGGGATTTACGGAATCGCTGAAAAGCCGCGTTGTGATCCCGTATACGGGTTCTGATGACAACTTCAGACATGTACTCGTTCACGAGATAGTTCACGCTTTTCAGTTTAATATCCTTTTTGCGGACCGCAGCGGAGAGAAAATATCAAGACTATCACACAACGTAATCCCACTCTGGATAGCGGAAGGGATGGCGGAGTATCTCTCAATCGGCTTTGATGAAACGGCAGATATGGTTATGAGGGATGCTCTTTATAATGAAAAGTATTCGTCGCTTAAAGATCTGACTCTTTTCAGAGTAAGAAATATTTATATGATATATAAAGAGGGGCAGTCCTTCTTCTATTTTCTTGAAAAGAGGTATGGGCGAGAAAGGGCCGGAGAGCTTTTCAAAGATTTTAGAGATCTGGTGGAGGGGGGACTGAGCATAGATGAAATAGATGAAATACTAAAGATCAATACCGGGAAGGATCTTAAAGACCTGAATAAGGAGTGGATAAGGTTTTACAAAAAAAGATATTTCCATTTGGTAAAGGACAAAAATTTTGATGACGAGGAAGGAGAACAGATAACATTTCATGAAAAAACCCGCTCTTCAATGAATATCTGCCCCGTTGTATCGCCTGATGGGAAAAAGTTAGCCTATATTACCAACAGAGATATATATCCCAGTCTGGTAATAAGATCAATAGAGAAGAAAAAGGAGAGGGACATTAAAGTGCTTATTAAAGGAGCCAGCGGCGCGCGTTTTGAAGGTATGCATTTAATGACAAATTATTTAACATGGTCGCAAAAGAGTAATACTATTGCTTTTGTTGCCCAATCAAACGGCAGGGATGTTATCTATCTGCTTGACCCTGTAAAGGGCAGTATAAAAGAAGAAATAATTCTCCCTATGAGGGATATACGGGATACGGCGATCTCAAAGGACGGGCGTTTTATCGTTTTTATCGGATCAGGGAATGGTGCCGCTGATATCTATATCTATGATATGGGAAAGAAAAGATTGAAAAGAGTTACCGATGATAATTATACTGAAAGATATCCGAGAATAATTGACGAAAAAAATATTATCTTTTCTTCCAATAGAAAAGCCGAAGGGATGAAGCGCCCTTTTTACAACATCTATAAGATCAACATCGAAACCGGCAAAACGGAGCTGTTGATCAAAAGCTTCGGCAACGATCTGCAGGCCGATATTTCTCCGGACGGGGAGAAAATTATTTATATATCTAACAGGTCGGGAATATACAATGCCTATACTTACAACTTAAAAACCGGAGAGAACATAAAAATAACGGATGTTTTATCAGGCGTATTTTATCCGCGGTGGTTTCCAAAGAGCAAAAAAATAGCATTTGTATCATACCAGAATGCGGGATATGATATTTTTATAAAAGATCTGAGTAAAGGGTCTGAAATCAAGGCTGAAGAAAAAAGGGATACCGAATATTCGCTGATCCGTTTCCCCGATCCGTATTTTCCTCTCGCCGAATCGGTATTCGGGGATTATAATCCCGCAATAACATCGGATATCTTTTCTTTCGGGTTCTTCGGAGTGCCTTCTCAGTGGCTTGTCTGCTTCGGCACTCTTACACTTTCCGACCGCCTTGGAGATCACAGAATAATTTTAACTGCCAATTACATACGTTCCGACGGGGAGGGCTCTTACAATTATGATGCAGCCTACTACTATTTAAAACACAGGTGGGATTTCGGTATAGGGATTTTCAGGCAGAAAAATCCCTTCTGGATATATTCACTCAGCAGTGTTAATGATATTATACATAATGTTAATTACGGTATGATCTCTATGGATCGCTTCGGAGGATACGGAGTTGCCAGTTATCCCTTCAGCAGGTTTTTCAGGTTTAACATTCAGACAACTATAAGCAGATATGAAAAGGATTTCTCAGTATTGAGCAACAGACCCGATATTTATGCTAACCTGAATCTTCTGTCCCTTTCGTTAAATTATGATAATGTTCTTTGGGGAAGAATGGTGCCGGCAGACGGTTTCAGAGGCAGAGTCGGTCTTGAACATGCATTTGATCTTACGGGGCAGGACTGCAGCTTTTCAAAATTTGACGCGGATTTGAGAAGATATTTTCTTCTTGGGAAGAAATATATTTTTGCTTTCAGGGGCACCGGCGGTAAAATTTTTGGAAAAGAGAGCTATTTCTTTAAATACTATATCGGAGGATATAATACGGTAAGAGGCCATCCCTTTCTTGAATACAGAGGAAAAAATATGTTTGTATTTAATGCGGAATTCCGGTTTATTTTTATTGAAGGGATAAAGTTCGGGTGGCCTCTTTTTTTCGGCATAGGAAATATCGGCGGAGTACTTTTTGCCGATATGGGGTCCGCATGGGATAATGATTATAATTTTATTGACAAAGAAACGGGAATGTATGATGATCTGAAGGCAGGTTACGGATTCGGGTTCAGGTTTACCATATATCCCATTATCATTATAAAACTTGACTATGCCTGGCCTTATTATAAAAAGTCAACAGGCAAAAAGGATATAATTTTTAGTATAGGTTTTGAATATTAGGCGGTTTATTATGATCAGAAAAGCAGTTGATAACAGAATAACGTCCGAGACAAATATATCGGTTGAACTGGAACTTGCCAGTACGAAAAAATCGAGAATAAAGAGCGGCGTCCCCTTCTTTGACCATATGCTTAATTCAATGTCACGGCACGGCAGGTTCTGTATGAACCTGAATTGTGTGGGCGATATCGATATAGACGATCATCATTCCGTTGAAGATATAGGAATATGTATGGGCAATGCCTTTAATAAAGCGCTGGGAGATAAATCCGGTATTAAACGTTTTGGCGATGCCATATTGCCCATGGATGACGCGCTTACTATGGCTGCAGTTGATCTTTCCGGAAGACCCTATTTTAAATACAACGGTATTGAATTGAGAGGAGTTATTAAGGAATACAGCGAAGAACTGACTTTGGAATTTCTCAGATCTTTTGCCATGCATGCAGAGATAAACCTCCATGTGAATGTTTTAAACGGAGAAAACAGGCACCATATTCATGAGTCCATCTTTAAAGCTCTTGGTGTGGCAATTTACAAAGCTGCAACTATTGACGAATCCTTTAATAATATTATTCCTTCAACAAAGGAATCTCTTTGATGATCACCGTTATTGATTACGGCATGGGGAATCTCAGGTCCGTTGTTAAAGCTGTTGAGAAGTATACCGAGCATGTGAGAGTTTCCCATGATCCCCTTGATATAGAGAGATCCGACGCTCTGATCATGCCCGGTGACGGCGCATTCGGGATGGCGATGGACAATTTGAAAAAAATGGGATGGATAGAACCTCTTCTGGATTACATTAATAACGACGGATACTTTCTGGGAATATGTCTTGGATTTCAGCTTTTGTATTCTGCGAGCGAGGAGTTCGGTTTACGCGAAGGACTGAATATTATTGAGGGCAATGTATTGCGTTTCAAAGTTCCCGGTCTGAAGGTGCCTCACATGGGATGGAATCAGGTTAAACTTGTACCTGATTCAAAGTTTTTAGAAGGGATACCATCCGATACATATTTTTATTTTATACATTCATACTACCCGGTTATTAACGACAAAAGCTGGGTGCTTGGCGAAGCCGATTACGGTATAAAATTCCCTTGTATTGTGGGGAAAGGAAATCTTATTGCTACACAGTTTCATCCTGAGAAGAGCCATAATATGGGATTGAAAATAATTGAGAACTTTGTGAGGAACGTATGCTGATCATACCTGCAATAGATATTAAGAAGGGCAATTGCGTGAGACTTCTTCAGGGAGATCCGAATAAGGAAACGGTTTATTCTTCGGATCCGGTGGATATGGCAAAGAGATTTGAGGATATGGGTGCTCAGCTCATCCATGTTGTTGACCTGGACGGGGCTTTTTCCGGGGATACGGTAAATATGGAGCTTGTGATAGAGATCTCCAAAGCGGTTTCCATCCCCATTGAGATCGGCGGCGGTATCAGAACAATTGAGTCTGCAGGCCGGTATATTGATGCAGGCATTAAGAGGATCATTTTTGGGACTCTTCTTCTTGAGGAAGAGTTTTCAGGATTTATTGACAAATTTTCAGATTATATTATTGCAGGCGTTGATGCCAGAGATTCCATGGTGGCAACGCATGGCTGGAAAAGTACTACAAAAATAAATGCGATCGATTTTATAAAAGAGTTGAAAAAAATCGGTATAAAAGAGACAATATATACTGATATCTCAACAGACGGTATGTTAAAAGGGCCCAATTTTTCGGCTTATGAAAAAATTTTGTCGGAAGTGAAAGGTATCAGTATAATTGCTTCGGGCGGAATTTCATCCTATGAGGATATAAAAAGATTATCCTATTTATGCGGCAAAGGTCTTAAAGGGTGTATTACCGGTAAGGCGATCTATGACGGAAAAATAGACCTGGGGGAAGCAATTAAATTGGTCAATAAAGCATAGTATTATTATACTGAATCGGGGAAATATAATGCCTGATCCTGAAATGAAATTTCCTGTAGAACTTGAACAGTATGAACGTAAAATATACGATCTTAAACAGATCATTGAGATCAGCAAAGGTCTTAGTTCCACTCTCGATTATAATACTCTTATAGATTCAATACTTTTAACCTGCATGGGGCATATGCAGCTTCTAAAGGCCGGTATTTTTTTAAGGAAAGGGATCAGCTTTGATAATTTTACACTTCATAGAAATTATAAGGGTTTTGAGATCGATCATTCTGTAGAGTATGAACTTGTTGCCCTGTCAGGAACAGTCAGATTGATCGAAAGCCGCTTTAAGTGCTTTACAATGGACGAATTTAAAAATGTTCAGGATGAACCGTCTTTTAAAAATTTAAAGCGGCTTAATCCTTCATTGATCGTTCCGCTTGTAAGCAAAGGCGAATTAAACGGAATTATGGTACTTGGCGAAAGGATAAACAGGCGTGATTTTACGGAAAACGAAAAGGAATATCTCCTTCAGGTTGCATCGTTGGCCGGGATTGCAATTCATAATGCCAGGTTATACGAGATGGCTACTACCGATATGATGACAAAATTGAAGATACATCACTATTTTCAGACGGCGCTTGTTGAGGAATTTGAGAGGGCCAGGAAGTATAAGAGACCGCTCTCCCTTATCATGGCTGATATAGATTACTTTAAAAATTTTAACGACATACATGGACACAGAGCAGGCGATTCCGTGCTGAAAAACGTTGCTCAGGTATTGATAGAAAATATAAGACCCATGGATATCGCGGCAAGGTATGGCGGGGAAGAGTTTACTATAATAATGCCGAAAACAGACATTATGGAAGCATTAATTGCTGCCGAGAGAATAAGAGAAAATGTATCCCACAGGAAAGTAAAGATAGATGAAAGAGAACTGAGTGTTACAGTATCGATCGGTATATCCCAGATGGACCCTGAAGCCGATAAAAATAAAAATGATCTGATTGAAAGAGCTGACAGGGCATTATATATTTCTAAACGTAATGGCAGGAACAGAGTATCATTTTTATAAAAAATGATCCTTCATATTATTAACGAGGCAAGAAATGAAATATAAAAAGAGAATTACATTTTTTATGCTGCTGATTTTTATGCTGCATTTTTACTTCTTACCGGCGCTGAAAGCTATTACTGTGGAAGAAGAGGCCGGAAGAAAAGGAATTGAAAAAAAAGAGACTGTCAGAGAAAGAAGCGAATCGGCAGGTGAAGATGATTTTTTCGGAAAAGTAATTGAAAACCGAAATTATGCAGGAAGACCCCGGAAAAAGGACCCCCGCCTGGCGTGTCTCCTGTCCCTTGTTGTGCCCGGAGGAGGGCATATATATTTAAGAAAAGACTTAAAAGGCATAGTATTCTGTCTTGCCACAGGAACAGGTTACTCTGTATCCGGTTATTATCTTTACAGGTCTTTTATACAGAACAAAGGTCCTGACTTCAGATCGAAAGTCATAGTATCGGGGCTCCTTGTGCTCATTTCAGGGATTGTGCATGTTGTTGGGATCGTTGAAGCATATACCGATGCTGAAGAGATAAATAAAAAGAGCTTCTATGGCTCAAATGATACTAAAACCCCTTATGTAACAAAACTGATCATTGAGTAACAGCATATTTACCGGCAGACAGACGAATTACTGATTCGGTTTTGTCTTACTCATGTATTGGGCGGAATTAATTTAAACAATCTATCGGAATATTACCAGTTCGGTTTCCGGTTTCGGTCCCTGAACTTTTTTTGCAAGGTCTCTAAGAGCAGTATGCAGCCCTTCTTCCACAGTAGGGTGGTAATAGGGCATGGAAAGCATATCAAATACGGTTAAGCCTGCCTGAATTGCCCATGAAATATGATGGGCAAGATGTTCTCCGCGCGGAGCGGCCATTTCAGCGCCGAGGATTTTCCCGTCGGAGGGTTCTCCATAAATTCTTAAAATTCCGCTGTTGCTGGACATTATAATTGATCTGCCCTGTTTTTCAAAAGTTGCTTCTCCGGTTATAAATTCTCCTTTTTGCAAGTCTGAATATCTTTTCCCGACTGCTGCAATATTGGGTTCGGAAAAAGTGATCGCAAGGGGAGTTCTCCTCTTAAAAGGCGTATCTTTTTCATGTACGGCATTGTATCCGGCAATATGCCCTTCGTCGGCTGCTTCGTGAAGAAGAGGGCGTTCCCCGTTAATGTCGCCTGCGAGGTATATGGGCATCCCCTTTATCCGAGTTGTAAAGGGATTATAGACGGGCAGTCCTTTGCTGTTGAATTCAATTCCCAGTTTTTCAAGCCCCAGTCCCTTTATCCGCGGTTTTCTGCCCATTGCTGCAATAATTTTGTCCACAGAAATATCAGCGGACTTAAGCCGGATATTAATTCGGTTGTTAATTTCATCTATAGAAGCCATTTCATTAATGTGTATATCCATATCATTTTTGAATATCTTCAGAGCATAATCATTTACAACAGGGTCTGTGAGGCCTCCCATAAGCTCAACTCCGTTAACAGCCTTTACATTAATTCCCAGTTTTGAAAGAGCAAGACCCAGTTCGAGGCCGATCACTCCGGTTCCGATTATCCCGATATTTTCGGGAAAAGTCTCTTCTTCGAAAAAATTATCTGTGGTAATGATCTTAGAACCGAATCGTTCCCATGATCCCGGAACAACCGGCTCGGAACCTGCTGCAATAATGATTTTTTTTGATATAACTTTAAATTTATTGTCAATATCAAGAACAGCGGGCTCAACAAAAGTTGCATAACCTTTAATGTTTTTGTCGCCGATTCTGTCTATTGTCTTTAATACCCCTCCTGTAAATCTATCCCGGAGCTCTCTCACCCTTCTCATGACCTCTTTGATATCGATTTTGAGTTTTTCACTGCCGAAAATCCCCGATTCTTTAAAAATATGTCTCCTGTGGTAATCATTTGCAATCCCTATCAATACTTTTGAAGGCATACACCCGATCCTTGCGCATGTAGTTCCGTATTGCCCGTGATTGATCAAAACAACGCTTTCGGTAAATTTTTTAACTTCGCTGAAAGCAGATAATCCTGCTGTACCGGCTCCGATTATTGCAACGTCGACTCTTTTATCCATTGGCTATGTCTCCTTATAACAAAAAATTTGCAGTAGAATTGATCATTAAGGAATGTGATTCTAACTGAAAGACAGAGGTATGTCAAATTAAAATAGGAAGTATTACAGAGAAATGGAAAATAGCTGTTACATTGTTAAAAAAGGATCAGCCACAACAGGAAATGAAGTGGCTGTTAAAATGTTTTGATCTTTTAGTCAAGGTCAAGCTTAAAAGATAGTCTCAATTTTGTTCTGTACTGAATTATTTTCCCATCATCGATTTTTAAGTCCATCTCCTGTACTTCTGCAATTCTCAGGTTCTTTAAAGACTTTGATGCGGCATTTACAGCGCTCTGAGCCGCTTCTTCCCATGATTTTTCGCTTGTGCCGATAACTTCAATGACTTTATAAGCATTATCCATAATTAACCTCCATATTTTTATTATTGTTCAATGTATAGTAAGCACTATTTTTTTTTAAGTCAAGAAAAAAGTTACGTTATTTGATTTATGCGGAACAATAGATCAATGAAGATAATTGTGCTTCAATATTGAATTCGGTTTCAGGTTTCAATGGTAATAGTTGGAATTTTCTTGACATAATATCGGTTATTATACTTAATGGCTTTCGTCTGTGAGAATTGGGCCCATAGCTCAGTTGGTTAGAGCGGCTGACTCATAATCAGTAGGTCCAAGGTTCGATTCCTTGTGGGCCCACATACCGGAAACGGTGAAAACCGTTTCGATTATTATAAGGATGGATTCTTTAATCATGTATGCAATTGTTGAAATCGGCGGAAAGCAGTATAAAGTGGAAAAAGATGCAGCAGTAAGTGTTGACAAAATAGATAAAAATGAAAATGAGAGCTTTAAGATAGACAAAGTTCTCCTTTATGCTGATGGCCAGAATATAATGATCGGCCAGCCTTATCTTGATAATGTTAAGGTTGAAGCAACCCTGCTGGGAAATTTTAAAGGCAAAAAGGTGAGAGGTATTAAGTTTAAAAAAAGGAAGAACTATACCAGAACACTGGGGCATCGCCAAATCTATTCTCAACTGAAAATAAGCGATTTTATTGTCAGTTAACTGCTAAAACAATTGGTCACAATATCGTTCAATAATTTAATTTATGAGAAAGGTATTGAGTTTGAAGAGAATAAGAAAAAAATTTCAATAGCTGTTGAAGGGCATTCTTTATTCGATAAGAAGGGAAAAGATATAGTATGTGCGGCAATTTCGGTTCTGTCACAGACAATGATCTTAACAATTTCCGGGATTCTGCATATTACCCAGAATTATATTATCAGAGAAGGATATTTAAAAACTGAAATAGATATATCGGATCTTAATCGGGAGAGAAAAAATAATTTAAAGATAATACTCGATTTTTTCTGTATCGGAATATTTGAGATTGCGAAAAATTATCCCGATGCAGTAGATATTTTCTTTGAAAATGAATAATTTATCCGGGAGAGAGTACAATGGCACATAAAAAAGGCGGCGGTTCAACGCGAAATGGGCGTGATTCCAAATCCAAGAGACTCGGCGTAAAGAGATTCGGCGGGCAGATAGTTAAAGGCGGTACAATAATTGTAAGGCAGCGCGGAACAAAGATCCATCCGGGATTAAATGTAGGCCGCGGCGGTGACGACACTCTTTATGCAAAGATTGACGGAGCCGTAAAATTTGAAAGACTGGATAAAAGAAGAAAAAAGGTATCGGTATATCCTGTTGCATAGATGATTTTTTAACCGGTCAGGGCGTACAAAAAATATTTAGGTGCAGAGTCGCGTATTGTTTATTCCATACGCGATTTGTTATTTTTAGAGATGAGATCATATAATGAAGTTTACCGATACAATCGTAATCAGGGTAAAAGCGGGAGACGGAGGTCCGGGCGCTGTATCGTTCAGAAGAGAGAAATATCTGCCGAAGGGCGGGCCCGACGGAGGTGACGGAGGAAAAGGCGGCAGCGTATATCTGGAAGCTGACAGAAGATATTATAATCTTTCTCATTTCTTTAAAGACAGACTCTATTCTGCCGGCAAGGGAAAGCAGGGCATGGGTTCAAATATGACCGGCAAAGACGGAGATGATCTTGTCATTAAAGTGCCGCCCGGAACAGAGGTAATTAATAGCGAGACAGGAGAGACTTTAGCGGACCTGACTGAAGAGGGTGTTAGATACATGATAGCCGAAGGAGGTGCAGGCGGTAAAGGCAATGCTTTTTTCAAAAGTTCCACGAATCAGGCGCCCGGGTTTGCGCAGTCGGGAATAAAATGCGAGGAATTTGAGATCACTCTTAATCTGAAGTTAATTGCCGATGTGGGGCTTATAGGGCTGCCCAATGCGGGGAAATCTACGCTTCTGTCCATAATAACAAATGCAAAACCGAAGATCGGCAGTTATCCCTTTACAACCCTTATTCCGAATCTTGGAGTTGTCTCTGAAGAGAACGGTAAAACCTATAAAATAGCGGATATCCCCGGCATAATTGAAGGAGCGCATAAAGGTCATGGGCTTGGTCTTTCATTTCTTCAGCATATTGAGAGGGTGAAAGTAATACTCTATTTGATTGATTCAACGGAAAATGATCCGGCTTATAATCTGAAGCTCCTGAGATCCGAATTGAGGTATTACAATAATGTATTGATAAATAAACCCTATTTTATAGTATTAACTAAGATGGATCTTGCGGATAAAGATAGAATTGACAGAATTAAATCCATATTAAATGATAATAATATTATCTCAATATCTTCAAAAGATAGTACGAACATTGACAAATTAAAGGAAGTTATTTCCGATTTGCTGGGAAATCAAGATGCCTCGTAAAGAACTGGTAAGCGGCGTAAAAACAATTGTTATTAAAATAGGGACTTCGACTATAACCGAGAAAGGCCTTTTGTCAAGGAAAAAGATCTCCAGAATTGTCTCCGATATATCGGTTTTGATCAAGAAGGGTTATAGTATAGTGCTTGTCTCATCAGGCGCAATAGCCGCGGGAGCAAGTACTCTGAATAAAAGCCGAACCAATCTTTCAATTCCGGAAAAACAGGCATTTGCCGCTGTGGGGCAGTCGGTATTGATCAATGAATACAGAAGAGCCTTTGGCAGGAGAGGAATAAATGTGGGACAGCTTCTTCTCACTGAGGATGATATCAGAAACAGGAGGCGGTTCCTCAATGCGCGCCATGCGCTGAACTCCCTTCTTGATCTCAAAGTAATTCCCATAATAAACGAAAATGATTCCGTTGTGATCAAAGAGATCAAGTTCGGGGATAATGACACGCTTTCGGCCCATGTTTCCAGTCTCATTGATGCGGATCTGCTGATCCTCCTTTCCGATGTTGACGGATTTTACAGCGATATTAAAGATGCGGAACCTATTGACGAGGTTTATGAGATCACCGAAGAGATAATGAAAAAAGCAAAGGGCAGCGCATCAATTTACGGCACAGGGGGGATGTACACTAAGATACTTGCCGCGGAAATAATTATCAGGTTTGGCGAGATGATGATAATTGCAAATGGCAGCGAAAAAAAAGTGCTTGAGAGACTCATGAAGGGAGAGAAGATCGGAACAATATTTGTAGGCAAAAAGACTTTAAAGAGCAGAAAAAAATGGCTTTCCCTGAGAAAAACAGGCGGAGTTATTACTATAGATGAGGGAGCGGTAAAAGCTCTGCAGGAGAGGAAAAAATCGCTGCTTGCTACCGGAATAGTGGCAATAAAAGGCAAATTTGACATGGGCGACGCTGTTGAAATAAATTCGGTTTCAGGATATGCAATAGGGAAGGGAATCGTGAATTATGATTACAGAGAATTGGATCAAATTAAAGGAAGAAAAACAAAGGAAATTAAGAAGATACTTGGAAGTAAATATTTTGATGAAGTGATAAACAGGGATGATATGATCGTCTATTGAAATAATGCCTATCCTTAAAGACGGCAGAAGGCGGCAAAAACCTGTAAAAAATTTCAGATCCACAGGAGAAGCGATGAGAATATCAAGATATATTATACCAACACTTAAAGATGATCCTTCCGATGCGGTAATAGTCAGTCACAGACTTATGATAAGGGCCGGTCTCATAAGAAAGGAATCTGCAGGAATGTATGTGTATCTTCCCTCCGGTTTAAAGGTTTTAAGAAAAATAATTAATATTATTAAAGAGGAGATGGACAGATCCGGAGCTCTGGAGTTTTTGATGCCGGAATTGACCAGTGCCGATCTATGGAAGGAATCGGGCAGGTGGGATACCATGGGGCCCGAGATGTTCAGAATAGAGGACAGAAACGGGATGGAATACTCTCTTGCGCCCACGCATGAAGAGGCTTTTACCGCTGTAGTAAGGTCCGTTATTTCGTCATACCGCGATCTTCCGGTAAATGTATATCAGATCAATACCAAGTTCAGGGATGAGATCAGGCCGCGCTACGGAGTGATCCGAAGCAAAGAGTTTATAATGAAGGATGCCTATTCCTTCGATATTGACGATGAAGGTCTTGAGAAGTCCTATCAGACTATGCGTAAAACATACAGAAGGATTTTTGAAAGATGCGGATTGGAAACTATTCCGGTAGAAGCCGATACCGGTTCTATGGGAGGCAGTGATTCCGAAGAATTCATGGTTGCGTCTGAAGTGGGCGAAGAAACGCTTCTGTTATGCGGCCAATGCGGATACAGGGCCAATCAGGAGAAAGCGGAATATAAGATCACAATTCAGAGGAACGGGGCCGAAAGATCCGAAGATCTTGAGATAGTGGATACTCCGGGTGTGAAAACCATTGAAGATCTTGTTAAATTCTTCAACTGCCCCGAGGAGAAATTTCTGAAAAGCATGATCTATCTGGCGGATGACGATCCGGTCATGGCAGTAGTTACGGGAGACAGAGAGATAAATGAATTGAAATTGAAGAATTATCTTGGAGCAAACAGTATTGAAATAGCGCCTGATGCTGCTGTTGAAAAGGTTACGGGAGCTCCGGTCGGTTTTGCAGGCCCGGTAAATGATCTGAAAGTTAAAACAGTTTATGACAGGTCCGTAAGGGAAGTTGTTAACGGAATTACAGGCGCTAATAAAGCTGACAAGCACTATAAAGGAGTAAATCCCGGGAGGGACTTTACTATAAAGGATGAGGCTGATATTACTTCGGCAAAGGGAGGCGATCTCTGTCCCTTATGCGGAAAACCCATGTATGAGAAAAAGGGCATAGAAGTGGGACATATTTTCAAACTGGGCAGAAAATATACCGAGTCAATGAATGTGAAGGTTCTGGACAAAAAGGGCAAAGAAATAACACCCATAATGGGTTGTTACGGGATCGGAGTAAACAGAACCATGTCTGCAATTGTTGAACAGCACAATGATGAAAGGGGGATAATATGGCCTCAATCGGTCTCTCCTTTTGACGTTCATTTGATAGGCATAGCAAAATCCGAAAGCGAGATATCAGAAGCGGATAAAATCTATCACGCATTAATAAATTCGGGTTTTGACGTTTTATACGATGACAGAAATGTAAGTCCCGGGTTTAAATTTGCAGATGCGGACTTAATCGGGATCCCTTTGCGTCTTATTGTTGGGAAAAGTTATTTCAAGGATGGGAAAATCGAACTTAAGCTGAGAAAGAGCGGCGAAACGGAACATGTGGAGAAAGGCCTGTTAGTGGAAAGAGTAAGAGAATTGATCAAAATTGACAATTAAGATGAGGATATTTTTTTTTCATTTGGCAGTTACGGTTGTCTTTGCGGTTTTTTCTTCTGTAAAAATAAGTATTGCCGGAACTCCGCCGGGAAATAACACTGTTAAGAATAGGGATTCTTATATAATCTGGGCTCATTCCGATATTCAGCCGAAAAATAGATGGGAAAGAAACTATTATAAAATTGCAATTGAAGATATAAGGAAGAATCTTCCTCCTGTGGATATGGCTCTTTTAGCCGGAGATATAATTCAGCGCAGAAAAGACGCTGAAGATGATTACAGATGGTTTATAAAGATCAGGAGGAGCGCATCGATCCCATACTGGTTTGAAATAGCAGGCAATCACGATGCCAGAAGCTTTGCGCACTATTTCAGGTTTATAAGAAAACCGCTCTACTATTCGGTTTATGCGGGTAATCTTCTTATAATCTGTTTATCCGATGAAGTTAATAATTCCCCCACAGAAATATCAGAGGAAGCATTTCAGTGGTGGAAAGACGAAGTGATCAAAAATCAAAACAGGATGAATATAATAACAGTGACGCACGCCGCTCTTCCTGAAAGCGGTTTGCTCTTTTCGGGAATTTACAGAAGCAAAATATTAGGCTCAAAGAGATTTACCGGTGTTTTGAAAAAATACAGAGTCGATTTATGGCTTTCGGGACATACTTCATCGCCTCCCGGTATGGGTTATAATGAAAATTTTGTTAAAGAACTGAACAATACGCTGTTTATAAACATATCAGGCATTCGAAAAGAGCTGGGAATGAATGTGTGTTCCAGGATTTTGTTTTTCAAAGAGAAGAGCAATGAGATGATCATTAAAATGAGAGACCATAATAAAAGAAAGTTCATTAAAGAGAGGGAGATCAGACTGAAAATGCTCTTCCCTTTCAGATTTGCAAGCAGAAAGCCGTTGACAAAGATCCCTCAGGGAATTATATTGTCCCCTTGATATAGGCAGGCTGATCGTTTAATCCTCCTTTGACTGTAAATAAAGAATGAACCTTAATACTGATATAAAAATGTCTATGAGCAATTCGTTAAAATTACTATTTGTAACGTATATGATGCTGTTCTCAATTATCCTCTTTGCCGGATCGATTTCTCTTAATAAGGGCGGAACGGTTCAGGATGATATGGTAAGCGAAAATATTAACAAGACTCAAATAAGAGGATGGGAAATTGAAAGCGGGAATATTGCAATAATGAGCAATGAGAGGATTAATTTTAGTAATAATAGAATTGGATCTGTTAATGGGAAGAATAATATTTCAGCCAGCAGGTCATCTGATCTGGCTATTTTTTATGAGGTTGGAGGAGCTACGCTTTTCATAAATGGCGGGATTTCCTATCGGTTCATCAGAGGGCCTGTAATTCCCGCCATTAATATTGGCATCGGACTTTTGAGCGCGTACTCGGCTTTTGCACTTCTCATCGGCGGGTCGGAACATCAACTGGAACTGAGTGCCGGCATACGCGCATCCTTCTTGTATGAACAGAAGAAAGATCTGGCTTTGCCTTTTTACGGAGTCGGTTACAGATACTGGCCTGAAAAGGGCCTTTTCACAAGGATCACCGGTTATTACATCTACTGCAGTTTCCCGGACAGTTTCGAAATCATAAATAATACAACAACAACCTATAAATATGTGCCTTGGCTCGGCCTGTCTTTGGGGATCGCCTTCTGAATTAGTATTTATTCTAACTGTATGTAATTTTTGTTTTTTCGGACAGAATAAACCTGGCAAATTCAATTTTAACTTTTTTAACAATTACTGTATTTCAGGATCGGATGCGCCAATTAATTCGGTTTTACGCAATAAATATTCAGAATTATATTGACATTGTAAGCCTGTATGTAAAAAATTGGTAAGCATTTAATGTAATTATTATAATTTAGGGAGTATAACAATGAAAATAGTTGTCTGTCTGAAGCAGGTTCCGGATATGGAATCAAAGTTTAAAATACTCGATGACAAGAAAGTTGATGAGTCGCAAATCGCTTTCAAAATAAATGATTTTGACAATTATGCTGTTGAAACCGCTCTTCAGTTAAAGGAAAAATTCGGCGGTGAAGTAATAATTGTTTCAGCAGGGCCCGAAAGAGCCACCAAGGATATTCGGCAGGCTTTTGCAATGGGTTCGGATTGGGGTATCCGGATAAATGACCCTGAAGTTGAATCCGGCGATAATTATGTCGTGGCCTCAACTCTTTATAAAGCCATTGAAAGTATTGGTGATGTGGATATTGTTCTAACCGGAGTTCAGGCAGAGGATGACCAGGCAGGTGTCACAGGCGTTATGATCGCTCATTTGATGGGGCTTCCTCACTGCACAAATGTAGTACATCTTGAAGTCAGTGATGACGGAAAGAATCTGAAAATAAGCAGAGAGCTTGAAGGAGGATTGAATGAAGTTATTGAAATGAACGCTCCTGCCGTATTGTCGATACAATCTGGTATTAACAATCCGCGGTATCCTACTCTTCCGGGGATTATGAAAGCAAAGAAGAAAACTCTTGAATTGAAAAGCGCCTCTGATCTGGGAGTGGAGATCAAACCCAAAACCGAGTTCTTAAAGATGTATTTCCCGGTATCGGAGCACAAAGCTGAGATAATTGAAGGCGATCCGGAAACTGCAGCGGCAGCTCTTGTGGATAAACTTAAGAATGAAGCAAAGGTGATATAGGAGGATAACAATGGCAAAGGTACTTGTAATTGCAGAACACAGAGACGGCAAATTAAGCGATTCTACGCTTGAACTTTGCAATGCTGCAAAGGAGATCGCGTCGGGTCTTGGAGCGGAACCGGCCGCTGCAGTATTTGCAAAGGATGACTCAATTGCTAATGAAGTTGCAAAATATATCCCGGAAGTATTTTCAGTAACGGGAGATGCATTTGAAAATTATACGGCTGATGCATACAGCCAGGCTGTAAAATCAATTGTTGCTTCGGAGGACATAAGCACTGTGCTGATCGCCCACAGCTATGACGGCGTTGACTTTGCCGCTAAAGTTGCAATGGAAATAGATGCAGGCATAATTTCTAACTGCAATAAAGCAGTGGTTGACAACGGTACTCTTATTTTGACCAGAAATACATTTAATGGCAAAATCCAGGAAGAGAAAAAGGCATTAACAGATAAGACGGTTGTAACCTTTGAGAAGGGAGCTTTTGACCCCGTATCTGAAGGAAGTGCCGGTACCGTTACAGGAGTAACAGTTGATGTGGGCGAAATAAGAACAAAGGTGCTGGAAGTTGTTGAAACTATGGCAGGCGCTGTTGATATCTCCCAGGCAAAGATCATTGTTACAGGGGGACGCGGGGTCAAGGACGGAGATAAATATAAAGAAGTTATTATTCCCCTTGCAGAAAAGCTGGGAGGCGAGTACGGCGCTACAAGGCCTGTTGTGGATTCCGGATGGATTGAGCCTGCAAGGCAGGTTGGGCAGTCAGGCAAAACAGTTACGCCCGATCTATACATTGCTGCAGGAGTTTCGGGATCAATTCAGCATATTGCAGGAATGAAGGGCTCGCAGTGTATAGTAGCTATAAATAAAGACCCTGAAGCGCCTATTTTTAATATTGCAACATACGGCATTGTGGGAGATCTTTTTGAGGTAATTCCTGCGATGATGGAAAAACTTTAAAGAAAATAGCATTTAATTAATAAAAAGGCTGTCTCATTGTGTTTGAGGCAGCCTTTCTGTATTGTATTTATCACCTTTTATAAGAAACGCATGATCTGATCTTCTATTCTGCTCCCTCATTAATTAATAATTTTACAAGATCCTTAAGTTTTTTCCCTTTGGCATAGAATAGGGCATTTTTGCCTTCCGAGTCTTTTGCATTTATATCTATCTTTTTTGAAATTAAAAAATTGACAAATTGTATCATTGCATTGCGGGGAATATCCGATTTGATTGATTCGATTAATGCTGTTGAGTTTTTACTGTTCTTTGAATTAATATCAAAGCCCTTTGTAAGCATTTGCTCAATTATTTGTTTGTTCCTTATTTTTACAGCATTAAAAAAACGTTCTTTAAGAAATTTATTAACACTTCCGTCATTGCTTCCGCTTTTTTTTCTGAAATGTTTAATTGCAGGTTTTACCGAACCGGATTTGATCAGAAAATTTACTATTTTATCGTTGCCCTTTGCAGCAGCATAAACTGCTGCGTTGTATCCTCTTTTGTCTTTTAAGTTTATTTTAGCTCCTTTTTTGACAAGGAGCTTAACAATATCAAGATGTCCCATCTCAGATGCAAAGATAAGAGGAGTTTTCCCTCTCTTATTTTTAAAATTAATATTTGCTCCCTTTTTAATCAGTAATTTTGCTATGCCTATGTCCGGTTTTATATTCAGTTTGCATAAGTGAATAAGCGGTGTTTCTCTGTTCCTGTCAAAAATATCGATCTTGATCCCTTTTTTCATAAAGAGCATAACCATGTCGAAGATATTTGTTTTGACAGCTTCAATCAGAGCGGATCTTCTGTCTCTGCTCATCCTGTTCGGTTTTGCGCCCTTTCGGATCAAAAAATCGGCCATTTTTACATCCCCGTTGATTACGGCATTCATAAGGGGAGTTAAACCCCGGGTCTGATACATATTAATGTCGGCTCTTTTTTTAATAAGTGATTCGATTACGTCAAAATGTCCGCCAATAACTGCATGGCAGAGGGCTGTCATTCCGTGTCTTCCTTTAATAGTAACCTGTGCGCCTCTGCCAAGAAGGATCTTAACTATATCGTTATATCCGTATTTAGATGCGGCAATAAGTGCAAGGCTAAGCCCGTTTCTTGCCTTTTTGTTCATGAGAATTTTAACGATTTCCGTATAACCGTTCTCCGATGCGTATTCGAGAGCGGTTTTGCCCGTATAATTGCTGTAATTAACGCGGGCTCCTCTGTCAATGAGAAATTTTACCATCTCGGTCTTTCCTGCCTGTGCAGCGTACATTAATGGCGTATTCCCTTTTTTATCTCTTTTGTTGAGGTTAGCCCTATTTTTGATCAGAAATTCTGCCATCTGTATATTGCCCATTCCGGCCGCATACATCAACGCAGTAGGGTTGCCTCTGGCGCCGTGGGGGACATCGATCCCTATTCCTTTTTTCAGGTCCGATTTAAGTCTGAAATAGTCGTTTTTCAGAGAAGCTTCAACAAAGTCGAAATTTCTCTTGATCATATCTTTTCCGGATAGAGCGCTGCTATGCGAAAAAGAAGAGAGTGAAACAACAATAATTATAATAGACTGTACAGTTAAATTCCTCATTAAATTATATCCGGATTATGATATATACTGTTTTACATGTAAAGCGGGTAAAATAATTTATGACATTGAAAAAATATTATCGGGATGTATAAAGTCAAATAAAAAAAAACGAAATCATCGATTATCATAAAAAATGTTAATTGCTTGCAGGGATAGGGAAGAGGTTGGTGCGGAACATGATCCCGAAGATCCCTTTATAATTATAATAGTGATCAAAATTATTGTCGCTGCCGTTGTTATTGAGCAGATTTGTAATACTGAAGTCTGCTGTTCCGCCAACGAACAGGTCGGTAAAACGCCCGATCCTGAATTTTATATTTATACCGCCGGAAATGGCGGCCTGATCATACTTGATAAATTTTATCAGGTAGGCCTCTCCTGAAATGTTCATGTTGTTCTCAACGATCTTTGAGTAAAAGAGATATGAAAATGTAGGACCCGCCAGAAAATTAATTGAGAGGAAAGAAACATTAAACGAGGTAATCAAAAGCAAGGGGAGCGATACGGCTCTGTTTTTTATTTTAAATTCGGTGCCGGTGTCATTCTCAATATAGAACACAAAGGATTCGGTTGCCCATAATCCCGAATGGAGCCCGAATCTGTTATTAAACATTTTTTCAAAAATGAAACCGCTGCCGTATCCGATCGATCTTTTCCAGTTATTGCTTCCTTTTCTTGCATAAATATCATAAATGCCAAAACTTCCTGCCAAACCGATTGATACATTGGGCGCTCTATTCTCCTCTGAAAAAACAAGAATATCTGATCTGAGAATAAAGATCATTAAAAATAGTATTATATATTTATTTTTAAATGACATTTTTGATCCTGCTTTTATTCTTTATAATTCATTATACATGTACCGTTAAATATGGAACCCTGCTCAATAGATAGATCCGGAGTGATAAGATCTCCTCTGGTTATACTGTTTTTATGGAGATTTATGCTCTGATCCGCCTTGATCTTACCATTGACTCTGCCGCTGACGGATACTACTTTAGCTTTAATGTCTGCGCTGACTACCGCTTCCCTTCCGATTATCAAAAAACCGTCGGTTTCTATTTTCCCTTCATATTTGCCTTTGATCTTCAGGGAGTTTTTAAATTTCAGCGTTCCCTTGAAATTTATATCTTCAGAAATTACCGTATCGATTTTATTCTCATCTTCAACCATATTTTTAAGCTGAGCCATTCTTTTCTCCGAAATTATTTTTATTGATTATTATGATAAAGTATTTTTATAATCCTCATATGTCAAATAAAAAGGAATATATCCGCAAAAATGAAATAGTTTTTTTACCTGATAGGCAAATTTTAGTATAAATTCGACGGTCATGTAAAAGAAGAATAGCTTTTCTTTGCCGGGGAAGAGCTGTTTTTTAAGTATATACTGCGGTAACCAAAATATCTAAGGATAACAACTTGTAATATGGAAGAAATTTTAAAACTGGCAAAAGAACTGGGCATTATGCTGAGGAGTACGGACCTCTATTGTAATTTAATGAGTATCTCCAAGGAACTGAATTCTGATAAGGGATCAAAGGATCTTTTTGAGGAATATGTCTCCTTTGCAGAGAATATTCGGCAGCGTGAAATAGACGGCGATATAATCGAGGCCTATGAAAAGGAGAGGCTGAATGATCTAAGTAGTCTTGTAAGAAATAATGAACTGATCGTAAGATATATTGAAGCAAAAAACCGTTATATTGAGCTGCTTGAAAAAATTCAGAATGAAGTAAGCGCTGATGAGAATGGAGATTTTTACGCGTAAGGGCCGGGTGCGGTGGAGGGATGCTTTTTATAAAATAAAATCTTGACTTTTTGTCTTGCTCTTTTTAAACTAAAGTGTATATAATAAATTATCAAGGATAAAATTATGGAGCCAGATTTATCAAATATCAAAAAGAGAATAAAAGGCAAAAGGGATCTCATTGACAGGATCTCGGCAAAACTGCCCGGTTTCAGCAGTATGGTAGAGGCGGCTGAGAAGTATGCAGCAGATCAGTTTGTCAGAGATCATATGGCAGAGGAAATTCAGAAGATCAAGAAAGAGATCTCAAAATTGTCGGCAGCTCTTTCAAAAGAAGGCGTAATCGACTATCTCAGTGATCTTGAATCATTGAATATGAATTTTGAGAGATTGTATAAAAAAACAAAGTATGCAGATTATGGAACCTCAGCTTCAACCACAAGCTTAAAAATATCCGATTCGGATAAGGAAAGGCTTCTTGAGTATGATTGGAGACTCATTGCATCAATTGAAGAATTTAACGAAATAATAGACAGGCTTAAAACATCGAGAGGTGAAGAGTTAAAGAAAGTAATTATTGAAGTACAGAATAAGATAGATGATTTTGAAGCATCATTTGACAGCAGAAAAAACGTATTATTGGAGGTAATATAAATGGCATTACTGGACGTAGTAGAATGGAATAATCAGCCCGGAGAAGTAATAAACAGATTTAAAGAAGGCGACATTGCAATGGGGTCACAGCTGATCGTAAAAGAGGGTCAGGAAGCAATTTTCTTCAAAGACGGGCAGGCTCTTGATGCATTCGGTCCCGGCAGGCATACTCTTTCATCCGGAAATATCCCGATTTTAGAAAAACTTATCAACCTGCCCTTTGGAGGCAAGACCCCATTCCCTGCAGAAGTCTATTTTATAAATAAGACGGAAATCCCCAATGTAAAGTGGGGAACAAAACAACCCATGCAGATAATGGACCCAACATATAATCTCCCAATACCGGTAAGAGCATTCGGTTCATATTCAATAAGGATTACTGATATTAAAGGATTCCTTATAATGGCAACGGGTACATGGCAGGCCTTTACTACAGACGCGATCGGTAATGCCCTGAGAGACCAGATCATTCTTCCGCGAATACAGGACCTCATCGCAGAATTTATGATAAAACAGGATATAACGGTTTTAAAACTTGTAGCTTATTATGATGAGATCGGAGCCGCGGGCAAGGCAAAGATGGTTGAAGAATTCAGCAGTTTCGGAATTGAACTTGTAAGATTTGCAATTGAGTCTATAAATATTCCCGAAGACGATGAATCGGTTCAGAGGCTTAAGAAAGCCCTTGCCGATAAAGCTGAAATGAATATAATGGGCGATGATTATAAAACAAAGAGAACCTTTGATACAATGGAAAAAGCTGCTGAAAGCGACGGTATGGCAGGGGGTATGATGGGCGCGGGAATGGGGCTCGGCATGGGCAACCAGATGGGCAATATGATGGCCGGGGCAATGCAGGGCGCAGCGGGACAGGGGCAGCCTCAGAGTCAAGCGGTATGTCCTCACTGTAATGCTGCAAACCCTGCAGGAGCAAAATTCTGTTCATCCTGCGGCAAGGAAATTGCCCTGCAGAAAGCTGTATGCCCGGCATGTAATGCTCAGATAACGGCAGGCGCAAAGTTCTGTCCCAGCTGCGGGGCCAACCTTCAGGGTTCCAATTGCAGGAAATGCAATGCCAAGCTGAAAGCCGGTGCAAAATTCTGCCCTGAATGCGGCGAGAAGCAGTAGAGGGTAAATTAAAATGTCTTCTCTGCAATGCACATCATGCGGTGCCCCCGTTGAAATAGTAAACAGGTTCAGCAAAGTTATTGTCTGCAATTATTGCGGGACACACCTTAAGGTTAAGGAGAACAGTCTCGATGAGATGGGCAGGTATCCGAAACTTGCCGATTATCCTTCAATATTCAGGGTCGGCTCAAAAGGTACGATTTTGGGCAGGCCTTTCAGAGCTTTGGGCAGAATGAGATATAAGTCCCAAGGGTGGCACTACGACGAGTGGTTTATCGATTATGACGGAGACTCGGCATGGTTCTGTGAAGATGACGGCACATATACGATCTACTTTGATATGTTCGAAGCTGTTGAAGTTCCTGATGTGAATTCCCTTAAGGCGGGACAGAATATAGAGATCGGCGATAAAAGGGTGATGGTAAAGGAGATCGGAACTGCGAAAATTGAAAGCGGAGAGGGAGAACTTCTTTACTATCTTGAGCCCGGCACTGAGGTAACGTTTATTGACGGAGTAGCCGAAGGGAAGAAAGTTTCCATTGAGTATTCTGAGAATGAAGTGGAGGTCTTTACTGGCCGTCCCCTTCTGCGAAGGGATATAGCAATTGAGGAGTAATATCTATGAGCGGAAACGATGACGTAAAATCGATGAAATGTGCCGCCTGCGGCGGAGATATTACTAAAAGCTATAGAATAGTTGATGAAGATGAAGAGATACCCATTGCCAGGTGTGTTTCCTGCGGAACCGAATATGATCAGTATACAGGCGAGTACTACCGGTATTTTGCAGATGATTTTACTTATGATAAAGACAATTCCATCTTAAAACTGGGGCTTAAAGGGGTTCTGGACGGCATTGAGTATGAGATCATCGGCAGAATAAGAATGCAGGATGAGGATGAATATGAGCGGTCAACTTGGGACGAATGGCTGGCTGTTTCAAGTGACGGAGTATATCATTATTTTGTCGAAGAGGATGGTGAGATACGTTCCTATGAGGAATATGTTCCGCAGTCAATAAACCTTGAAGCGAGCGATTCCCATATAGAATTTGAAGGCAAAAAAATCTCAAAGGATGAAGCTTATATAGGCCGCATAGTATATTTTGAAGGCGAACTGACATGGCTGCCCGAGATCGGAGAAGCTGTAACCTGTTACGATTTCAAAAAAGACGGCTATAAATTTACAATTGAACAGTCTGAAAATGAAGTTTCCATAACAAGGGGAGACAAGCTTACATACAGAGAAATAATCGATGCTTTTGGTGATGATGAAGACAGAAAATTGTATGAAAATACAATGAAGAAGAGAAGGGAGTTCCGGAATAAGGCATTGGTATATCTTGCAGGAGCGTTGCTTGCTCTGGCTTTTTCAATTTACAGCTGTTCAACCTCGGAAGAAATAAAGGGTGTAATGGCCGGTAAAAAGGCTATTGCTGATAATAAGATCATTACAGATAAAAGGTCGGTTAATTATTTCAGTCAGATCCTATACGGACCCTTTGAAATATCCGGAGGGGAGAGCCTTTATGATGTTGATGTTTTTATTGATGAAAGAGTGCAGAGACTTTATCTCGAGTGGCAGTCCTTCAGGTTTATGCTTATAAAAGAAGACAGGCTAAGCAGAATAATCAATAATAACTACGATGCGGAGCTTTTAAAGGGGCTTTTCACTGAAATTGACGCAAGGAAAGAACCCATTGAGTCCTATGTCATAACCGGAGATTTCTGGGATGAAAAAGGAGTTGACAGTGACGGTCCATGGCACGAAAGCGATCTGAATGCTTCTGCAAGTTTTGTGTTGAAAGAAGACGGCAAGTATTACGCGTATCTTGAACTTTACAGCAACAAACCGAGAAAAATAGATTCCGTAAAATTCAGAGTGCAAAAGGTAAAAAGTTACAGATATATGATCGCCGTAACGGTATTATTGCTTATACTGGTAGTTATAAACAGAGGGAAATCGTCATTATATAATGAACTCCCCTTTGAGATAGCAGATGAATAAAAGAGAGGCATAAGAATATGTTAAAGAGCATAATAGTAACATTGATTCTGATAGGTTCCGGTTTTTTTATGTCTGCGTTCCTTGTCGGTTATCCTGTAGCGGGCAAGAAGTATATTTCAAAACAGAGGGAGAAACGAAAATCTTTACGCTATGGGAGCGCCTATTTCATAGGCGGAGCCAGGGGATTCAGGGGGGGCAAATAGTTCTGACGCTTGATTTTTTGCAAAGTATAAATTATTGTGAAAAGTTTATATATGGAATGGAATAATAAATAATTTTGAGGAGGAATGATTTATGGATTGGGGAAACTTGCTCAATGGAATAATCGATACTGCCATATATTCATTTGTAGGTATAATTTTAATGGGTATCGGTTTTCTGATAATCAATTTTTTTGCCCCTTTTTCAGTTAAAAAAGAGATTGAGGATGATCAGAATACAGCCCTCGGGATAATAATAGGGGCGGTGATTATAGGCATATCAATTATAATTGCTGCAGTAATTATATCTCCCTCCGGCACTTCAAAGAAAATTGACAGTCCCGGTGTGGAGATTAAATCCGACAAATAGTGAAGGACAAATTAAAGATCTCAGAAGTGAGATTGCTGTTATTCTCGGTTTTTGTATTATCCTTATGCGGGATAATATATGAGCTGGTTCTGGGTTCTCTTGCCGCATACCTGCTGGGGAACCCGGTTCAGCAGTATTCCATTACAATCGGCGTTTTTTTGAGTTCAATGGGTCTGGGTTCTTACCTGTCAAGATTCCTTCGGAAAGATCTGTTAAAAGATTTTATCATAATTGAAGCTGCGCTGGGGTTTGCGGGCGGAGTTTCGGTTCTGATACTGAGTTATCTCTTTTCTTTTTCGCCTTACTATTTCCTTCTGCATCTTTTTTTTCTTATAATTATAGGCGCGCTGGTGGGTCTTGAAATTCCCCTTATAACAAGAATAATAAAGAAGTATGGTCCCTTTAAAAATATAATCTCCAATGTATTAACGCTGGATTATATGGGAGGGCTTGCAGGGGCCGTTCTATTCCCTCTGGTCCTGTTCCCATTTATCGGGAGGCTGTTGACCGGTATAACTGTGGGCATAATCAATATAATTATTGCTCTTCTGCTTATCAGGAGGATAGATTATTCCGGTAAAAGAAAGTCCGATTATATGCTTCCTCTCTTGGCTCTGATCATTCTTTTTATTCTTGCCTTTAATTCGGACACAATAACGGGATTTTTACAGAAGAGATTGTATTACGATGATATTGTTTTTTCCAAAAGATCCGAATTTCAGGAGATCGTGCTCACAAGGAACGGGGGCGACTTCAGACTCTATCTGGACGGGTCGCTTCAGTTCTCAACCTTTGACGAATACCGCTACCATGAGATGCTCATTCATCCGGCAATGACGATTAACAGGAGCAGGATAAAAGAAATTCTTATTCTTGGCGGAGGCGACGGCATAGCAGCAAGGGAAGTGTTAAAATACGGAAATGTAAAAAATATCACCCTTGTGGAACTGGACCCCGTGATCATTGAACTTGCCAGAAGTAATTCTTCTATGAAAATGATAAACGGGAACTCTTTAAACAATGCCGGAGTAAAAGTAATTATCGGGGATGCCTTTTCATTTCTTGCAAAGAACAGAAAAAGCTATGATGTAATAGTAGCGGATTTTCCCGATCCCCATGATGAAACAATTACAAAACTCTACACGGTTGAGTTTTTTGGTTTTGTCAAAAGATCTCTGAGGAGGGGAGGGATTTTTATTACACAATCGACTTCGCCTCTCTTTGCGCGAGAAGCTTTCTGGTGTATTAATAAAACTCTGAGAAAGGTTTTTAAAACAGTAATCCCCTACCATATCTATATCCCGACTTTCGGAGATTGGGGCTTTAACCTTGCATCGCCGGATAATCTGGATATAAAGGAGATCAAAATTGAAAATAAGACAAAATATCTGTTCTTTTCAAAAGAAACTTTCCTCAACTCAATGCATTTCCCTGAGGATACAAAAGCGGACCTTGTTGAAATAAATACATTTAACAGACCTGTCCTTTACGGCTATTATCTGAAGGGATGGAAAACTACCGATTATTAATATAAAAAAATCGTGATGACGTCACGATTTTTTTGTAAAATCAGATATGATGATTGCTTTAAACCGCTTTAACAATTCGTCCCGATTTGATACAGCCTGTGCATACGTCTTTTCTTACAACGCGTTTGTTTTCCAGAACTCTTATTTTTTTTACATTGGGCCGCCACATTTTTTTTGTTTTTTTATGAGAGTGGCTCACATTACATCCGAATTGAACCGATTTTCCGCAAATTTCACATTTAGCCATAACTATTTCCTTACAAACAATAGATCAATTAAACTGTTATTTTGATTGACAATAATGATTTATGCTGATATTTTTTCAAGCATTTTAAGGAAAATATATTTTTTTACAGACTATTATTGACCTTATTTATGATCTGATATACCGATCATCATTGAAAATTTCCATATTAAATGAATCGGTATATGATTTGATCAGGATTTTACCCTTTGTCAAGGGACAAAATCGATGCTTTTTGATATAAATATAAAATATATAATAGAGATTTATCTGTTTAATGGAGTGTTGTATATGAAAATTGAAAAGAAATCGAAAGTTATTGATACATTAAAAGATTCAAAGAATGTTCTCAAAGTTTTTAAAAAGTACGGGTTAAATTGCCCTGAATGCAGAGGCGCGGGGCAGGATTCAATTGAAATGGTTGCCGGCAATTACGGGCTGGATCTGAATGAATTTTTAAAAGAACTTAATAAAGCTGCTGAAAACAAGTAAGTGGGTACAATCAGAGTAATTGCCGGCGATTTGAAGGGGAAAATTATTCCGTTTTCGGGAAAGAAATTTAACAATGCTGAAATAACTCCTCAAAGAGTAAAAGAAGCTGTTTTCTCTATTCTTGGCAATGATCTTCGAGGCTTTTCTTTTCTTGATCTGTATTCATGTTCGGGCCAGATCGCCATTGAAGCGCTGAGCAGAGGAGCGTCTCCTGTAATTATAAATGAAATTGATAAAAAGAGATTGAGTTTTATCAGATCATTTATAAACCGCTGCAGCATAGATTCTGAAATAATCTTTTTTAACTGCCGCAGCGATGATCTGCTGAAACATCTTGGAAAGAAAGAGATCACACTGGATTATATATATATTGATCATCCCTATGTTAAAGTGAAGGGAAGTGTAAATAAGTATAATGAAATTATAGGTCGGATCGAGAGTAGCGGACTTGTCAGCAGGAGGGGCGCTGTTATAGTACAGCATTTTAAGGGGAACATACTTAATGAAAGGATCGGAAAACTTGTCAGAAGGGATACCAGAAATTACGGAAGCACGGCAATCTCAATTTACGGATAATTTGGTTGACATATATGCGTTCCGGAAACACCTGTTAAAAGGATCACCTATACATAGACAAAGGGAGACCGGGAAATGGCTGAAGAATCATTAAAAGTTACAAATTTTATCCGGGATATAATAAACGAGGATATTAAAAATAATAAGAACAACGGAAATGTAGTTACGCGTTTTCCTCCGGAACCTAACGGATACCTCCATATTGGTCATGCTAAATCGATATGCCTGAATTTCGGACTTGCAGAAGAGTATAAGGGCAGATGCCATTTAAGATTTGACGATACGAATCCTGTTAAGGAAGATGTTGAATATATTGAATCAATAAAAGAAGATGTTAAATGGCTCGGGTTTGACTGGGGCGAAGATCTCTATTTTGCGTCGGATCATTTTGACAGGCTTTATGAATTTGCCCTTGAGCTTATAAAGATGGGTAAAGCCTATGTGTGCAGTTTAAGCGCGGACCAAATAAGGGAATACAGGGGAACATTAACCGAACCGGGAAAGGAGAGTCCCTACCGAAACCGCACTATAGAGGAAAATCTTGATCTCTTTGAGAGGATGAAGGCCGGAGAATTTAACGACGGAGAGCACGTTTTAAGAGCTAAAATAGATATGTGTTCCGGCAATCTCAGCATGAGGGACCCCACTCTCTACAGGATACGGAAGGTAAGGCACCACAGGACAGGCAATAAGTGGTGCATTTATCCAATGTACGATTTTACCCACTGCCTGTCTGACTCAATAGAAGGCGTAACACATTCAATATGCACGCTTGAATTTGAAAACAACAGGCCCTTATATGACTGGATACTGGATACTCTTGGCATGGATTGCCATCCTCAGCAGATTGAGTTTGCCAGGCTTAATCTCAGTTATACTCTTATGAGCAAAAGAAAACTTCTCGAACTTGTTGAAGAGGGGCATGTTACAGGATGGGATGATCCCCGTATGCCGACGATCTCCGGCCTCAGGCGGCGCGGCTATACGCCCGAAGCTATAAGAGACTTCTGCGGCAGGATCGGAGTTGCCAAAAGAGACAGTATGGTTGACCTGTCTCTGCTGGAACACTGCATCAGGGAAGACCTGAACAAAAGGGCTCCCAGGGTTATGGCCGTGTTAAATCCTCTTAAGGTTGTTATAATTAATTATCCTGTCGACGGGGTCGAAGAAGTGGATGCCCTGAACAACCCTGAGGATGCCGATGCAGGCAAAAGAAAGATACCTTTTACAAGAGAACTCTATATTGAGAGGGACGATTTCAGGGAAGACCCTCCGAAAAAATTTTTTCGCCTTGCTCCGGGGAGAGAGGTAAGATTAAAATATGCTTATTATATAAAATGCGAAGAGGTGATAAAGGATAAAGAAACAGGCGAAGTGATGGAAGTACGCTGTACCTATGACCCGGAAACCAGAGGGGGATGGTCTGAAGACGGCCGGAAAGTTAAAGGGACGCTGCACTGGGTTTCAGCCGATAGATCGATTGAATCCGAGGTCCGCCTTTACGATCATCTCTTTACAAAGGAAGACCCGTCGGATATTGCTGAGGGGGATGATTGCAGAAACTATCTGAATCCCGATTCTCTCACTGTTTTAAGATCCTGCAGGGTGGAACCTTCTTTGGCAGGTTCCTTGCCGGGCAGCCGCTTTCAGTTTGAAAGGCTGGGATATTTTTGCGTTGATCCGGATTCCGGCGAGAATATGCCGGTCTTCAATAGGATCGTGTCTCTAAGGGATTCATGGGCAAAGATCGAGAAAAAGATCAAAGAGGGATAAAAACTCCGGCGTAATTATTTACCGCCCCTGTATTCTATAATTAAATCCTGTATTGCGGAAACAGCCTTTAAGTATGAAAGAGGCATTTCGGTTTGAAGGTTATGATATGCCAGCGCTATATACCTGTTATAAGATTTTTTATCTGGCCTTGTCGCGTCAACAAGATGCCACCTGTTCTTGTAAAAGGCTTCTGCCCACATGTGATAAACAAATAAATTTTTTTTGTTAAAAAAATTTTCAGCAAGGTATATCCCGACCAGCGCCCTTGCGGGGATATTGTTATATCGCAATATTGCAACAGTGAGGATTGTGTGCTCGGTGCAGTCGCCTGAGCGGGTCTCTGCTATCTTTTCAGCCGGCAGAAGAGGTATGCCCAGAATTTTTTTTGATATGTATCTATTAACGAAATGTTCAACATCGCAGATAATATTTTTTGAAGATTTGAATTTTCCGGCAATCGATTTTATTTTTTCTGAATCCAGGTTAAGAAAACGGGTATTTTTCAGATATTTCGATTCCGGCACAGGCTTAAGTGGAGCCCGGTTTTTGCCGGCTTCAATTATTACTGTTTTCCCGTTTTTACTTGTGAAGCTCTTTATGGTTTTTTGGAAGTGCGTATTAATAAGAAAAAAATCCCTGTTTGACGACGTAAGTGAATATCTTGTTATATGCTCTTTGTATATAAGAGGATTAAAGTTTTTTATTTTTACCGTAAAGGCGGATGAATCGAATGAATATAGAACTTTAAATAATGCAAAAAGAATCAGAATTACTATAATGCTTTCCTGAAGAATAAATTTTTTCACTGTTAAAGGCCGCCTTTTTGCATTTAACTTATTCTTTAATGATCAGTTCAAATCTGTTGTTGAGCATTTTTATAACTGCTTTTTTTGTTATTCCCCTGCTGTCAATGTAGAGGTCAATGGTTTTGAAATTTTCAATGGACTGAATAATATAAATAAGTTCTTCTTTTTTATTATTAATGGCAATCTCTTTCCTGCCTTCTACCTTTACCGTAACTTTTACGGGCTCTTCCATTTCAATTGAGGGGTCATAGATCAGCGCGCTTATTTCAGAACCTCTTTTGAATTTCGTTTTTATCAATTGAGACATAAAGAAATTCCCGTCAAGAATAAAGGGCTTCGATATTTTTATTGAGGTTTTGTTTTTGCCTGTTGTAATGTTTACGGTGCGGCCTTTAAATTCGGCAACGGTATTAATTTCCTGAATTCCGTCAGCAGATATGATCTTATTGTATATTTCGATCTTTAAAGGTTTGAAGTCTGCGCTTTCCGTTATTATCTGCTCGGTACTGTTTTCGATCAATCCGAATTTAATTTTCATCTCTGTTTTGCTGATGTAGCTGCCCCTTACGAGTCTGTTTGTGAACACTGCATCGCCAACCTTATTGCCGTTAACCAGCAGTTTGTAGTTCCATCTTCCCAGAGGAATTGAAGTGGCTGAAGTTTTTGATGTACACTGGTACAGTATCGTCACTGTGAGAATTAATATGATTTTCTTTTTCATCGGTATTGCCTTGATCACTCTATTGTTTTAAAATGTTCGTATCCTTTTATATTAATATTTTTTCCGCCTGTCTCGGTTATTATGCAGAATCCCGATTCTCCGATGGTGCCGATAGCGGAAATGCCGTATTTAGTTAAAGTATCTTTGCCGATTGATTCTGCCGATTTTGACGATGTGAAGAGAAGCTCAAATTCTTCTCCGCTCTCCAGGGCAAATTGAGCAGGGTCTTTTTTTGTGAGTCGGCAATATCTTTTCAGTTCTTCCGAAAGGGGGATACTCTTCTTGATCAGCTGAAACCCCTTCCTGCTTTCAGAGCAGATATGCCGCAGGTCGGAGAGTAATCCGTCCGAAATATCTATCATAGCAGTGGGATTGAATCTTTTTCTTATGACCTCAATTAGATCGTGCCTTATTTCGGGCCTGCGGTGCCTCTTAACGAGTTCGGGGAACTCATCAATGAGATCTTTGCTGCCGCTTTGTAAAATTTCCAGTCCGGCTTTTGAAGCGCCGGGAGTCCCTGTTACAAAAATGGTATCTCCTTTTTGTGCATTTTTTCTTAAAATCGGTTTTTCTCCGGTAATTTCTCCATAGAGGCAGATATTAATAATAAGCTCTTGAGCCCCGGATGTATCTCCGCCGGCAATTGCAAGTTCGGTTTCTTTGCCTGCTTCAATGAATCCTTTGTAAAGAGAATTTATAAAGGATTCGTTAATATATTGCGGGATCCCCAGAGATATAAAGGCTAATTTGGGATAACCTCCCATTGAGTATATGTCTGAGATATTTCCTGTCATGGCTTTATAACCGATATCTTCGGGCGAGCTGTAGTCCGGTTTGAAGTGTACATTTTCGATACTGATGTCCGTAGTAAAGAGGCCCAATCTGCTGCTGCCGATTTCAGTAACGGCGCAGTCGTCGCCAATCCCGATTATCAGCCCCCCGGCCTTTTCCGAATGAACGGCAGTGATCTTTTTTATTTGGGCAATAAGGCTCCATTCGCTTTTTATTTTCATTTTACGGCGCCGGCAGTATATGGTGCGGGAATATTCTAATTTTTCTATTTATACTTATCAAAACAGTATTGAATCCTTTTTTTAATTTTTTCAAATCCGATGAGCTGCAGAGCCGCATGCATGTCAGGTCCCTTTAATCTTCCGGTAATAACGGCCCTAAGGGGCATAAAGAGTTTTTTCCCTTTCAGAGAGGTTTGTTCTTTTATTTTGCTTATAAGTGTTTCATGGAAGTTGTTCTCATTGACTTCATTTTCAATGATTTCTTTGGCAAGTGCAACTATCTCTTTCGAATGATCTTCTTTTAATAGATCGTCTGCCTCGCCATCGGGTATGGAAACTTCATCGAGAAAAATCCCTATTATTTTTTTAACGTCGGACAGTATTTCACAATAACCCCTTACAAGATCGATCAGATCTTCAAGTTTTTTTCTGCCCATCGCATCAATAGTATAACCCGCCTCCTCGATATAGGGGATCATAAGGTCAGTCAGTTTATCAAGAGGGTAATTGCGGATATAAACTCCGTTCATCCATTTTAGTTTATGAAAATCGAATACTGCGGCGCTCTTTGCAAGGTTAGTAAGGTCAATCTGCTTTACCAGTTGGTCAATGGCAAGGATCTCTTCTCCGCTTTCCGCTGCCCATCCCAGCATGGCCAGATAGTTTACAAGGGCTTCGGGGAGATAACCCTCTTTTCTGTAGAGTTCAACAGACGTTATGCCGTGTCTTTTGCTCAGTTTTGATCTGTCTTCTCCAAGCACAAGGGCGTGATGGGCGTATTGAGGAACAGGGAGATTGAGGGCCTCTGCTATTAAAACCTGCTTCGGAGTATTGGAAAGGTGGTCTTCGCCTCTGATAACGTGAGTTACTTCCATAAGGGCGTCGTCAATTACTACAATATAGTTGTAAACGGGGATTCCGTCGGATCTTACAATAATAAAATCCCCTCCTATGTTGTCGCTCCGAAAGCTAATGTTCCCTTTAATATAATCTTTTACAGTGATGACCCGATTCGGAGGCACTCTGAATCTTATTGCAGGTTTAATGCCTTCGGATTCTTTCTTTTTTCTTTGATCCGGGTTCATCTCTCCGCATTTTTGAGGACACACAAAAGGGCGGTTTTCCTTTTCAATCTCCTTTCTTACTTTATCGATCTCTTCAGGCAGGCAGTAGCAGGGGTAAGCTTTATTTTCATTAAGAAGCTTTTCCGTGTATTCCCTGTAAATCTCAAATCTTTCGGACTGCCTGTAAGGGCCGCGGTCGCCTCCCACATCGGGGCCTTCGTCCCATTCGATACCGAGCCACTGCAGATCATTAATTATTGAAGCTTCAGATCCTTTTGAACTTCTCTCCATATCGGTATCTTCAATCCTGAGGGTGAATTTCCAGTTATTTTTTTTCGCTATAAGAAAATTCGCCAGGGCTGTTCTTGCATTGCCTATGTGCAAATATCCTGTGGGGCTCGGGGCAAATCTGACTCTCATAAATATCTCCGCGTCAATAATTTAAGCTGCATATTATAAAATATTAATAAATAATATACCGTGATAGTGTCAATTATAAAAAATATGTTCAAGTTACGGATTTCCTCGAATTCAAACTTGAATTCGGGCAAAAAATTGAAAAGAACTGAATTTATTTCATTGAAGTATGAAGGGTTATTTTATATTATTGACAATATCCTTTTAATATTAAAAAAGGTAACAAATTAGTTAATAAGGCATCCTAACTAATAGGTAATTTATAATTAAAGCATGTATTAAACTGTCCTTAAAAATTATTTTGACAAAATATTTTGTATGATTATTTTAAATAAAAACAGATCAAATAAGAGGTGCTGAAATGTGGGATTATACTGATAAAGTAAAAGAATTATATACAAACCCCAAAAATGTTGGGAAAATAGACGATGCCGATGTTGTTGCTGAAGTAGGCAGTATAGTATGCGGAGACGCTCTTAAACTTTATCTCAAAATAGACGACAATGACATAATAACGGATGCCAAGTTCGAGACATTCGGATGCGGCAGCGCTATAGCGTCGTCTTCGGCATTGACCGAAATGATCGTGGGAAAGAACGTTAAGGAAGTTGAGAAAATAACAAATCAGGATATAGTAAAATATTTGGGCGGGCTTCCGGAAGAGAAGATGCACTGTTCGGTAATGGGGCATGAAGCCCTTGAAAAGGCGCTGAAACAGTTAAAAGGCGAAAAAGTGGAAGACCACGTTGACGAGGAAGGCGAAATTATATGTCACTGTTTTGGAGTTACCGACGATCTCATCAGGAGAGTCATCCGTGAAAATAATCTTAAAACCGTTGAGGATATAACGAATTATACAAAAGCAGGCGGAGCCTGCGGATCCTGTATCCCTAAACTTGAAGATATACTGGAAGAGGAAGCGGCAAAACCCGCTAGCGATAAAAAAAAGGAGGAAACCAAAAAGCCTCTCACCAATATCAGAAGAATGCAGCTTGTGGAAGAGACAATCACTAACGTTATACGGCCTATTCTTCAGGAGGACAGGGGGGATATTGAACTGGTCGATATTGACGGTAAAAATGTTTATGTGGCCTTGCGGGGAAGCTGCAGCAATTGTATGGTTTCCAATGTAACATTGAAAAACCTTGTTGAAGCAAAACTGCGGGAATATGTTGAAAACGATATTGTAGTACATGAAATCAAATAAACAGCAGAGGAGATCAATTATGGAGAGGGTTGTGTATCTGGATAATAATGCCACAACAATGGTTGCGCCGGAAGTGGTTGATGCAATGCTTCCTTACCTGAGCGGTAAATACGGAAATCCCTCAAGTATTCACAGCTTTGGCGGAGACGTGGGTGCCGATATAGCCCAAGCCAGAGAAAAAATAGCTCGCTTTGTGGGCGCGGATCACGATTATGAGATCGTAATAACAGGCTCCGGAACTGAGAGCGACAATCTGGCAATACTCGGTTCCATTGCTTATTATAAGGACAAAAGGCATATAATAACATCGAGAGTGGAGCATCCTGCAGTAATTTCGCTCTGCAAAAAACTGGAAAGAGACGGTTACAGAATTACCTATGTGCCTGTTGACGCCAAAGGGAACCTTGATCTGGCGTACCTTAAAGAATCGGTTGATGATGATACTGCCATTGTATCAATAATGTACGCCAATAATGAAACGGGAGTAATTTTTCCGGTTGAGGAGATCGGAGAGTTTCTGAAAGAGAAGGGCATTCCTTTTCATGTGGACGCTGTTCAGGCAGCAGGTAAGATTCCCATTGATGTTAATAAAATAAATTGCCGCCTTCTGACGATTTCGGGCCATAAATTTCATGCCCCCAAAGGCATCGGAGCTCTTTATGTGAGGAGAGGAACCAGATTGAGGCCGGTTTTATATGGAGGTCATCAGGAAAAGGGCAGAAGACCCGGAACTGAAAATGTAGCCGGAATAATAGGCATGGCAAAAGCTGCCGAGCTTGCAATGGAACACCTGGCAAATATTGATGAGATGAAAAGACTGCGGGATAAACTTGAAGAGGGTCTCTTAAGCGCTTTTAAAAATGCATCTCTCAATGGTGATAAAGAAAAGAGAGTTCCCAATACAAGCAATATCGGTTTTGAATTTATTGAAGGGGAAGCAATACTTCTCTATCTTGACGCAAAGGGGATTGCCGCTTCGTCCGGATCTGCCTGTTCCTCCGGGTCCCTTGAGCCCTCTCATGTGTTAAGGGCAATGGGAGTGCCCTTTACATCTGCGCACGGGTCAATACGTTTCAGCCTGAGCAGGTACACAACAGAAGAGGAGATCGATTATACTTTAAAGACAATGCCTGAAATAGTTAACAGGCTTCTTACAATATCGCCCTACTGGGATAATGAGAAGCAGGAAGGAAAGCCCATAAATCTCTGATCATTTACAGAAAAGCTCTCCTTAAAAGCGGGTTTTCACTTTATCTGCCCACTTCGTTTATGAGCCTGCCGAGAGCCTGGTCGTGGGTGGTGATCGATTTCTGGTTTGCCTCGTAACTTCTCTGGACTTCTATCATTGCAACCATTTCTCTGACTGCATTGACATTTGATTTTTCAAGAAATCCCTGCACAACTTTGATATTTTCGGGCGGAAGCGGCGGGCCCGAAAATTCGGTTTCCCTGTACAGGGAATTGCCTTCTTTTTTAAGTTCTCTTATGTTCTCAAAATCGACAATTTTCAGCCTGTCAATAACAACAGGATTTGTCCATTCGTTGCTGTCCATACTTACAAGATCTTGGGGATTAAGGGATAGGTCGCCGTTAACGATTATTTCTCCCCGCTTGTTTATTATAAAATTATTATGCTGAATTCTGATGATCCCGTTTTCGCCCAGAACCGGGTCTCCGTTATGCGTCATAAGCACCCCGTCCTGATTGATCGTAAAAGAGCCGTCCCGCGTGTATCGTTCGCCTCTTTCCGTTGCAACCGAAAAAAAGCCCTTCCCCTCAAGTGCAAGGTCGAAATTGTTTTCGGTTCTCTGCAGAGCGCCCTGTTCGAATTGAGTATATACCTCGTTTACCTCGACCCCTGTTCCCAGTTTTCCCACATAGGGCATTGTGTCGTATGATCCTGCAGGTACTATGCCGACGCCGTTGTCGTTTACTCTCCTGATCAGCATTTCGGGAAATGATTTAAACACTGTTATATCCCGTTTGTATGCAGTTTTGTCTATATTTGCAAGATTGTTTGCAATAGCGTCCAGTTTTGCCTGCTGGGCCGTCATGCCGCTGGATCCGGTATATATTCCTCTTATCATATCAGGGTTTTCCTCCTTTTACCCTTTTAATATCGGCACCAAGCTTTAATAACTTTTGAGATAATTTTTCATATCCCCTGTCCGAATGATAAATTCTTCTGATCTCCGTTGTGCCTTTTGCTGCCAGAGCCGCTATTATAAGCGCGGCTCCGGCTCTCAGGTCCGACATCATTACAGGCGCCGAAGAGAGGCTCTTTTTGCCTCTTATTATTACAGTATTGCCTTCGATCTGAATATCTGCGCCCATTCTGCGAAGTTCGGGAACATGCGTAAAACGGTTTTCAAATATGGTTTCAATAATAACGCTTATTCCCGAGGTTACCGAAAGGAGGGACATCATGGGAGCCTGCAGATCTGTGGGGAATCCCGGAAAGGGCAGTGTTTTTATTACAGTTCCGGAGAGTTTCCTTGACGGTTCAAGGGAAACCCAGTTTTTGCCTGTTTTGAGTTTGTATCCCATCTCTGACAAAGAATCCAGCAGAGCACTTATATGACCCGGGACTATGTTTTTTACTTTTACTTTGCCTTTTGTTATTGCCCCTGCCAAAAGATATGTGCCGGCTTCTATTCTGTCCGGTATTATTGAGTAGGTAACCGGTTTAAGTTTCTTTACGCCCTCAATTTCTATTCTGTCTGTTCCAAGGCCGGAGATCTTTGCGCCCATGGCGGTTAAAAAGTTCCCCAGATCAACGACATCCGGTTCCATTGCGCAGTTCTCAAGTACTGTGGTGCCCTTTGCCAGAACTGCTGCCATCATAAGATTGGCTGTTGCGCCCACAGAAACTTTTTTCATAAAGAATGTTGTGCCTTTAAGTTCTTTTGCCGCTGCTTTAATGTAACCGTGTTCGAGCGTGATCTTTGCTCCCATTGCTTCAAAACCGGAAAGATGAATATCAACAGGCCTTTCACCGATTGAACATCCGCCCGGCAGAGACACATCTGCCTCTCCGGTTATTGCAAGGAGAGGCCCCATAACATAGACCGAAGCTCTCATTGTTTTTACCAGTTCATAGGGTACTTCGGCATTTTTGATCCGGCCTACCTTGACTTTTAAAATATTTTTTTCAGGGTTGTAATCCGTTTGGGCTCCGAGAAATTCTATTACTTTAAATATTGTTCTGATATCCATTAAATCGGGCACATTTTTAAGTATGGTTTCTCCCTTTGCAAGAAGGCATGCAACAATTATGGGGAGCGCCGCATTCTTTGCTCCCGATATTTCAACTTCTCCTGAAAGTCTTTTGTTTCCTCTGATCCTGTATATATCCAATTATTTCTCCGGTTATAGTATATCTTTTTTCGTGATGTTCTTGATCTCATCGACTTCTTTTTTTGCTTTGTAAATCCCTTTCCCCATGTCTTTTATAATTTTCCCGGCTCTGTTTCCTTTGAACAGAACAATGATTATAACAATAATTAAAACCAATTCCCAGCCGCCAGGTAATGAGAACATTGAGCTCCTCCTGTTGAAAACAATAGATTATAATAGCAAATTTTTATTTGGTAATTGTTTTATGTAAAGTTTTTATTAATATTTCAATATATTAATTAGTAAAATAACAATTGACATAGGCATATTATCGAGTTAAAGTCAATTGTTTTGAAAATTTTGCTGTGTCTCTGGGGGATCGAGTAAAACACTTGGCAGCTTTATCGGTTCGTGTTTGCAGCCTTTTTTCTGATTTTAGCTGTTCCCGCCGGCCCTCTCTGCAAAGCGATGCGTAAAAAACATAATTATATTGACATTTGGTCATCATGCTGAATTAATACTATCAGGGAGAAAAGGCATGTGAAAAGGAATCTGCTCTATTCAGTTATAATTTTTTTATTGTTCGGCATTTTTCCAAAGGGAGTTCCTTCTTCCGACTGGCCCATCTATAAAGGAAACATATACTTCACAGGGAATAACGATGAAATAACGGTTAAGAACAGTAATCTTAAATGGCTTTTTCAGGCAGAGCACTATGTCTTTAATCCCATAGTTTCTGACGGAATGGTTTACTTTCTTGACCTTAAAAAAAATATTTACTGCCTGAATGAGGATACCGGAAAGCTTGTCTGGAAAATAAACCTGAGAAGCATATCTGCAAGATTCAGGTCCTATTCCGGAGCTATGGGGAAGGTGAAGTATCCCCTTATAAAAGGAAACAGCCTTTTTATTACGGATAATATTGCAATATACTCCATAAACAAGAAGACCGGGAAAGTCCTCTGGGCAAGAACCGGCATGAGAAAAGACAGGAGCATGGACAATATACGAAACTGGAAAGAGGAGAACACAAACAGGTGGACTCCCGGGATCGGAAGGAAAAGCGAGAGAGCTCTCCCTTATGGTTCAGTGCCCGGATACAGGAACAGAAGATATAACAGAGAGTATTCCGGAAGCCCGAGGTGGGATCCGGGAAAGAGTTCATATGCAGTAGTTGACAGCATATATTCCGATCCTGTTATTCATAACAACAGGATCTATTATGGCACAAGAAACGTTTTTATCTCAAGGGGTATATCTGAAGGACATCTTAAATGGAGCAACAGTAAGATAAAGAGCTACTCAGGTTTCCCCTCCTTTTACGGCGATTATTTATTTACCCAGTCTATGGATTATTCAAAGGGGATATTTACCCTGAATTGTATTGACGCCGGGACCGGGAAAATAATCTGGTCTCAGACTGTGCCGAAGCCGCTGAAGATATACTCGCCTGTTGTTTATAAAGGAAAGGTTTACCTTGCTTCGGGGAAGTCCCTTCACTGCTTCAGCCTGAAGAATGGGCGTAAACTCTGGGAAAGGGGATATGGAGATTATATAACGTCAAACCCGAGTTTTACGGAAAGGGCAATTCTCTTTACAGCGGGCAACAGGAGCCTTGTTATAACGGATCCTGCAGACGGTTCCGTAAAAAAAAGGCTCGATTTTGGGGAGAAGTCGAGCCCGTACTTTGTCACAATACGCGATTATGTTTATATCGCAAACACCTTTAAACGGTCCGTAGGCAAAAGGCCGGTATCATTCGCGTCACTGAAGGCAGTGCGTTTCAGCGACGGGAAGAGAGCCTGGGAATTTAGACCGCCTTTTCCCGGAAGCTCCTTTCAGCCCTCTGCTTCAAAGGGGATAATTTTTCTGCCTGCCGGCAATTATCTCTATGCTGTGGGGACCGATTACTATCCGCGTATTATTGAAGGCGGCAGCGCATATTATGATCCATATAACAGTATTGTTCCGGATAACAGAAAAAAAGATACCGGTAAAACAGCCCCTTTGAAGAAAAAGGACTTTGGCAAAAAGAAAGGGGATAAACTCACTTTCAGAGATGTTAATATAACTCTGAAGGATAAGGATAAGGGGAATATTAGCGGCGAAATTGAGATAAAGAAATGGCGTAAAGGAAAGATCATATATTCGAAGCGCGTGACCATAACAAAACAGGGCCGGAAGGTTTCCATACCCGATAGGGACAATGTTGAAATAACCGCCTCAAGAGACGGTTATGTGCCGAAAAAAATAATTTTTCAACGGAAAGATAAGGACAGAGAAATCACTCTTGAGAAGATAGAGAAAGGGAAAGGAATTATTGTTGATAATGTTTATTTTGAGATCGGCAAGGCATATCTGAAAAAGGAGTCTCTTAATATTCTCGATTTAATGATCGAGGCAATGAAAAGGAATCCGGGCATAAAACTGGAAGTAAGGGGGCACACGGATTCCACAGGCAGGCGGGCATATAACGTGAAGCTTTCGGAACGGAGGGCCGACGCGGTTGTTGAGTACATGATAAAGAACGGTATAAGCCCGGAAAGGCTTGCTGCAAAGGGGTTCGGCCCTGACAGGCCCATTGCAGACAACAAAACCCGCAATGGAAGGAAGAAAAACCGCAGAACCGAGTTTTTCATTATTGAGAGATAGGGCAGCGACCTGCCGGAGCCCTTACCTATCTCTCCCAAAAGCGACGCTGTGCCCCCAAAAGCGACGCTCTGCAGCGGTCGCTTTGGGGGGGATACATTGATGTAAAAAATAGTTTGACACATCTCTTTGGAAAAGCAATTTAATAAACTGTTATATTCTTTGTGTGAAAAAGGTCGGCTGAAAGTTTTGAATAAAATAGAAAGAAAGGGAATAAATTATTTTAATGAATTCAGCAGGGATTTTATTCCTGAAATTGACAGATTTATTAATGATTTTTTCTCAGAGAAAATTAAAATTTCGCCTTACTCGTTTATGGCTGACATGTATAAGGATCTTAATGAATATTGTGCCAGAGATGGAAAGCGTATAAGACCTCTTCTTCTGCTGATCTCATATCTGGGATATAAAAAAGGCAGAAAAAATCTTAATGAAATAATCAAGCTGGGCGCTGTAATTGAAATGATGCATTCCTTCCTTCTTATTCAGGATGATATTATTGACAGGTCTGTTTTAAGAAGAGGAGGCAAAGCGCTGCATATTCTTTGCCGGGAAAAGTTTTCCCATCTGACAGGGAATAAAAATATCGGCAGCGATACGGCTCTGATACTTGCGGATGTACTATTTGCCAATTCGCTGGAGATAATAGGTAATGCAGAAATAAACCTGAAAGTTAAGAATGAATTTCTGAAAATTTTTGCGTCGACTTATGAAATGACGGCATGGGGACAGGTGCTGGATGTATTGCATTCCCTGCCTAAAGATATCAATTTAAAAGAGAATATTTCCCTCCGGATCAGTTCTCTTAAGACGGCTCATTATACAATTTATTATCCCATGATGATGGGTTATGTTCTCTCCGGCAAAGGCGACAAATGGGAACAGAAGTTAATTAAAGATTTCTCTTTACCGCTGGGAATGGCGTTCCAGATCAAGGATGACATTCTGGGCACCTTCGGCAAAAAAGAGAATACCGGAAAACCGGGAGATTCCGATATTATAGAAGGGAAAATGACTCTCCTCATAACCAGTGCCCTTGAAAACCTTAATGAAAGCGACAGAGATAAATTAATACAATTATTTTCACAGAGTAAAAAAAGCAAAAGTTCCGTTAAGTTGATCAGAGCCATGATCGAAAAGAGCGGAGCCTTTGAGAGTACGATCAGGGAGCATAATGCGTTAATAAAAAGATCTGTGAGGATGCTTGAGAAACTGGATATCAGCGGAGACTATAAAATGATCCTTAATAATATTATCGATTCCATAAAGGAAATAAACCTATGAGATTTTTTCAATTATCGAAAATATTTCACTTTTATATTTTTTCATCTCTTCTTTAAATTGGATCAGAAAGAGATCCTCTGCCGCTTCCGTATGAACCCGGCAGTAATTTTTAATTATTCTTTCTCCCCTTACATCATCCTTTCTTTTTGATTCAAAAGCCATCTCGGATATCAAGTCAATTAATTCGATCAGTTTATTTAAGCACAGCACAGTCTCTTTTTTATCATAACTCCATTGATTGAGAATTTTTTTCTGTAATTCCCATTGCAGATCTCCGGAGTTATACGAATATATCTCTTTGATGTCAATTTTTTCACTGCCGTTAAATATTTCAGTTAATTTTTTCATTAATCCCTTCAGGGCATAGTATTCAATAAACAGGTTATATGTTTTAACAGCTTTGATCCTGGAATCTTCGGTCATAAAATTTTTGCCAAGCCCTTTAATGTCGTTTTCGGTATAAATTTCTTTTTTTGTTTCTCTTATTTTCAGAGAGTCAAGAGCCCTTATCATTTTTTCAATAATGTCGGGTCTGAAAACATTATATTCGATCTTTAACCTTGTTGATTTATCTCTCTTTCGGTACTTTGCTTCGTTTCTCAGTATTGCATAAAGATTATCGGACAATACCCAGGCGGGATGAATTTCATTATAGGCAGGAGAAATATTATCGGCGATAATGGAAGGTTTGTTAATAAGAGAGAAGGGGAATTCCAATCTCTGCGGCAGGGTGTCTACTCCTGTTGCAATTACGGTATAATCTGCTTCGGTAAGATCGGAAGGATATTTAATATTTACGCCCAGTCCGAAAAATATGCCTTCGCCGCATAACAGTTCCTGGTCGGGAGATTTTGAAGTATGATTGGAGCCTATATTAGCGCCGTATCCGATATTGCCTTTTCCGCGGGGCCATAAAGCCGCAATGAGCATCGCCTGATGGTGAAATCCCACAAAGGGACCCACAAGGGACGCTGAGATCTCTCCCTTTGCTATGCCGCTATTGGGGCCGATTATACTCGCATTAACTTTGCCGTGATTTTCAACTGATGAATATTCGGATAATACCGAATTTGAAACAATTGCCATTTTTGTGGCTTTAGCTCCCCACTGGATAATTGAGTCCGTGATAATTGATCCGTGGCTTATTTCGGTTTTCTCAGCAGCATTGCTTAGAATTGTGCTGTTCTTCACAAGTAACGCGTTGTCAATGATGGCTGAGTTGCCTATGTAAGAATCTTCAATTTTTGATGTGTTCATTATTATTGCCTCAGGTTCAACAACGCCGTATGCGAGTCTGATTTTTTCAATATAACTTTTGATAAAATCGGAGTATGATCTGAACAAAGCGCTTTTGCTTCCTGCTGCTGCAAGAGCTTCCGCTAAGGGCATAGACATTTCCGGGAATAACAGGATCTCTCTGCCGCCGGTTTCAATTCCGACATTCAGCTGAATGCCGTTCCCGAATATATTATTATCTGCCGCGGATAAAGAATTTACTCCGGTAATTACGGCATTATCCATGATGCAATAGTTTGAAATAATTCCGTTATTGTAAATAAGGCATTCCTTCCCGATTGTAGAATCTATTATAGTGCTCCGGTAGATACCCGAAGGCAATGACAGGGAGCTGTCGAGTCTTACCGGCTTACCGCTGAAAAAACCAAGAAATACTTCACCGTAAAAGGAATTGTTAATAATAAAATCGGTTCTGAAGTTCTTAACAACTCTTATCTTTTCCCAGTCTTCGGCATAATTGCCATGTTTTACAAGAGTATTTATCTCTTTATCAGACAATTTACGAGGCGCTTCGCCAAAAATAAGTCTCTCATCATTAAAATCTTTCAGCTTTTTAATATTGTTAATTATTTCGGAACTGCTGAATACGTCTTCTTTTAATCTGTTTATATCCAAATTCATAGTTTAAATGATCTGTTTCTCTGAAAGAATTGTGGAATAAGATTAATAGGTGACTCAGCCCCTTATGTCAATCATAAATTTTTTATGTTAAAATAATCTCTCTCACGAGAGGGCCGGCGGGAATATCCTTTATCTCTGCAGACAGTAAATCCTCTGCAAAAAGAAGCGAAAAGCCGAGTGCCGGAGATAAAAAATTTCGGTGTTAGTTAAATGGTTGACTTATCCGGCAGAGTGATTATATCACTTATTATAGAATAAAATGATTTAAACCGAAAACAGATATTCAATAGAGCAATAAATTATGGTTTTTTGTAGAATCTCTATTATCCTGATCTTTATTATCTTTTGTAATTTTCGTATCGATAGATTCCTTCCATATAATGGTATGCTCAAGGCTGATGAAATTCAGGAGCCCTTGAGAAATTATTACAGGCTTAAAGAGATATATCTGAAATGGAAGGAGGGACTTTTTGGCAGCAGGAATTATTATGATAAACGTTTAAGAAGTTTGCTTGCGGATCTGATCGGTAAAGAAATTGAGACTGAGAACAATTATATAATAGAAACGCCGGGCGGATTAAGCGGCAGTGATATTAAATGTAAGTTCAGAAATTGCAAATGGCTTGTATTCCATGGTAAGATTGAAATAAAAGATATTGAGAATATGATAAAAGAGGAACCTGACATCTTTCTTAAATGGTGGCGAAGCGGGATCTTTTTTGCCGTCAAAGGAGTTGTAAAAAAATTCAGAATAGGAAGAAATGTTTACGGAAGAACCGTGGAACTATATTTTGATAGAATAATTATTATAAATCCGAATAAGTAAAAAATCGGGTAAAATTCTGCAATTAAAAAGTTTGTTGATAGAATCTGGATTTTAATAAAAGTTAAACTTTTTGATTATTGTAAAGTATATTTATTGACAATATTTTAGTTTAAAAATTAATACTAATCTTAAGAGTCTGTTATTATGTATTCATTAATAAAGAATGATTTGAAAAGAGGTTATAATGATAATAATAGAAAGCATAAATCATATAGGCATAACGGTGTCAAATCTGGAAAGATCTGTAAATTTTTATAAAGAGATGTTCGATTTCGAAGTCGTTGAAAGTGCAGGCGGAGCAGACCAGGCTTTTTTGAAAATGGGAGATATACTGATATCATTGAGTGAAGTTTCCGAATATAAAAGCCCGGCGGAATCTAAAAATTGTATTTCATTCTTTGTGGATGAAGAGGATTTTGAAGATGCGTTGGATGAGCTGGAAGAGAAAAATATTAAAATTGTTCACGGCCCGGAAAATATCAGAAACGGGAAATCCGTAATATTTCTCGACCCCGATGACAATCGGATTGAAATATCATATCCGAAAATTATATGATCTTTTCTTTATGAGTCTTTACATTATTATATCGTTCTATCAAAAAAATATTATTCAGCGGTAACAGCTTTGAAGTTTTTCAGGTTTATAATAATACCATTTCTTTTTATTGGAATTAATCTTAGCTGCGGTAAGAAAAGTTATGAAGAGGAAATAATCGGGAAATGGGTTGCAATTGAAAACAACTGTGACGAGAAGGGCAGGTGCAAAAGCAGTGAAAATGTTGAAGGTTCAAACGAATACACCAAAGATGGTAAACTCATTGTCGGCAAAGAGATCCCGGGGACCTATTCGATCAAAAATAATATAATATTTTTTAGAATTACTTTGAAGGATAATATACTTGAGGGCCGGTCTGAAGTGATCTATATCCGCGGCAATGAATTGCTGATGAAAACCACAATCGCCAAATCAAAGCCATTTATTGTAAAATACAGAAGATCCAATTAGATATTCTCCCATGCTGTAATCAGGTTTATTAAGCTATAAAGATTTTGCTCCCATCGATTTTTATTTTATATAAGGCTTCCATCAGAATTTTTGATTGAATTATTTCTTTCAAATTGGTTTACTGACAGAGATGATTTTTTATACCGGTAAAGTGGTAAAGTTTTTTGAAAAAGAATAAGTTAATGGTCTCGGTGAAATAATATTTTCGGCCATATTCCTCGTAAATCCGGAATGGCCCATAAATAATTTTATTTGACTTAACAAAAATAAATCGCTTAATTATTACAAAATAAAAAATGAAATAAGAAGATGATTACTATCGAAAGAAAGATTATTTTATCCGAAAAAGTTAAGGAATATATACCGGAAAATGTTACTTCTGATCATACGCTGATATTTACTGCCGATATTCAAAATGATCTAAAGGGGATGTTATCTGACAAAGAGGAGAGGGTCAATTTTGTTGTTATATTTTTGCCGGCTGAGGAGTATTTTGATTTAGTATCCTTTCTTGACATCTTTGTTCACAAAAATCTTTTTTATCAACTGGTCATATTCGGCAAACCGGAGAGTATAAAGGATCTCATGACCGGAAAGCTCTACAGAATTTCCGATTTCAGGAGCGTAAAAATTACTCAGGCTGAATTTGACTTTATTACGTCAAGAACGCTCTCCCTGATCAATGAATATTACAATAATATGCTGAAAAAGAACGAATACCTTGCCAGATTAAATGATACAAGACAGGATCAGGAGGATCTGATAAATATCGGCAAGGCATTATCAAGCGAAAAGGATATGGAAAAACTTCTCAGGCTGATCCTTTTTTTCAGCAAGAGAATAACAGGAGCGGACGCCGGGAGCATCTATCTTGTTGAAACGGACGACAGCGGCGAAAAGAGACTCAGGTTTAAATATTCGCACACCTTCTCAAGAGAGATACCTCTTGAAGAGTTTACCATGCCTATGGACAAAAGATCTATTGCCGGTTATGTTGCGGTTACGGGAGAAGTCTTAAACATTTCGGATGCTTATAATCTTCAGGGCGATGCGCCCTATTCCTTTAATTCTTCCTTTGACGAACAGCATAATTATATTTGCAGGTCCATGCTTGTTGTTCCAATGAGAAATCATATCGGCGAAATAATAGGCGTTATTCAGCTGATCAACAGCAAGGAGGATCTATCAAGAAAGGAGAATGCAGGCAGCGAGGCATTTACAATTAAACTTCTGGATAAAGAAGATTTTGACAAACATGTTGTTACATTTGATAAAGAGTATGACAGCCTCCTTGAGGCAATTGCAGGAGAAGCTGCTGTTGCAATTGAAAACAACAGGCTTATTAGGCAGATACAGAATCAGTTCGAAGAGTTTGTAAGGGCATCGGTTACGGCAATTGAATCAAGGGACCCTGCCACTTCAGGTCATTCCTTCAGGGTTGCCGAGATATGCAAGCACCTGGCAGAAGCGGTAAACAGAGTTGATACCGGTTATTTAAAAGATTTTAGTTTTGACGAGAATGCTGTCCGGGAGCTTGAATTTGCGGCTCTTCTTCATGATTTCGGCAAGGTTTACATTGATCTGGCAATTTTTATGAAGGACAAAAAACTATTCCCCGAAGAGTTCAGGAATCTTGTTCTGAGGCTGCAGTATTTATACAGGTTTGTTGAGCTTCAGTATAATGCGAAGGAATCATCTTTGCTGACCAATAAAGACAGTATGGGGAAATTTGTCTCCGAGTTTAAGTCCTTGATCACTGAGAAAGAAGAGAAACTAAACGTAATAAAATCTATCATTGAGAAAATAACAAAGCTTAATGAACCTACTGTTACTGAAGAGGATCCTGAGGAAATATTGGAGCGCATACTTGAACAGATAGACGAGATCGAATGTTACGACATTGACGGCAAAAAGATGGATATAATTACAGACAAGGATAAACTGAACCTAACTATAAAACGAGGCAGTCTTAATCCTATTGAGAGGAAGGAAATCGAATCTCATGTAGTTCACACCTACAGCTTTGTAAGTAAAATCCCGTGGCCTCCCGAATATAAGAATATTCCCGAAATTGCTTTAAGGCATCATGAACAGCTTGACGGCAGCGGTTATCCTGACGGTATGAAGGGAAGGGAGAGCATATCACTGCAGTCAAGGATGATGTCAATTGCAGATATATATGACGCGCTCTCAGCTCACGACAGACCCTATAAAAAAGGAGTGCCCCTTGAGCGGATTCTGAAGATATTGTCTGAAGAGGCTGAGAGAGGAAAACTTGATAAGGATCTTGTTGAGCTCTTTATTAAAGAAAAGATATATGAAAAAGTGAAATAATCTTGGGGATAACCCCTTGTTTTTATCTATTGAAACTGTTTGGCGAGGAATTAAAATGAGCGGAGAAAAAATTAAATACAATAATGGAAAAACTGTAGTTCCGGACAATCCTGTGATCCTCTTTATCGAAGGCGACGGCATAGGTCCGGATATATGGAATGCTGCAAAGACTGTGTTGGATTCTGCGGTTGAGAAGACATATAAGGGCAGAAGGAAAATAGAGTGGAGTGAGATCTATGCCGGCGAGAAAGCATACAAATTAACCGGCAGTTGGCTGCCCGATGATACTTTGGACAAAATAAGGGAATACAAGGTTGCCATAAAGGGGCCTCTTACAACGCCTGTTGGCGGAGGTATAAGAAGCATTAATGTTGCTTTGAGGCAGAAGTTAAAATTATACGCGTGTATAAGGCCGGTGAGGTATATAAAGGGTGTTCAAAGTCCTGTTAAAGAGCCGGAAAAGGTTGATATGGTAATTTTCAGAGAGAACCTTGAAGACGTATATGCCGGGATAGAATGGCAAGAGGGAACCAGCGATGCAAAAAAGATAATAGACTTCTTAAATAGTGAGATGGGTTCTCATGTTCCTCCGGACGCAGGTATCGGTATAAAACCGATCAGCGTTCATAATACGAAAAATCTTGTCAGGAGTGCGGTAAACTATGCTCTCGATAATGACCGGAAAAGCGTAACTCTTGTCCACAAGGGAAACATTATGAAATTCACAGAAGGCGCTTTTAGAGACTGGGGGTACGAGCTGGCAAAGGATGAGTTTTCTGAAAGCGTGATAAGTGAGGATGAACTCCGGGCGAAATATAACGGTGAAGCGCCCCGAGGCAAGATTATCATAAAGGACCGCATAGCTGACGCCATGTTTCAGCAGGTGCTCCTGAGACCTTCCGAATATGACGTGATCGCTACTTCAAATCTTAACGGAGATTATTTGTCTGACGCCCTTGCTGCTCAGGTGGGAGGTCTCGGAATGGCTCCGGGAGCGAACATCGGCGACAGCGAAGCAATTTTTGAAGCAACGCACGGCACAGCTCCGAAGTATGCCGGGCAGGATAAAGTTAATCCCGGTTCATTAATCCTATCCGGTGAAATGATGCTCAGATTTCTCGGCTGGCAGGAAGCTGCCGATGCGGTGGTCAGAGGGCTGGAGAAGACAATCGAACAGAAAAGAGTCACCTATGATCTTGAGAGGCAGATGAAGGGAGCGACTCTCCTTAAATGTTCGGAGTTTGCTTCTGCAGTTGTTGAGAATTTATAACTGCATTGATCTTTAATATCTCCCGCACTTCTGAAGCCGAATATTGATATAGAATTGCGGTAATTTCGGGATGTCTTATATATAGGTCTTAATTACATTTTCGTCCGTCATGACAGGAATAAAAGCCGCCTCAAAAATAATAAGGAGAGACCTTGTTATAATGAGTATTATATCGGGGATGCTCAGATTATCATAAATAATTAAAACGTTGATTAAAAAAGAGATGGAGTAGGCAAGATGAATATCCATCATATAAAGGTGTACTCTCCTGCTTCTGTTGCGCCTGAAATTGAGCGATATAATATGACAGGCATAAACAATTGAGACAGTAATACCGGTAATTAAGGCCGCGCTTTTCCCGAAGAAAAGGAGGATCAGGAACATCATATATATTATTTCTATATAGTATAGAAGGAAGAAATATGGAGCGGCATTTGATATCTTAAATTTTATGCTATTTAAGTCTTTTGTTGACATTGATATTTTTATATAATAAAGTCTTTTCTATAAGTAAAGATAATAAATTGAAGCCTTTGATCTTATATATTCCTGGATTGATAGAGTTGCGCTTGATCTGTTTTATGTCAATAATATAATCACGTTAGGTGTAAATTAAGGATTGGAATGGGAAGGAGAAAGAGTGTCCGAAAATATAATAGAAGTAAGAGTACCGGAAGAGTATAATCTCCGCAGGATCGATAAATTTATCAATAATAACCTTGAAACGGATATTTCCAGAAGTTATATCCAGAAATTAATTAAAGAGGGAGCCATTACTGTAAACGGCGATACGGTCAAACCGAGTTATAAGATAAAGACCGATGATTTAATAAAAATTGCTGTCCCTGAACCCGAAGAAGCGGATCTGAAGCCGGAAAATATTGATATTAATATAGTTTATGAAGATGATTACATTGCGGTGATCAATAAACAGCCGGGTCTTGTTATTCATCCCGGCCCGGGCAACCGGAATCATACTCTTGTTAATGCTCTGCTGTATCATCTGCATGATCTTTCGTCTATCGGAGGTGTAATTCGTCCCGGCATTGTTCACCGTCTTGATAAAGATACGTCCGGATTGATGGTAATTGCAAAGAATGACAATGCTCACAGAGAACTGGTGCGGCAGTTTTCCCAAAGAGAGGTGAAGAAACGCTATGAAGCCATTGTGGCAGGCAAGCCCAATAGGGCTAATGAAATAATTGATCGTCCCATAGGGAGGCATAGAAAATACGGACATAAAATGACAGTAACTGAGAATGGCAAAGAAGCTCTTACGGAATACAGAATAAAGAAGATATGGAATGTCAGAAACGGAATATTCTCGCACCTTGATATTAATCTTTATACGGGAAGGACGCACCAGATAAGAGTTCATCTCTCCGCAATAGGCAATCCCGTTATAGGGGATCCTATCTACTCGAAGAAATGGGAGAAATATAAAGTACCTTACCTATTGCTGGCATCTACGTTTCTGGAGTTGAAGCACCCCATCAGCGGAGAAAAGATCGATTTTAACGCGGGCCTTCCGCAGCATATACTGAATTTTATTTACAAACTGGAGGGGGCACATTGATAAATTATCCTTTGAGCCGGGAAAATAATCAAAAAAAGAAATTTAAACTTGACATAATTAGTAGTCCTTACTATAATTTCTATGTATCATCGGGTTAAAGCGAACCCTTATGGAAAAGGGTTTGCTTATTAGGTATTGAATTTAAAATTGTAGGAGCGGCTGTTATGATAGAAATACATCTTTATGGAAAACTGAGGCGGTCTCAGAAAGGCGCTGATATAGGCAGGGAGTGTGTGATAAAGATAGATCCTGAAAAAAGCGACACTATTGAATCACTTTTAAAGCGTGCAGGAATAGACATTAATGATCTATACCATGTTTTTTATAATTCCAGATTACTTTCCTCAAAGAGTTCAATGGCCAAGGTACTGGGGTATCAGCAGGAAAGAGAAGACCCCTCAAATTGGGATTTGAATGTAGCCGTAAAGCCGGGCGACCGTCTGGGACTTTTCGGAAGCGATATGTCCGCTCTTGTTGTTTGAATGGGAACGCTTTTGCAATATTATCCTCCGCCGGAAGGAGGGAATAGGGCAAGTGTATCGCCGTCTTTGAGAAGATAATCTTTTCCTGCATGAATGTTATTCACAAATATAATAAAGACTTCATTTTCCGGAATATTAATATCTTCTATTACTGTTTTTACGTTTGTTCCTTCTTCATACCGGCGTATCTCTTCAATAAAACGGTTTTTTGTCAGGCTTGCAAATAGCTTTATTTTAATTTCCATGGCAAAGCTGCCTTATAAATTGATATGAAATAATTACACCGAGGAGTAATCCGCTTCAATTATCAATATTTACCATTAAATGTACCGAGTTTTCTTCAAAAGTAAAGTCCTTTTTAAAAAAATTTCAAAGTGTGTTTCTTCGTCATTTAAAAGAATTGAACTGCATATTTGGCTGAATGAACTGTAAAGACCTTTAATAAAGCTCAGGAAGGATTCCGATTCTATAAGGATACCCATTTGCAGGAAATGAGTTCCAAGTTCATCAATAAGTGCATTAAAGAGTTTGATTTTTATTTTGCATCGGCTCTTCTCTTTAATGGAATTTTCCGGTTCGTTTTTGTAGGATATGGGGCCTCTGAAAGATGAGTATATACTATCCTTTCTGAAAATGGCTCCCAGAAGGCCGGGCAACGCTCCCGAGAGCGCCAGTACTGTCTCTTTTTTAATCAGGGCTTTATCGATATTATCAACAGGCTTGGAGTTAAGAAAAACAGTCATTATTTTAGTGTTAATGATCTGATTGTCCAGTCTGCATTCTTCAGTTAGGAGTTCTCTGACGGTGATCCCGCATCTGCCGTATATAAAAAAGCCTTCCTGCAATATCCTGCTGATGTTGTGAAATCCAGCGGCTTTAATTGTCAGTTTAAGCGATACCATTTAATTACATAACTACAGGTATGCAGTTATTCTCCATATAAGAGCCGTCAATTCCTTGAATCGACGGCTCTGTCAATATTTGCCTGCAAGAGAAATCTACCAGTTAAAGACTTTATCCAGTTCCTCGTCCTTGACGGTAAAGGTAACATTATGAGGCGCCACCGGTTCTTTTTTAAAGTAATCGGGCAGCCTGTCATGTTTTGATGTAAATCCGGCTTTAGCGTTAAACTCCCTTTCTGCCTTAAGTATTTTTTTACCAAGTTCGGTAACGTCATCGGCTGTCATACTTAAGCCGTAAAAACTGTTCAGGAGGTCAATCAATGCCTGGAATGTTTCAGGCTGATCCAGAATCGCAAAGGCAATGAAAAGGCACATGCCGGTTGAATCAATAGCTGCGGTTGCTATCTGCAGATTTCTCGAAAGGTCTATCTGTCCGTCCTCTTTTAAAGGATCAACATAACCGCCCACTTTGAGCACATTTGTCGCAATGGCATATCCGGAAGTATGATCCGCTCCCATTGTAGAAGTTGCATATGTTACGCCAATACCCTGTACCGCGCGTGGATCATAAGCCGGCATTGCCTGCCCTTTAACAACAGGGGCTCTTTCAATCCCGTAGGCTCTTGCGGTAATTGCAGCGCCGTTTCCCAGTATGCGGCCAAGGGGAGTCCCTTCTCCTACTTCCTTAAGCAGTTTTATTGCGGCTTCGGCGTCTCCGAATTCGGCAAGACCGGCTTCCATAGCAACTGCAATTGTTGCTCCCATTTCAATTGTGTCGAGTCCGTAGTTATCGTCCATAAAATCCATCATTGCAATTGAGTCGAGATCGTCAATTCCGCAGTTTGCTCCGTGCGCCCAGACAGTCTCATATTCCGGTTGTTTTGTCAGAAATTTTCCGTCTTTGTCATGAAAAATTCCGGAGCATCTGATAACGCAGCCTCGGTGGCAGCCGTGTGTTGCCATTCCGCCTCTCTCTGTTTCAAGTTCGGCTAAAGTTTCACCGCTGATCTTAGATGTTCCTTCGAACTGTCCCTTCTGAAAGTTATTTGTAGGATAGGCGCCTGCTTCGTTGATGATATTGGCAAGTACATTTGTTCCATAAGCCGGCAGGCCTTCCCCGGTAACCGGGTGTTTCTTTAATCCTTCTGTGAAAAGTTTATTTGCTTCCTTAAATTTTTCCGGTTCTTTCGGTTCTCTTGTGCTCATACCGGTATCGTCAAGAACAATTGCCTTAACATGTTTTGAGCCCATAACCGCTCCTATGCCTCCCCGGCCCGCGTGACGCGACGGCCTCAGCTCCATGTCTGTGAAAGCTATGGATGCCGCGCTCATTTTCATTTCGCCGGCCGGGCCGATTGAAATGCAGCATATTTTATCCCCATGCTCATTTTTCATCTTTTCAACAAGGTCATAATTGGGGAGCATTTTGAGGCTGTTATCCGCTTCAATTTTTACGCCGTCCTTATTAATGAAAATTTTGTAGAGATCGTCATTTTCGGGCCGGCCTTCCAGCACAATAGCCGCATATCCCAGTCTGGCAAGTACCTGGGCCGGCTGCCCTCCGGAATTCGATTCTTTAATGCCTCCGGTGAGAGGGCTTTTGCATCCTACGGACATTCTGCCTGAAATTGCAGCTGCGCTGCCGCTGAGCATTCCGGGCGCAATAACAAGTTTGTTGTCTTCTCCGAGCGGATGGCATGTAGGAGGAACTTCTCTGGCAATGATCATTGAGGTTAATCCTCTTCCTCCTAATCCTGCATAATCTCCCATTGACTCCTTTTTGATTTCGGGGCCGTTTTTTCCGCTCATGTTAATTCTTAAAATTGTATCCATAATTCCCTCCCTTATATTATATAATATTATCAGCAACATGATTTTAGGGCAATAATAATTCTCTGTCAAGGATTAACTGTTTTTTTATCATTTTTGAAACAAATATACTGTTGAATTTTATTATTACAACTTCTTTGGATAATGGATTTATTGAAATTGCCTGATTGAATATAGTTGACAAAATGTTATCAAACATTCAGATTTCATGACAGTTTATATTGGATTTAATATTAAATGTAGTGATGTTTTGGTTGATAAATCTGTCAGCAGAAAGAATATTGATCTTCTTTTATGCGAAGTGTTTGATGTATCTTGCAGCTGTGGATGAAGTTTTCATAGGCGGCTTAGTATGTCGTCTTCCTGTTTTTTATTTAATTTAACGCTGTATCCTATAAGACCTGCAATTATAATAATTGCAATGAGAAGAAAAATTAAATGCGTCTCCATCTGTTTACCTCCTTTGACGTTATATCTGATACAAAATTATTTATTCATGCTTATAAAGTCAAGGTGACATAATAAAAAAAATCATTAATTCAGCTTTTTTATCAGAAAATCCTCCCGTATCAGATCATCTTTAGGGATCGTATTGCATCAAGGGCTGTTTTCCGATCAGCAAGGATCTTTTGTTTAATAAAATAATCGGTAAATATGCATTTTCAGTCTATTATCCGGTTATTTTTATTGACTTATATAGAAAATGAGAGATTATGTCAGTGTTAAGATATGCGCCCGTAGCTCAACGGATAGAGCGTCGGACTTCGAATCCGTGCGTTGGAGGTTCGAATCCTCCCGGGCGTGAATAATAAAAATCCCTCTTTGACAGCCTTTTTTGCAATCTTTTTAGCGCTTTTTCAGATGATGCCTTTTCTTCGCGGAAAGCAAAGAAGGCGCTGTCCAGCGTGCCGATCAGGTCAAAATAGCTTATTCAGAAAGATCAAAAAAATGTTGACAGGAATCGTTTCCTTCTGTATATTGTGCATATGCACAAAGAAAGAAGAAGAGGCAGAAACAAAAAAGAACGCTGCTGCCGGAGACTGGACAAAGGGAGAATTTTCAAGCCGCAGGGAGTGCGGCTTTATGAACTGGAAGCGTCAGAGGTCCAATATGACGAACTTGAAGCAGTGAGACTCTGCGATTATGAGGGGAAATCCCAGATTGAAGCAGCCCTTTCAATGGGAATTTCCAGGGGGACTGTCCAGAGGCTGCTGCAGTCAGGCAGATTTAAAATTATTGACGCAATAATAAATGTTAAGAGCATTAAAATTAACAATTAAAGGAGACGAATTATGATTATTTGTTTGCCAACTATGGGGGATAGAGGCTTAAAAGAAAAGGTTCATAACCATTTCGGGAGTGCAGGTTTTTTTACAATTTACAACAGTGATTTGAAAACTGTTAAAACGGTTCAGAATAGAAATGTACACCATAGCCACGGTGCTTGTCAGCCGCTCTCTTCCATTGAAGATCATAAAGTTGACATAGTGTTAACCAGCGGTATGGGGAGGAGAGCTTTGAGAAAATTAAATATGGAAGGAATAAAAGTATACACTCTGGAAGGTGAAACTGTAGAGGAAGCTGTCAAAAGATTTGAAGAGGGGAATTTGTCGGAGTTAACTGTTGACCGTTCCTGCCAACATCATGGCTGTCACTAATGCAATCTCAGTAATCGGTTTTTCTTCCATTATTTACTCCAGAAGTTACACTTGTGTTACAAGGCGCTGATAATTTTCTTTTAATTCATAGGTATATTTATTTACATCTGAAATGTGAATAAATATACCTGTGAGCTCATATTTAAAATTGTCCCTGTATTGAATTTATAATATTCAAAGAAAAGAATAAAGTGTAACAAAACAACAGAACTATAACTAATCAGAATACATGATCGGCATTTCATGAAAATATATTCAAATTGATAATTTAATTTGACCCGTACTTATGAAAATAAATACTTGTCAATTGAGCAGCTGTTGAGGATCATAAAATTATTAATTCCCTGAATTAAAGAATGACATACTTAATATAAGCGGTTATATTTTGATTCAACCGGCAGTTATTTATAAGAATCGTAAAACACTATGAAACGGAAAGGTTAAATGAAAAAATATTTCGTCGGATTTGATATCGGTACGGATTCGGTTCATCTAGTTGTAATGAACCGCAGAAATGAAATTATTTTTACGCCGGACTCTTTAATGCACTTCGGCAACCCGGTGGAAGCTCTCGGAGATGCATATATTGAGATCATTGATAAATATGGCTATGACAATATTGCTTTAACAGCCTTTACGGGAAGCGCGGGAGAATTCATTGCAGGCAGATTGGGGATGCCTTTCCTTCATGATACCATAGCAATACCGGCTGGTGCAGGACTCCTTGCACCTTATGCCGGATATATATTTCATATAGGAGCAAAGGATTCCTATTTTTTTGAGATGGAAAATATTTTAACCGGCAATAGGTATATGTCCTTTACTCCGGATCATGGTACGGGTACAAAATGCGGCGGAGGCAGCGGTATCCTCATAACTAAACAGTGCAGAAGATTTTTTGAAAATGAGTTTCCTGTTAAAATAGGAAGCGACAGGAAAAAGAACCGCCTATTGCTGCAGGAGAGGCTGAAAAAAACTTTCCGCAGGGCAGAGGAAGAACTTTCAGGGTCGGGCAAAAATATCAGCGTCGGCGGAAGGTGCGGTGTTGTTATACAATCGGATATGATCCATCTCCAGAACAGAGGGGAAGATATAGCGGATATTTTAAAGGGAATGTATGAAAGGATCGTTAAAAATTATATTTCCGATGTTTTAAAGACCAGGAAGTTTAATCCCGAAAAAAAGGCCCTGGCAACCGGCGGTGTTTTCAGAAACAGACGCTTAATTGAGATGCTTGAAAATGAGCTGGGTCTGACAATCGAGGTGCCTGAGCATTTTGAAAAGATCGGAGCTGCAGGCGCCGTTGTTAAATCCTGCAAAAGTGAAAAAAAATTTATGCCGGAGAAGCTGGAGAAGATAGCACAGTCCGAGAGAGATAAGATCAAAAGAGCCCCTTCGCTTAAATCAAGCCTTGCAAAAATAAAATCATATAACGATAAAAAACCTTTGTTTAAAAAGGATGACCTGATCATATATAATTCCGATCTTGAAGAGAAGGATGTGCTCATCGGCATGGACGGCGGATCTACGACCACAAAAGCTGTTGTTGCCGATGCCGAAACGGTTGATATAGCAGCGGAAATATGCCTCTATACAAACGGCAAACCTCTCGAAGCAGCACTTGAGATATTCAGGCAGATAAAAGAACATCTTGGAAATAATATTAAGATAAGAGGTATGGCTTATACAGGGTCCTCCGGTGCTTTCTATCATAAATTATTTACTGATACAAAAAAAGCCCCCCATCTTATATCTTCCGATATTGTAAAGGATGAGATAACCTGCCATGCAGCAGGGGTAAAGCATTTTAATCCCCATGTGGATACAATTTTCGAGCTGGGCGGACAGGACGCTAAATTTACTCTTTTTAACAGAGACGGCACTGTAAGAAAGTCTAAAATGAACTTGAGCTGCATGGCAGGAACAGGTCAGACCATGCAGAATATGGTGGAAATGGTAGGGCTCGATATTGAATCGACATTTCATGAGTATGCTCTCAGCGCAGAGACTGTGCCCGTGGTGGACGATACATGCGGGGTTTTCACAGAAGCAGGCATTGCGAAATTAATTGCCCTTGGTTTGCCCAAAAATGAAATTGCCGCTGCCATAGTATACGGATTTATGGGAGGCTATGTTAATAAATTCATTGGCAATGAAAAATTTGGAAATTTTGCATCGGCTCAGGGGGGCCCCTTTAAGGGTGAATCGTGCCTTGCTGCGCTGGCTCTTCTTACGGGAATGGAAATACATGCCTTCCCTCACAGGCAGCTTTTCGGTGCCTTGGGAGCGGCCATTTTGCTTTCAAGCGAAATGAAGAGGTTCAGGCAAGCCGGTATTGATTACCGGTGCAAGTTCAGAGGACTGGATATTGCCGATGCAGGATTTAAAAAGAGTACGCTAAATTGCAGCAAGGTTATTTCCGATTCCTGCGGAATTAAAGACTGCCGCCTTCAGATCTTTAATGTATCGGAGGATATAGTCTATTCGGGAGGCGCCTGCCCCAAAGGGAATACAGGTCTTTCTGCAGGAAAAGCGCCTAACTATATTGAGCATTACAGGAAGATCCTGAACAGACATATAAAAAAATATTCCATAGATATTGATACCCCTTCTGAAAGAGAGAGGATACTTATTCCAAGGAGTCTTTCCTTTCTTAATGAAAAGGGTGTTTTCTATACCGCGCTTTATAACAGCCTGGGTTTTGATATTTCTGTTTCTCCGGAATCCAACGATCATATTGTTGATGCCGGAATAAATTACTCGCATTCCGAAACCTGCTATCCGGTTAAACTTGCTCATGGGCATGCTGCATATTTGAGGGATCATATGCGCCGGGGATTGGACAAAATCCTTCTCGTAAACCTTATAGGTACGGGGAATAAGAGATTCTGTCCCTATGTTGCCAGCGACGGTTTTCTTTCAAAGGATGCTTTGCATATTGATAACGGCAGCGTGCTTCTGCCTGTTATTCATTTTAAGGACAGCGCAAATCCTATTGATAAGACAATTTTCAATGACCTGAAGAGAGTTTATGGAAACAGATTCAGCATCAATGATGTCAGAAATGCTATTGAAAAAGCGGAAGATGCCGAGAGAAAATTTCTTGATGAGATTTATCAAACAGGTGAAAAAATTATTTCGGGTCTGAAAAAAAAGAATGAGAAGATATTTATTGCTCTCGGAAGGGGATATACGATCTTCGATGATAAAGCCAGTTCCAAGATACATGAGCTTTTTGCTTTAAAAGGCCTTCACTTTATTCCTTCTTTCTTTATCAGTGACCCGGCATATGATCTGAGCGATATAGCCGAAAATATGTATTGGTACCAGGGATACAGAATTATTAATTATACGTTAATGGCTGCAATGGATCCGTTGATTTTTCCCGTAAGAGAAACAAACTTTAACTGCGGGACCGATTCGATGCTCCATTATCACGAGGAATATATTATGAACCTGGCAGAAAAACCGTTCCTTGTACTTCAGACCGACGGGCATTCCAGCAATGCTCAGTTCGGTACAAGAACAGAGGCCAATTACGAAGTGGTTACGAAATATCGGCAGAAAAAGCTATCTATAGAGGATTTCAGGAGAAAAGTGCCTGCCGTAAGACTGAAAAAGAGAATTCTCGGTCTGCCCTATATGGGAGAGAATTCTCATGTAATATCCGCATCCTTCAGGGCTCTTGGATTTGAATCCGAGGTGATCCCAACAAGGACAGAACGAGCCGTTAAAATTGCAAAGAAACTTATATCCACAAATTCATGCAGCCCCTTTGCTTTTCAGGTGGGCGACTGTATGGCGTGGCTTTATGAAATGAAGGAAAAAGGAGTTGATCCCAATGAAAGAGCCTCGGTTTTTCAGCCCATGGCCAAAGGCCCCTGCAGGTTCGGTCAATATCATGTATTGCTGAGAAAATTCTTTCAGGAATATGGATTTGAAAATGTCAGCATTGTCAATCCTGACAGCGACGACGATTATTCAAATATTCCCATTGATAAGGAGAGCAGATCCAGACTGATCAAGATATATTTCAAAGGCACATACTGCAACGATTTGCTGGAAGACGCCCTGTTAAGAACAAGACCCTATGAAAAGGTCGGGGGAAGTGCAGACAGCCTCTACAAAAGACTTGCAAAGGAACTGATCAACATAGTTGAGAAAGGATCGGACACAAAAGAGCTGGTCAGGTTTATGGAACACTCGGCAGAACTCTTCAGTGAAGTAATTGATACTTCTCTGGAAAGAAAACCGATTGTGGCCATGAATGGAGAGATATTCGTAAGATCCCACCCGGAAGCAAACCAGTATTCAATCAAGCTCCTGGAAAAATACGGTCTGGAAGTAAAACTTGCTTCTCTGAGTCAGTGGATCGAATATACAAATAAAAAATCCATTAAGCTTTACAGAAGAGAAAAGGAGTGGCAAAGCCTTTTTCGATCTGCCTTAAAGAGGGCATATATGAAAAAAACAGGTGAAAAGCTGTATGCTCCTTTTAAAAAACTTCTCACCGGAAGAAAACCTCACGATACGGAAGATATTCTTGAATTCGCACAGAGAGAACTTGTTTACGATAAACTTGTAACAGGCGAGTCGCCCCTTTCAATAGGCGAAGCCTATATGTTTACTAAGGGTCTCATTCACGACATAAGCGGAATTTATCATGTGGGGCCCTTTGGATGTATGCATGAAACTGCCGCAACGTCTCAGATCCAATCTCTCACTGAGAAGCACAGAAGTGCCGCAAGATCGATAAATGAAAGGATCGTGCCTTTTATGGATGCGGTTTTCGGCGATTCGGAATTGCCGAACCTTGAGGCCGAAATTGCCGCTTTCGCAGAAAAATGCTATTTAAAAAAGGAGATACTCAGAATAGAAAATTAAGCGCTCTTATTCGGCTGAACTTTTTGCAGAGGCACTTTAATTCTTTCTGATACATATATTGTTAACATGTCGGATAGAGAAGATATTATCAGGTTGATTAGCTTTATATTAAACAGAGCCTCTGTTGATGATCTGGGATATTTGTCAAATGCTTATGAAAGAAGTCTCAAAGGTCACAGAGCAAAGAGCAATATGGATATGCATAAGATTGCCGGAAAGAGCGAGTTGCTCTGGGCAATTGACTTTATTTCCAAAAAAATTTCCATTGATGAGTTGAGCGTTGTAAAAGAAGCCTTGAAAAGAAGGATGGAGACCAAGGGCAGGGGGGATTCCATTAATGAAATGGCAGAGAGTACCATAGCGGATCTGAATAAACAGATGGATATGGTTTCAGCTGCCATATATAAATCCACAAGGTCTCTCGTTGCCGATATGATCCTTCAGTACGATCCCTTTATTTCGGAAGAACACCTGAAGGTACTTCTGGAAAAATGGGTGCCTGATCCTTTTAACAAAAAGAAGAGATCTTCTTTGCCGCCGGATATTTTGCTTGCCATGGTGGAGCATTTTATATCATACAGTACCGGTCTGATGCCGGAAAAAGAATTGAAGAGTTATCCCAGAGGATGGACAAGGAAGTACTGGGACTCCTTTCCGGTTGAAATTCAGAAACTCATTGCCGCATATCTTCAGAAAAAGATTGACAGAGATTCCTTCTGGAGGGGAATCAGAAGTGAGTTAAAGAGTACATCCGGAAATAGAGCGGAAGGCTGAAGAAAATTGCAGACAGGGGAGAATGGTAATGCTGTCAATTAAAATGATCGAATCAAGGCTGAAAAAAATTTATAACTGGCAGCTCGTTTCAGGTAAAAAGAACATCCTTAAGATATTGAGAAAAACTATTGATGAAGATGAGAACATCCTCGATCTTCTGGACGGATTTTATTCCCCCTTTAACAGCTTTCCGGACTCGGAGTATGCAGGAATTCTATGTATTACCGATAGAAAAGTGCTCTTTGCCGCGGGAGAGAAATCGGAACCGTCTTATGAAATAATCGATATTGACGCTCTCAAAGAAATTGAATATGAGAAGGGTTTTGCCTCTGTAAAAATAAGTTTCAAAAGAGACGATTCATCCGCTTCGTTTAAGTCCTTTGTGACAGAGTCTTCGGTGAGAAGATTTATCGGCCTTATGGAAAACAGAAGAGGCGGTAAGACTATTAAGTATAAGGACAGGTCAACCGGTTTTATTGACAATATTACAAATCTTTTTGTAAACAGAATTTCAATACCGCAATTCAGAGATAAAGTTGATCTCTCGGAAAAGTCTGAATCCGGTAAGAGGGCAGACAGTCCTGCACTTAGTAACGATCTGGTTGATCATAACTTCTTATTCATTGAAGCAAAGAAGATCCATAAGTCTTTGTCAAATTATCTGAATTTCAACAATGATGCAGCCGTAAGAGAGAAGATAGTAAATGACCTCATTGTTCTTTCATCGCTCTGCAGCATTGCAGACGGAAGCCTCTCCGATGAAGAGATGCTTTTTATATCAATGGTCCTTATATCTGTAAATCCGGAAGATCGGGACGGGACCGGCAGAAAAGCCGGAGAGCTGTTTAAATTTGATATTCTGCCTTCTGATTATAAAGAGATTTTAATGCAGTACTGGGACACTATTGCTGAGCATATAAAAAGATCGAAGATTGACATTACGGGAAATTCTCTTGCATCCCTTGAATATATGAAGAAGTACGATAAAGAGATGGGTACGTCTCACTATGATAAGATCGCTTCCGTTTATTATACCTTTTGTCAGTGTCTTATGAAATCGGACGGCTCCGTTAATACAAAGGAAGAGGAGAGGTTAAAGCAGTTGAGTCTTCTCATATACAGAGGTGAAGAAGATCCGGTGTATGAGGCTATAAAAGGCGAAGATGAAAATAAAAAAGAGGAAACACTTGAAAAAGTAATGGAAAGCCTTAACAGACTGGTGGGTATGAAGAATATTAAGGACGAAATTAATACATTCATCAATCTGATAAAAGTTAAAAAAGAGAGGGAAGATAGAGGTTTTGCAGTAACGCCTCTTTCGCTGCATGCTGTTTTTTACGGGCCTCCCGGAACGGGCAAGACAACCATTGCCAGGCTTCTTGGCAGGATATACAGGTGCCTGGGCCTGGTTAAGAAGGGACACCTCATTGAAACAGACCGCGCCGGCCTTGTTGCCGGTTATGTGGGGCAGACTGCCATAAAAGTTGAGGAAGTGGTGCAGAAAGCTCTTGACGGAATACTTTTTATTGATGAAGCATATTCTTTAAGTCCTGCAGAAGGAGGCAAAGATTTCGGCAGCGAAGCTATTGATGCAATATTGAAAAGGATGGAGGATTACAGAGATAGATTTGTTGTTATTGTTGCAGGTTATCCCGATGAGATGAAGCGTTTCATAAATTCAAATCCGGGGCTTAAATCGAGGTTCAGCAGATACTTTTACTTCGATCACTACAAACCGGATGAATTAATGAAGATATTTGATCTTTTCAGTGAGAATGTGGATTTTGTCGTTAAGGAAGAGGCAGGCAAAAAGCTTTTAGGCCTTTTTGAAGAACTATACGAAAGCAGAGACAGGTCTTTCGGCAACGGCAGACTTGTGAGAAATGTATTCGAAAAGGTTGTGGAAAAACAGGCAAACAGGATTGCCGGTATTACTCCCCTAACTGACGAAGTTCTCTGCACTATAGAAGCGGATGATATTCCTGAGAGCCGGGAGATCAGAGTTTAACGCCCCAAGTCTTTAATATTTGACAGCGGAGTCGTCTTCTGAATTTTTACGGTTTTATGTTCCCAATAATCAATAAATTAATTGTTTAATTATTACCGGTTTTATATATTGAACTTTAAATTGCTGCGGCAGCAAGGCAGTATTTTTATAAGAGCAGGAATATTAAGGTGACTCATCAGATTATTATTACTTTTTCCGGTGCTGTTTTTTTCGGCATTATTTTTATAATATTGTCGCACAGGTTGAAGATCCCTCCGATAGTTCTCCTTCTCTTCGGAGGGATATTGATCGGTCCCGGCGCCTTCGGCCTTAACATAATAAATCCTTCACATCTGGGAGCGGGCTTTAACGCAATAATTCAGCTTGCAGTGGGATTAATTCTCTTTGAGGGAGGTCTTAATCTTGATGTTAAAGGGTACAGATCGGTATCGGATGAGATAAAGAGTTCCCTCACTGTCGGAGTTCTGATTACATGGTTTTTAAGCGCTGCTGCAATAAAATATCTCTTTGAATTTCAGTGGCTTTTTTCTATACTGGCAGGCAGCCTGATCATTGTAACAGGCCCTACTGTGATCGGCCCCCTTCTGAAAAAGATAGGCGTACATAAAAAAATTCATAATTTTCTGCACTGGGAGGGAGTTCTTATCGACCCCATCGGTGTTTTCATAGCGCTGTTATGCTATGAGTGGATAATAGGCGCAAATGCAATTGCAATGTTTGCATTCAGGCTTACCACCGGTCTCATTACAGGTCTGTTATCCGGATATTTTCTTTCAAAGATAATCAAGAAACGTTTGATCAGAAATGAGGACTTGAATATATTTGTCCTTGCATGCGCTCTTGGGATATTTACAATATCGGATATAATTGTGCCTGAAAGCGGTCTTATGAGCATTGCAATTGCAGGATTTTTTGTGGGATATTCCAATCCTCCGGAAATAGAGAAATTAAAACTCTATAAAGAACAGTTGATTGACCTGCTTATAGGACTTCTCTTTATGCTTCTTGCGGCAAATCTTGATATTGAGTCATTTAATAAGCATTACGGTATTAAAATGATCATTGCCGTAGTTGTAGTGATGATAATTGTAAGACCTGTTAACATCTTTGCTTCGACATTATTGAAGAAAAATTTTACTTTCAAAGAAAAGCTATTCTTAAGCTGGGTTGCCCCGCGCGGGATTGTAGCTGCTTCCATGGCTTCCCTTTTTACAATGAACCTTAAGAGATCGGGAATAGAAGGATTCGCTCAAAATGCCGATTTTCTTGAAGCTTTTACATTCTCTATAATTTTCGGCACGGTTATCATTCAGGGGTTTACTGCAAAACCGGTTGGGAAATTACTCAATGTCCTTGAACCTAAAGCAACAGGGTGGCTTATTATCGGCGCTCACAGACTGGCGCAAATTATTGCAGACTTTATAAAGAAGGTCGGTTTTGAGGTAACGCTTATTGATACTAATATACGGCTTGTTGCAGTAGCAAAAAGGAATAAGCTGTCGGCAATTTGCGAAAATGCCATAACCATTGAACCGGACCGGTTCCCCGAACTGTATGGAATAGGCAATGTTCTTGCAATAACAGAAAATGAGGATCTCAACGAACTTGCATGCCAGTACTGGGCCGGTAAATTGAAAGATCCCGGGCTGTACAGATGGTGCTCTGCCGAAAGACAGAGGAGTATGGGGAAGAGCGCGGCGCAGAGATCCGGTAAACCTGTGTGGCTCGATGTGCAGTTGAATAAGCTCATTGATATGATAAATGAAGATAAAGACCTTTCATTTACAACTGTTGAATCTGACGCTAAAAAGATCAGGCATCCTGAAAGAGTCCTTATGTGTTACAATAAAGGATACCTGACGCCTCACGTGTCTTCCCGGGCAGACGGCAGATCTCTTATTCTTTCCTATCATCCCTTTGCCGTTGATGTGGGATTTAATATAAAGCCCGGCTGCGTTGTATTCTCGGAAGCCGGCGATTTTGCAGGCGTGTTAAAGCAATTGCTGGCATGTATGACAGATGTACTTACCAAAGATGCGGTCGACAGAGTTTTTAACCACATTATTGAGCGGGAAAAGGAATACTCAAGCGTTATCGGTTACAATGTTGCTTTACCTCATACATATATTGACGGCATTGAGGATTCCGTTGTTCTCTTCGCAAAACTGAAGTACCCTATAAAATGCCGTTTTAATGAGGATGTGATAAGTTATATCTTCCTGGTTTTAAGTCCCAGGAGCAAACCGCAAAATCATATAAAGACGCTTTCAGAAATTTCAAAATTTATTGTTAATGACGATAACCGTTTCAGACTATTCAATGCTTCGTCTGAGGAAGAGTTGATCGAGATATTTACATCGTGAGAGATCTAAACCTGAAAGTTAGCGGAGTAGAGCATTGAAAAAAACCGACAGGAGGAGATCGGGGATGTTAATTCCAACAATTATAATGGGGATAGCTGCAGTAATATTGCTTATTATCGGATATAAAAAAGGAGACGGAGCTCATATAACAGGAGTAAAGTCGGCAATGATAATGACAATGCAGATATTCCCTCTTCTGGTATTTGCGTTTATTATTGCCGGCATGGCGCAGATATTGATCCCCGCAGAATTGCTTGCGAAGTGGGTTGGGAAGGAATCGGGAATGAAGGGTATTTTCTTCGGGGCAATAGCCGGGTCGCTTACTCCGGGAGGCCCTTTTGTGAGCCTTCCCATTACTGCAGGGCTTCTCCGCGGCGGCGCAAGCATCGGCACATCCGTGGCTTATCTGACAGGCTGGTCATTGTGGAATATCATCCGTATCCCCCTTGAGGTGGGGATCATGGGCTGGAATTTTACTATCATCAGAATTGCATCTACTATAGTGTTTCCTCCAATTGCCGGGTTTATAGCGCAGGTTTTTTTTGGAGCAGGGAAATAACTTTAGTGCTGAGCCCGTCTAATTTTTCACTATTTTCTATATTGAAGTTACTGATTAAATCAGCAGATACAGGTTCATAATTAATTAAAAATTACGCACTCGAAGCATTAGTTTTCAATTCCTTTTCTGGCAATTACTCCGCTGTTATAATAGTGCTTGATCTCTTTCATCTCAGTTACGAGATCGCAGGTATTGATAAGCTCTTCGGGAGCGTTCCTGCCGGTTAAAATGAGCTCTTTATTTTTCGGTTTTATTTTTATCAAGTCAATGATCTCATCTGTTTTTACAAGATCAAACAGAAGAGATGTTACAATTTCATCCAGTATCACTATATCATATTTGTCGTTATTGATTGCTTCCCGGGCGAATTTATACCCCTTCCTGAATAATTCATAGTGTTCGGCAAAATCTTCATTGCCCGGTTTGCAGAATTTTTTGCTTCCGAACTGTTCTATTCTGATAAGGCCTTCCAGTTTTTTCACAGATTCAAGTTCACTGTAGTGCTGTCCTTTCATAAACTGTACAATAACCGTTTTTAATCCTGCCCCGGCTGCTCTCAGTGCCAGCCCCATGGCTGCGGTTGTTTTGCCTTTCCCGTTTCCTGTATAAAGATGTACATATCCTTCCTCAAGCATTTCTGTCTCCTGTGATAAGCTTATTCGAAAATCGAGTATAGAAAAATATCCATACGGACCGTATGAGTTTTTTACAAAAATATATTTTGCATATATTCATATCAACAATAAAAAGAAGTTTACAGATTATTTTAATGCGCTTATTATTAGATCAATAATTGATTTTTAATAACTGTTGTTAATAAATATTAAATGCAATGAAATTCAGCAAATTCAGGTTAAAAAAGAAAATTCAGTCCTCTTTCGGGGATCCGAATATTCATCTGCTCGCGAGAGAAATAATTAGAAAATATTCAAGCAATAAAAGGGATATCAGAGATGCGGCTCTTGAAGGGATTGACCTGACCCGCACCGCAAAGATACTCGATATGGGCTGCGGTTTCGGGCATATGTCTGAAAAGATCTGTAATATTGTTCCTGAAGGATCTGTCATTACCGGAATTGATGCATGTTATAATAACAGGAAGCCTTTTCTTGAGGCGGTTAAAGAATCGGCATGCAGAGTTGATTTTATTCATTATATAATTAATAAAGCGCTTCCGTTTCTATCTGATACATATGATTTAATTATCTGTTCATATTCTATCTATTTTTTTCCTGCGATTGTTCCTGAAGTTTCCAGAGTATTAAAGAGTGACGGTTTGTTTCTCGTAATTACTCACAGTGAAAATTCTTTCGAGGGTTTGTACAGAATCATCGGGCTTGATAAAGATAAGTCACCTCACCCGGAACTTGTTAAAGCTTTCTCAGCAGAAAATGGATATGATAAGCTGAACAATTATTTTCGCAATATAAAACGAATCGATTTTAAAAACAGATTAACTTTTGCTGTCGAGGATATGGAATATCTGACGGTTTATGCGCGCTTTAAACTTCCCTTGCTGCTTGACATTGAAGTTTCGGAAGATATTTGGGTTGTATATGAAAAAAACCTGAAGGAAAACTTAACGAGGATGAAAAGAATCGTAATTGAAAAAAATGATGCCATATTTCAGTGCAGGGGGCCCTTATGCCCATGACCCCCGTATATTGCAGTCAGTGCGCTCATCCTGTTGAAAGCCGAATGGTTGATGACAAAATGAGAAACCTGTGCCCTAAGTGCGGCACAATTTTTTATGAAAATCCCCTTCCGGTTGCAGCAGCGGTTGTACTCAATGAATTTCGCGAAGTTCTCCTTGTTAAAAGAAAAAACGAGCCCCGCAAAGGGTTATGGTGCCTGCCCATCGGCTTTGCCGAAACAGGGGAGAGTATTGGCGAGGCTGCAATCCGGGAGCTCCGAGAAGAGAGCGGTATAAAAGGCGAAATTGTTCGTCTCCTTGATGCGTCGTCAATGGCTATGGAACTTTACGGCGAAGTGCTGGTTGTTACATTTGAGGTAGTCAGAACAGGGGGTAAGGAATGCGCAGGCGACGACGCTGAAGAAGTCAGGTACTTCCCGCCATCCCGTCTCCCTCCTATGGCATTTGAGCCCAATGTGAGAGCCATAGAGAGATGTGTTGAGGAACATAAGGATGAATGGGCAATTGAGGATTCCTTTCAGCACCTTGAGTCGTCTCGATATATTAACATGCTTTCGGACTCGCTGGTTGAGTTCATTAAAGATAATGCAAAAGTCCTTTCTGCCTTATGGCTCGATGAAGTTACAAGCAATCCTTTAACCTTCTCATATTCTATGGTTGATAGCAATTATCTCAGGGGAAGAGTTGCATCTGCAATATCGCATTTTACAGAATGGCTCGGCGGAGCCGAATTTTACCGCGAGGTACGTCAATTTTACCATCGGATGGGCGCGGAGCAGAGGTATATGGGTTTGGATCTCCATGAAGTTATCAGTTCTCTTACTGTATTAAGAAAAATTATTCTTTCCTATGCTCACAAAGAGGGGGTCTGGAATCGGGCAATAGATGCATACAGGGTTCTTGAGCTTGACAGGAGAATTATGCTCTTTTTTGACGAGATTATCTATTTTACGGCCAAAGGTTTTGCCGAAGGATAGAATCCCTACATGTTTCTCCTGTATTTGCCGCCTACTTCATAGAGCAGTGACGTGATCTGTCCAAGGCTTGCAAATCTTGAAGTTTTCATCAGTTCTTCAAAAATGTTTCCGCCGCTTAAAGCAACTTCTCTTAATGATTCCAATGCCGCTTCAGCTTCTTTTTTATATTTTTTATGGTTTTTTTTAAGATTCTTATACTGCGACATCTTTTCGCTCTGAGTAGCCCTGGTCAGTTCGGTAGGGGGCCTTTCATAATCCTCTTTAAGAATATCGGGATTTATATATGTATTAACGCCTATTATGGGATATGCTCCCGAGTCCTTCTGAAATTCATAGTAGAGGGATTCGTCCTGAATTTTGCTTCTCTGGTAGTGCGTTTCCATAGCTCCAAGTACGCCGCCTCTCTGACTGATGTGATCGAATTCCCTTAGTACGGCCTCTTCAACTCTGTCGGTGAGCCAGTCTATTATGAAGCTTCCCTGATTGCTGTTCTGGTTCTTAAAGAGTCCGTATTCTTTGCTTATTATAAGCTGAATTGCCATGGCTCTTCTGACGGATTCTTCGGTGGGCGTCGTAATTGCTTCATCGTATGAGTTTGTGTGCAGAGAGTTGCAATTATCATTAAGGGCCATTAAAGCCTGAAGAGTTGTTCTGATGTCGTTAAAGTTAATGTCCTGAGCATGGAGCGACCTTCCCGATGTCTGAATATGGCACTTAAGCCTCTGACTTTTTTCATTTGCGCCGTATTTATATTTCATTGCAATTGCCCATATTCTTCTGGCTACCCTGATGAGAACATTATATTCCGGGTCCATCCCGCTGGAAAAGAAGAAGGAAAGGTTAGGGGCGAAGTCGTCTATATGCATCCCTCTGCTGAGATAGTATTCAACATAGGTAAAGGCATTGGACAGAGTCAAAGCAAGCTGAGTTATGGGATTGGCGCCTGCTTCTGCAATATGGTATCCGCTTATGCTGACAGAGTAAAAATTATTTACATTATTATTGATAAAATATTCCTGTATATCGCCCATCATTTTCAAACCGAATTCAGTTGAAAAGATGCATGAATTTTGCCCCTGATCCTCTTTAAGAATATCGGCCTGAATTGTGCCTCTGATATTTTCCAATACTCTTTTCTTTATCTCTTCGTATTCATTCTTGTCAGGTTCTCGGTTGTTTTCGCAGATGAATTTGTCAACCTGCTGGTCAATTGCAGCATTAAAGAAAAAAGAGAGCATTATGGGCGCGGGTCCGTTTATTGTCATGGATACGCTTGTATTGGGTGCGCACAGGTCAAATCCTTTATAAAGCTTTTTTACATCTTCAAGCGTGCATATACTGACTCCGCTTTCGCCGATTTTCCCGAAAATGTCCGGCTCTTCGCTGGGGTCCTGGCCGTAGAGTGTAACGGAATCGAATGCGGTGCTGAGTCTCTTGGCATCATCCTGCTTTGAAAGATAGTGGAATCTTTTATTGGTTCGTTCCGGAGAACCTTCGCCGGCAAATTGCCTTTTTGGCTCCTCGCCTTCCCTTCTGAAGGGAAATACCCCCGATGTGTAGGGGAAGAATCCGGGAAGATTTTCCTTTCTCATCCATTTAACAGCGTCGCTCAGATTGCTGAAGCGGGGCAGCAGTACCTTCGGTATTTTAAGTCCTGCCATGGATCTTACATAGAGCTCTGTCTTTATCTCTTTATCTCTTATTTTAGTAATAATATGATCTCTCGAATACCTTTCTTTAAGATACTCCCACTGTCCAATCAGCTCTTTAAATTCATAGTTTATGCCCGATTCGAGATTTTTTACCTTTTCTTTTATGTCATCAATGGATATTTCTTTTTCAACAAGTCTGTAGGCTTCAAGTTTTCTTAATTTTTCAATTTCCCTTTCGGTTTTTTCGTGGTAATCCCTGATCGTTTTAGTGATTTCACTGAGGTAATATTCTCTTTCATTGGGTATAATCCCCGATCTTGCCGAATCGAGAAGAGAATACTCCTCTTTTTCCGGAGTATCCCAGTCAATTAATTTTTTTTCTTTCAGCTTATTCAAAAGTCTTTCAAAAAATACATTCAATCCCTGATCGTTAAAATTGCTTGCCACTGTGCCTATTATTGGCAGCTCCTCGTCGGGGATATCAAAGGCATTATGATTTCGTCTGTACTGTACTCTTACGTCCCTGAGAGTATCCATGGATCTCTTATGGTCGAATTTATTGATAACGATCATATCTGCAAAATCGAGCATATCGATCTTTTCAAGCTGGGAGGGCGAACCGAACTCGGATGTCATAACATAGATTGAAAAATCGCAGTATTCCGTTATGCCGGTGTCTCCCTGGCCTATGCCGGGCGTTTCTACAATTATAAGATCGTAGCCCGCGGCCTTGAGTATTGCTATCGAGTCTTTTATTGCAATTGTCAGTTCTGTTTTTGATGTTCTTGTTGCAAGAGACCTCATGAATATATTTTCCGGATTCAGAAAATTCATTCTAAGTCTGTCGCCGAGAAGGGCTCCGCCTGTTTTTTTCCTCGTAGGATCAATGGCGAGGATTGCAATTGTTTTGTCCGGGTATCGGTTTACAAATCTTCGGATGAATTCATCCTCAAGAGAACTTTTGCCGGAACCGCCCGTACCGGTTATGCCGATTACAGGAGGATCCTCCGACATGGCTCTGATCTTTTTGCCGATTGTGGAATAGACCACTTTTTTGTCCTTGTAATCTCTTTCCGCTATTGAAATTAACTGAGTTATAACAAAGTTGTTATGTTTTTTTATTTTGGTATCCCAGTCGTCGGGCAGAGGCGGCATTTCTATATTGGCAGCTCTTTTCATCATGTCGTCAATGATGCCGGTAAGCCCCAGTTTCTGGCCGTCTTCAGGAGAATATATTTTCTCAATTCCGTAACTTTCCAGCTCTCTGATCTCTTCGGGAACGATCACTCCGCCGCCGCCTCCGAATATTTTAATGAAACCTACGCCGTTTTCTTCGAGAAGGTCTTTGATATATTTAAAGAATTCCATGTGCCCGCCCTGGTATGAGCTGAGGCATACTCCCTGTACTCCTTCCTGAATTGCCGTATATACGATCTCCTTTGCAGAGCGGTTATGCCCCAGGTGTACCACTTCAGCTCCTGCCTGTTGAAGAAGCCTTCTTATTATGTTTATTGAAGCATCATGGCCGTCAAAGAGAGTTGTGGCTGTAACAAATCTTATGATTTTGGATTCTTTTTTTTGACCGGACTGATGATTTTTTTCACTATTGCTGACTTTATTTTTCATGATCGTTTCCTCTGTAACAAACAATTTTTTATATGTTTTTTACATTAGCTTGGGTAAGTATTGACACTATGGCGAATATGTCAATAATATAAATATTTACTAAAATCAAATATTTACTATAGTTAAATATTTACTATGAAATTGTCAAGCGAAAAGCGGCAAAGGAGGACAATGTTGGCGAACTTTTTTATTTCCATTTTCATGATAACCCTCTATCCGTATTAAATATAATATTTTATACGGATATGTCAAGTTTTTATATATTGGGAAGTGAGATCGCATTAATAGCGTAATTTTACAACAGTTACTCCGTCGAAACCTTCACCTTCTTTTCCCGGTCGGGAATTTACTGCATAATATGAATTTTTGAGATTCTCTCTAACGGCTTTCTTTAAAGCGCCTGTGCCGTGACCATGAATTACTATAACCGTATTAATGTTATTTCTCATCATTTTGTCAAAATTGTCTTCCATGATCTTAATGGCTTCAGCAACCTGTTTCCCTCTGAGGTCAATGGTATTATAACTTGTTTGTATTACAGGCGGGATAGCTGCTGATTCCATATTGACATTTTTTTTCGGATATTTTTGGTATGTTGAGGCCGGTTCTTCTGTCTTGCCCGGATTTTTTGTAAGCAGATCTGAAAGTTTGAACCGCGACCTGATCGATCCTCCGAAAAGAATGAGCGCTGTCTCTCCCGATGGATCTATTTCAATGATCTTGCCTTCTCTTTCAAGGGAAGCTATAAATACCTTCATGCCGGCGCAGGCTTTTGCCGGGTCAATGGGCAGATACTTGTTAGTGAAATGCTCTCTATTCTTTTCGTTTAATGCTTTATGAATTTTTTCCTGTATGGCAATTACTTCCTTCTGAATTTCTCCGGTATCTTTAAGATCCAATTTTTGCAGTTCTGAAATTCTTCCGGATATGCTTTGTCTGTATCTGCTCAGTTCCTCAAGGAAGTGCAGTCCTTCTTTCCTGATAATTTCATCTTTTTGACGTTTAAGTCTGTTCTGCTCTTTGATATATCTTCTTTTTTCTTCATTAAGCTCTTCCTTAAGTTTTGCAATATTCTCTTTTTCCTGCTCAATAAGCTGTTTTTCTCTCTGTATCTTTTCGAGGAGGGATTCGGCAGAACCGTCCCGGTTTCTTATAAGCACCTTTGTTCTGTTCAAAATGCTTTCAGGAAGCCCGTAGTTTCCGGCTATTTCAACCGCATAGCTGACTCCCGGGAGTCCGGTGATCAGCTTGTATGTGGGTTTAAGAGTTTCAGGATCAAAAGAGACCGAACCGTTTTGGAATTTTTTGTCCCTTGATGCAAGCTCTTTCAGCGCTGAATAGTGTGTTGTGGCAACAACTTTACAGTTTTTATCTGCAAGCTCTTCTAAGATCGCCTGTGCCAGCGCTGCGCCCTGAAGTGGGTTCGTTCCTACTATGATCTCGTCAATAAGAACAAGAGTGCTTTCTCCGGCATTTTGAAGCATTTCCCTGATCATTAAGATCTGGCCGGAAAAGGTGGACAGCGATTGCTGGAGATTCTGGTCGTCTCCTATATCGGCAAATATTGACGAGAAGATCCCTACAGTGGAATTCTCATCTGCCGGTATGTGAAGCCCGTACATTGCCATGATCACGGAAATTCCGATAGTTTTAAGAAGTACGGTTTTACCGCCGGTGTTAGCTCCGGAGATTATAAGGCAGTTGTAATTTACTCCAAGAGAAATGTTGTTAGAAACTACATTGCCATTCTCCATGAGGTAGAGCAAAGGATGTTTTGCGTTATACAGGTTGATAAGCGGCTTTTCAGATATTTCGGCTTCGCTGCCGTTGATGTCAATGCTGAATTTTGAAGACGCAGAGATAAAATCGAGATATGAAATAATTTCAAGATTATTTTCAATCTTTTCGCAATGCGCTGCAGCTTCTTTGGTCAAATCGGCAAGGATATTATTTATTTCTCGCTGCAGTTCCAACTGCAGCACTATGATCTTATTGTTGAGAGGCCTGATCTCGTCGGGCTCAATATATGCAGTTGCTCCTGAGGAGGAAAGGTCGTGGATTGTGCCTTTTATGCTCTCCTTAAAATTTATTTTCACTAAAAGAACATATCTTCTGTTAATGAATGTATATATCTTTTCACGGAGTATTTTACTCATAGAAGGAGAGTGTATGAGCTGTGAAAGTTTTTTTTCAATTTGCTGCTTTGCCGAAAATATTTGGTCATTGATCTTTTTTAATTGAGGATACTTTTTTTTGCTTAACTGATTGTTGTGATCTATTGAATTAACAAGAGTGTTTTTCAGAGCATCAAGGGGTTTCAGCTTCAGAAATTCGTCATTAAGAGACTGGAATTCGTCCCTTTGTATTTTTAAAAAATTGTAAATTTTCAGGTTTGCAGTTAAGAATTCTCTTATTTGAACAAGTTCTTCAAGATTTAGAAGAGATCCCTTTTCAGCTCTTTTTATAAGAGGGGTGATGTCGGTTATACCGGTAAAATCCATTGCATCTCCTCTCATCAGCAATTCCTTAATGTGGGATATCTTTTTAATCTGATCTCTGATCTGCTCAAGGGGCAGGGGCGTCAGATTTTCAATTATATCTCTGCCCAAGACAGTGGAACAACAGGATATTATTCTGTCTTTTATGGCAGGCCATTCCAGTATCTCGAGAAGTTCTTTGGATATTTGATCTTTCATAAACTATTAGTCCCGCTTCATATTGTGAAATTATGATGGACTTTCAATAAGGTCAATAGATTTCGGTTTTTTATCGGTCAATGACAAGAATTTTTTTTATAATAGTTCAGGATATATTTTCGCAGGCAGCTTTATGTTCAATATTTCACGAAGTATGATTATTTCGAGTTAAATCATTAAAAAAAGGTAAGATGAAGTTGACGTTTCTCTAAAAAATGCTTATATTATAAGAAAGTTGTTAGCACTCATCACTAATGAGTGCTAACAACTTTCAGATCTTTCAATAATAATTATGCGAGATGTAATTATTTTCCGATTTTGGAGGTGAAAAATGAGTAAAATAATAGGAATAGACCTTGGAACAACAAATTCATGCGTAGCAGTTATGGACGGAGGCGAAGCAAAAATCATACAGAATTCGGAAGGCCAGAGAACAACACCTTCTGTTGTTGCTTATACGGATAAAAATGAAAAGCTTGTGGGACAGACTGCAAAAAATCAGATCATCACAAACCCTGAGAATACGATCAGATCCATTAAGAGATTCATGGGCAGAAAGTATGACGAGGTTGTAAATGAGATCAACATGGTCCCTTACAAAGTTGTTAATGATGGGAAAGGGGGAGTAAGCGTAGTGACAAAATCGGGCAAATTCTCTCCTCAGGAAATATCCGCAAGAATATTGCAGAAGATGAAACAGACTGCTGAAGATTATCTTGGCGAACCGGTAACAAAAGCCGTTATAACTGTTCCCGCCTATTTTAATGACGAACAGCGTCAGGCTACCAGGGATGCGGGAAAAATTGCAGGTCTTGAAGTTGAGAGAATAATAAATGAACCCACTGCCGCAGCTCTTGCATACGGGCTTGATAGGAAGGAGGATAACAGAAGGGTTGCCGTATTTGATCTTGGAGGAGGAACCTTTGATATATCCATACTTGAACTTGGAGACGGTGTTTTTGAAGTAAAATCAACAAATGGCGATACTCACCTGGGTGGGGATGATTTTGATCTTAAATTGATCGAATATTTTGTAAGCGAGTTTAAGAAACAGACCGGTATCGATGTATCAGGGGACAACATGGCTTTGCAGAGACTCAAGGAAGCAGCTGAAAATGCAAAGATAGAGCTTTCAAGTAAAATGGAGACTGATGTAAATATACCGTTCCTCACTGCAGACCGGAGCGGGCCTAAACATTTTCAGCTCAAATTAAGCAGAGCCAAGTTTGAACAGCTTATATGGGATCTTCTGAAAAAGACCGAAGAACCGTGCAGGCAGGCTCTTGAAGACGCAGGACTTAATCCCGGAGAAATAGACGAAGTGGTACTTGTGGGAGGATCAACAAGAATCCCCGCGGTACAGGAGACTGTAAAAAATATTTTTGGCAAAGAGCCCGGAAAAGGAGTAAATCCCGACGAGGTTGTTGCTCTCGGTGCTGCTATTCAGGGCGGCGTTCTTGCAGGAGATGTGCAGGATGTACTCCTTCTCGATGTAACGCCTCTTTCCCTGGGGATTGAAACTATGGGCGGCGTAATGACAAAATTGATTGAACGAAATACCACAATCCCCGCAAGAAAAAGCCGGATCTTCACTACTGCAGAGGATGATCAGCCCGCAGTGTCCGTGCATGTACTTCAGGGAGAAAGAGAGATGGCAGCAGGGAACAGAACTCTGGGCAGGTTTGAGCTGATAGGAATTGAGCCTGCACCGCGAGGGATCCCGCAGATTGAAGTAACTTTTGATATTGATGCCAGCGGGATTGTGCATGTTTCTGCAAAAGATCTTGCCACCGGCAAGGAACAGAAGATCAGGATCGAATCGTCGGGCGGACTTTCAGAGGAAGAAATTGAGAAGATGGTTAAAGATGCCGAGGCTCATTATGATGAGGACAGGCGCGCAAGGGAGCTTGCCGGAGCAAGAAATGAAGCCGACAATTTGATTTATGCGGCAGAAAAGATGATAAATGAAAACAGCGAAAAAATTGATCTTTCAGATAGAAACAGGTTAGAGAGATCTGCTGCCGAGCTTAAAGAAAAGGTTAAGGGCAATAGTGTTGATGAAATAAATAAAACAAGATCTGAGCTTCAGTCTTTGACACAGGAGATAACAAGCAAGCTGTATTCCGAACAGAGCGCCCGGAACAGCGGAGAAGGAACTAACAAGAGAGTCTATGAAGAAAGTGATCCGCGGTACGGAGCTGATAAAGTTTACGATGCCGAATACGAGGTAGTTGACGATGATGATGTCAGAAAGGCAGGTTAATATTTATGAAGAGTGTCTGATCCGGTTTATGCCGGATCGGATTTTTACTATGGATTAAACAGGTTATTATGCCTGTTGTAAGCAGAGTGATTAATCTTTGTCCTTTTGTAACAAATTTATAACCGGATAATCAGAATATTTATGGGGCAGAAGAGATCACTGAAAATCTAAAGTCTTATTAAAGAAGTAAGCGATTCATACCGTTTTTATGTAAAAAATGGATCCGGTTAGTTTACTGATCAATATTGTCAATGGCGGAGGATACGCAAAATGAATAATAAGAAATTTCGTTATATTTTTTCAGTATCCGGTATACTTTTTCTTTTGCTGCTTTTTCTTTATGGAGCATCCTGTTACAGTAAAAGCGGATCGGTTATCTTCGGTTCCATAAAGGAGTCTCCTCTGAAAAGCAGCTCCGATGTTGCCAGAGCCGGTGAAGTTCAGGATGCATTCAGAAAGATATTTAAGATCAACAGCGAAAGGGTTGTCTTCATCAGTACGGAACAGACTGTTAAATTGCCGCGGCATCCCTTTTTCGACGATCCTTTTTTCAGAGATTTTTTTGGTGCTCCTCAATTTCGACAGGCGCCCACTCAGAAGAGAACAGGTCTCGGAACCGGATTTATTCTTTCCGAGGACGGCTATATATGCACAAATCATCATGTTGTCGCGGGAGTGGACAAGATAAAAGTTAAGATCAATGGCAAATCCTATAATGCAAAAGTGATAGGGTCCGACGAAAGAACCGACATTGCTCTTCTTAAAATTGATCCCGACGAAAAACTAAAACCCGTTTATCTCGGAGATTCCGATACGGTAAAGGTAGGAGACTGGGCTATTGCGATCGGCAATCCCTTCGGGCTTGACAAAACATTTACTGTGGGCGTTATCAGCGCAACGGGCAGGAAAGACCTTGACCTGATGGGGCATTCTCAATCTCATATTCAGACCGATGCGTCTATCAATCCCGGGAATTCGGGAGGGCCCTTAATCAATATCTATGGAGAAGTGATCGGAATAAACAGAGCAATATACTCCAAAACGGGCGGGAATATGGGGATCGGATTTGCTATCCCCATCAATAAGGCAAAGTTCGTTCTGGAACAGCTTAAGAAGCATAAAAAGGTGAAGCGCGGTTTTATAGGAGTGCAAATTGTCCCCCTTACGGAAGAATATGCAAAAGAGCTTGGATTGAAAAATAATGAGGGAGCCCTCATCGGAGCGGTTGTTGCCGACAGTCCCGCTCAAAAGGCAGGAGCAAGGGTAAACGATGTGATTATAAAAGTCAATAAAAGGAAGATAAAGTCTTTTAATGACCTTCTTGAGGAAGTTGAAAAAAACAGGATCGGCACTACTTTAAGAGTCGTTGTATGGAGAAACAAGAGTAAGTTGACTCTGTTCATAACTGTTGGAGAAAGACCTTAAAACAGAAAATTATACTGAAGATTGAGAATAGCCCGCAAGGGGCACTTCTTAATCTTCAGAAAATCAGATATGTGAAAAATAATTCGGGGTTTCTCATAGTTGAGCCTGATAAATTTAGCTTGATATATAATTCTTTGAGTAATTATATGTCCAATAAAAATCAAATATTCGGAAAATATATCAAAGATCATCGATTTTGTCCCTTGATAAAGGGCAATATCCCGATTAAATCATATACCGATTCGTTTGATATAGAAATTTTCAGTGATGATCGGTATATAAATTTCAATACATTTTTAACATTAAAAATCTAAGAATGGAGATCTTTTATTTATGATTAGTGCAGAAGGAATAACTAAGAGTTATGGGAATGTTCGTGCTGTAGATAACATCTCGTTTGCCATTAGGGAAGGTGAGATTACCGGGCTTCTGGGGCCTAACGGCGCAGGCAAAACAACCACTCTGAGAATGCTTACCTGCTATTTGAAACCTGACAGCGGTTCGATTAAAGTAGGAAATTACAACACAGAAGAAAATCCCCTGGAAATAAAAAAGATAATCGGTTATCTTCCGGAGTCTGCGCCCCTTTACGGAGATATGCTTGTTTATGATTATCTGAACTATATAGCCGAGATCAGGGGGCTGGAGGATAAGGGGAGGATCAGAGAGACAGGGAAACTATGCGGCATTAATGACGTTATGCACAAGAATATCAGCGAGCTTTCCAAAGGATATAAGCAGAGAGTGGGATTGGCGCATGCCATGATACACGATCCCGATATTCTTATCCTTGACGAACCTACAAGCGGGCTTGACCCCAACCAGATCATTGAGATCCGAAACCTTATTAAAGAGATCGGCAGAAAAAAAACCGTCATTCTCTCCACGCATATCCTCAGCGAAGTTGAGGCAACCTGCGACAGAATAATAATTATTAATAAAGGCACTATTGTTGCCGACGACAGAACGGAACATCTTCAAAAGGATAAGGTGAACGAATCCAGACTATCAATAAAAGTAAGCGGAACGGATCACGATACTCTCAGGAGAGAGTTAAGCTCAATTAAGGGCATAACCTCTATAGAAGAAAAAGAGGACCATAAGCTTATATCCCTTTCTCTGTCCTATCCCGGCAGTATGGACCTGAGGCCGGATATTTTTAAACTCATCAGCTCCAGAGGATGGATAATGTATGAAATGAAACCGGAACATATATCACTTGAGAATATTTTTAGAGAACTTACAGCCGGAGGTGATAATGAAAAACATTAATGCAACTATTTCAATTGTAAAGAAAGAACTGAGGTCATATTTTGTGAGTCCAATTGCCTATATTGTTATAACAATATTTCTGATCTTTTCGGGATTCTTTTTCTTTAAGGACTTCTTTTATTTTAATCAGGCAGAGATGAGAAATCTCTTCCAGCTGCTTCCTATAATGTTTACATTTGTTGTACCTGCCGTTACGATGAGACTGTTCTCCGAAGAGAGATACAGCGGTTCCCTGGAAATATTGATGACACTGCCTGTTGAAACATTTAATGCGGTTCTGGGGAAATTTCTTGCCGGCACAATTTTTATAGTGGTGATGATTTTACCTACAATTATTTATCTTTTTTCAATTCTTCTTGTAGGTTCTCCCGATATGGGGCCCATCATAGGCGGATACTTCGGGACTGTTTTGCTGGGAGGTGCTTATGCTTCAATCGGGATACTTGCATCTTCATTGAGCAAAAATCAGATCGTTGCCTTTATATCCGCATGGGCAGTTACATTTTTTCTGTGGCTGATCGATAAGATCGTAATATTCCTGCCCTCAAAGCTGGCCTTTCTTCAGTATCTTGGCAGTGATTTTCATTTCAGAAATATCTCAAAGGGAATTATAGATACCAGGGATATCATATACTTTCTTTCGGTTATTGCAATTTCAATTATCCTGACAGTTAAAATCCTTGATGAGAGGAGATAGATTGCCATGAGTAAAGAAAATATATCAAAGAATAAAATTAATATAATGGAAAAAATATCAGGAATCAATTCAAAGAATCTTCAGTTGATCATTAATATTGTAATAATCATACTGATCAATATTGCGGGAGTTACGCTTAATGCAAGGTTTGATCTGACAAGAAATAAAACTTACTCCCTCTCTCAGAAGAGCAAAGATATTGTATCCAATCTGAGTGAAAATCTCAGTATAAAGGTTCTTTTTTCAAAGGACCTTCCGGCCGAGCACAGCACACTCTTCAGATACCTTAAGGACCTTCTTGAAGAGTATGATTATTACGGCAACCGCTATTTCAGCTATGAAATTGTCGGTGAAGAAGATATTAAAGCTCAGGCCAGGGATTTCGGGATCCGCCCTGTTACAAGCAGGGAGTTTGTAGATGATCAGATCAAAACCAGGCAGACCTATATGGGCATTGTAATCCAACATGCGGATCTCATTGAAAAGATAGATACTGTGGTGAATCCTGTGGGACTTGAATATGAGATCACTTCAAGAATAGAGAAAATGACAAATAAGGTGGACGCTCTTCTTAAGTTAAAGGAGCCTATTACTCTGAAGCTCTTCCTCGACAGAGAAGTAAAGAAACTGTCAATAGACGGTATTGAAGACCTGGAACAAAAGGTGAGAGATGCCGCTGCAAAGGCAAATGTAAACAATTACGGGAAGATAAAATTTCAGCTTATAGAATCCCTGCCCCCGGATCAAAAAGAAGCAATTATGAAGAAATACGGTTTGAATAAGCTTGTCTGGAAAGGAGGAGTCACAAAAACAGGCGAGAAGATAAAAGGAGGAGAGGGAATTTTCGGAATAGTTTTTGAAATGGGAGACAAATTCAGAAATATAAAGATCAATGTTGCACAGTCCCTTTTCGGCAACTATGTGATTGTAGGACTTGAAAATTTTCAGGATAAGATAAATGATACGATCGGAAGCCTTCTCAATGCAAATAAGAAGATAGGGTACATTGCCGGTCATGGCACAATAAATATAAATGATGAGCAGTCAAGGGACGGGGGAGGGCTTTTTAAAAAGCTTCTTTCGGATATCTATGATATCCGGAGTATTGATCTTGCCAAAGAGTCGATTCCCGACAGCATTGAAACAGTAATAATAAACGGCCCCAAAGATCAATTTTCCGATGCGGAGCTCTTTAAAATCGATCAGTTTTTAATGAGGGGAAAATCTCTGATCATATTTTACGATTCCTTTAATGAAGTTCAGATGCCGGGCGGAAACAGTATGTTCCGGAGAGGGCAGCCCGTTGTTCTTCCTGTAAATACGGGGCTTGAGAAATTGCTTAAGAGCTACGGTATTACGGTTAATAAAGATATTGTGCTGGATAAAAATTGCGCTAAAATAAGTTTCGGCGATGCCATCAGGGATTATCCTCTTATTCCTGTTATCAGAAAATCGGGACTTAATAAGGATAATATAATTACGAAACATCTTCCAGGGGCTATGTTCATAAAAGTTTCGTCAATCAGTTCGGATGAGAATAAATTAAAGGAATCGGGAATTGTCCGAACCGATCTTGTAAATACTTCAAATGAAAGCTGGCTTATGAAGGGCAGAATTAACTTCAATCCTTTTATGATGGGTATCTCCGGCGGAAAAGATATGAAAAGCTACACTATTGCTTCTCTTTTTTCCGGAAAATTTCGTAGTTATTTTAAGAACAGGGAAGTTCCCCTTGATGGTAAAGAACAAAAGAAGAAACTGAAAGGCGGAATGATCAAATCGACTGATAAATTGGCTGAAACGGTTGAAGGAGGAAAATCAAGAATTATTCTTGTTACTTCTTCGGAGATCACCCGTTCCGGTTTTCTGATGTATTCAAGGAAGGTCCTGGCAAGGGGAAGCAGAAGCGAAGTATTTTCAAATGATCATTTCCTTCACAGCCTTGTGGATTATTTTTCGGGAAATATATTTGTGCCGGAGATGAAAAGCAAAAGTCTTGAGTATAATCCTCTGGAAAAAACAGGCGAGAGGAAACGTTTTGTGCTGAAGACAATAAATATTGCCGGAGTGCCGGTATTAGTTATAATAATGGGTCTCTTTGTCTGGAGAGGCAGATTATCGCGAAGAAAGAGAATATTAAAGGAATTTACAGGAGAAGTTGGAGATGAATAAAAAATTAGCGATCAGTATCGGAATAATTCTGATTCTTTCCGCGTACATATTTTTAAGAGACGTAAAAAAATCGCCGCGTTTTCCTCAATTGCCTTCCTGGGAAAATAGTGCTGATGAGATCATTATAAAGAAAAATGATTCTGAAATAAAGATCAGCAATAAGAATGGAAAATGGTTTATAAATGACGAGGCCTATCCTGCTGATAAAAACTCGGTGGAATCAATCGAGAAAAAAATGAAGAATATAAAAATTACAGACCTTATTTCAGAAAGGGAATTTTTAGATAAGTACGGCCTTAGTCCTCAAAAAAGGATATCTGTTATTGTAAAGAAGAAAGGTAAACTTTTAAGGGATATTTTTATCGGCAAAAAAAGTTCCACTAACAGGCATACATACGTTAAGTTTGCGCAAAAGCCCGGGATCTATCTTGCAGCAGAGACATTTGACAGGGATCTCAATAGATCGGTGGATGACTTAAGAGATAAGGATATAATTAAAATTTCTGGCGAGTCTATCAGTCAGTTCGAGATTAACTATAAAGGAAGACATTTCCTTTTTACTAAAAAAGTAGAAGAAAAAGAACCTGAAGAGGGGAAAGAAGACAAAAAAGATAACAAAAAAACCGAACCGGAAAAGATCGTAAAATGGATATGCAAAGGCTATGAAAAAGCACCTCTTTCAACTCAAAAAGTTAATAATCTTATTTCCGGATTTAATCCTTTAAGAGCCTCCGATTACCCTAAAATCGAAAAGAAATCATTGACAAAACCGCTCTGTACCGTTAAACTGAAGGCGTATGAAAAAGAGATTGTATTAAATATCTTCAAAAAGGGTGACGGGGAAAAGTATATTTCAACTTCGTCCGAAGGCCCTTATGTTTTTACGCTTGACCGGTGGAGAGTCAAAAAGTTCTTCATTGAGAATATTGAAGAGCTTAAGGAAAAGAAAAAATAACAAGAAATAACAGAGTAATTTGTCATGACTTTATCTTTTCCGGAGCCTTTATTTTGGATTAAAGAAGATCTTTAAGCAACTATATTTTATCAGGAAGGTAACATGCCAGAGAAAAGAGATGAGAGTTTCGGGAATCAGCTGATAGTAGCAAATGAAGTGCTGCCGGACATTATACCGATCATACCTTTGATGCAGAGGCCTATTTTCCCGGGAATGATGATCCCTATTGTACTGTCGGGACCCGATATGATTAATATCGCAAACAGAATCGTTGAGTCCGACAATAAGATCGGCGGCGTTGTGCTGATTGAAAATCCCCACGATGGAGCCATCGAATCAAGGGATCTATACAGAGTCGGTGTGACCGTTAAGGTGTTGAAGGTAACGCCGATTGACGATAATACCTTCCAATTAATGATCAATGCCCTGAACAGGTTTACTCTTGTTCATGTAATTAGGGAAAAACCCATTATTGAATGGGAAGTGGAACACTATGATGAAGGCAATATTGAATATACGGATCAGATGAAAGCCTATTCGATGGCAATAATAAGCTCTGTGAAGGATCTGATCAAATCGAATTCTCTTTTCCATGAGGAGTTAAAGCTGTTTCTTAACCGCTTTACCCTTGAGAATCCCAGCAAACTGGCGGATTTTGTTGCGTCAATGACAACGGCAGATTCCCATGAAATACAGGAGATACTTGAAACTTTTGATATACGTAAAAGAGTTGAGAAGGTCATACTGTTGCTGAATAAAGAGATTGAGTTGAGTAAATTACAGGCTAAGATATCAAAGCAGATCGAACAGAAGATATCAAAACAGCAGAAGGAATTCTTTTTAAAAGAACAGTTGAAGGAGATAAAGAAGCAGCTTGGCCTTGAAAAGGACGAGAAGAGCGCGGAGATTGAGAGAATAGAGGAAAGAATAACAAAGCTTAAACTTACTGAAGAGGCTGCAAAAAAAGTTGATGAAGAGCTGAACAAGTTAAGATTACTGGAACCTAATTCGGCAGAATACGGTGTTGCCCGCAATTATCTTGACTGGGTGACATCTCTTCCCTGGGGAATTTTTTCAAAGGACAATTACGATATTGAAAAGGCTGCTAAAATACTTAACAGTGACCACTATGGTCTGGATGATATTAAAGACAGAATTCTTGAGTTTATCAGCACGGGCAAAATGAAGGGCAGTATTACAGGTTCTATAATATGTTTTGTAGGACCTCCCGGTGTGGGTAAAACTTCCATAGGCAAGTCTGTTGCAGAGGCTCTCAACAGAAAATTCTTCAGATTTTCTCTTGGCGGAATGAGAGATGAAGCCGAAATTAAAGGGCACAGAAGAACTTATATCGGAGCAATGCCCGGGAAGATCATTCAGAGTCTTAAAAGCGTTGATGTTGCCAATCCTGTAATTATGCTTGACGAGATTGATAAGATCGGAGCAAGCTTTCAGGGAGATCCTGCTTCGGCTCTGCTGGAAGTGCTTGATCCGGAACAGAATACACAATTTCTTGATCATTATATTGATCTGAGGTTCGACCTGTCCAATATACTTTTCATTGCAACCGCCAATCAGCTTGATACCATCCCCAGGCCTCTGCTGGACAGGATGGAGGTGATGAAGCTCTCCGGATATGTTCTTAATGAGAAACTTCAGATAGCCAGGCGGTTTCTTATACCCAAACAATTAAAAGAACATGGTCTTAAAAAAGGTATGGTTAAAATTGAGATGAAGGCTCTTCGGAAGATTATTGACGGTTATTCCAGGGAAGCCGGAGTCAGGAGCCTTGAAAATAATATCAGGAAAATAATGAGGAAGGCCACAAGAAAATTTGCCGAGCAGGAAAAGTCCGCTTTAACGGTAACTGCAGAAAACTTGAAGGATTTCTTGGGGAATCCCAGGTTTGCCGATGATTCTCTCTACGATAAAAAAATTCCCGGCGTTGTTCTGGGGCTTGCGTGGACAAGCCTGGGGGGCACAACTCTTTACATCGAGTCAACTGCTGTCCCATCCAAAAAAGGATTCAGGCAGACCGGGCAGCTTGGCGATGTAATGAAAGAATCCTCGGAAATTGCATATACATATGTCAGTTCAAGGATAAGGGATTATGGCATTGCCGATGATTATTTTCAGAACCATTATATACATCTTCATGTACCGGCGGGAGCAACTCCGAAGGACGGGCCTTCGGCAGGAATAACAATGGCAACTTCTCTGTATTCGCTGGCAAAAAACAAACCGGTAAAGAAAAATATTGCCATGACCGGTGAATTGACAATAACAGGCAAAGTGCTTCCAATAGGCGGAGTAAAAGAAAAGACAATTGCTGCAAAAAGAGCAAAGCTTAAAAGAATAATATTCCCCTTTGAGAATAAAAAGGATTTCGAAGAGCTTCCCGATTATATCAGATCGGGCCTTGATGTGCATTTTGTTAATTATTTTGACGAAGTGCTGGAACTTGTTTTTTAGAAGTGAAACTTATCAGATACTTTCGGATTCAGGATATTTTTATAATGACCTGAAATTCAGTTCCACTGTTATTCGATAAAACATTTACGGACCAGCCGAGAAGTTCGGCCGCATGTTTAACTATTGACAGGCCCAGGCCGGTTCCTCCGGTCTGCCTTGATCTGCTTTTATCCACTCTGTAGAACCTCTCAAAGATCCTGTCAATAGAATCTGCCGGTATCCCTATGCCTGTGTCTTTTATCTTTACAATTAAAGAATTATCTGTTATTACTGTTCGGATAAAAACCGAGCCCTTATTGATATTATAATTTATTGCATTATCCACTAAATTAAAAAATACTTCTTCGGCAAGAAATCGATTGCCCTGAATATTGCGGTCTGCCTTTATAAAAGCGGTTTCGATATTAATATTCTTTTTCTCGCATTTGGGCATGAGTATTTCTATGCAGTTCAGGAGTATCTCTTCAATGTCAATTGTTTCTGACAGAAAACGGATATCTTCTTCAAGTTTATTGAGTTTTAAAATATCATCAATTAAAGAATTTTGCCGTTCAATATTTGCAAGGGCTTTTTCAATGAGATTTTCCATCATCTTTTTGTCATTGAGATGTTCTCTCATCGTTTCAAGATATCCCATCAATATGGCAACAGGAGTTTTCAGTTCGTGGGACATGTTCCCGATCAATTCGGTTTTTATCTGATCGATTTTTTTCTGTTCCGTGATATCGTGAAGCACAAGCAGTATGCCCCGGATATTGTCCTCTTCTCTGAAAGGATTTATTACTGCGGTATATACATTTCCTCCCGATAATGCAACTTCGAGAGTTATGCGTTTTCCTGTTGACAATGTATACTTTATTTTCTCATTCAGCGAACTGTTCCAGATGATCTCATAATAGATTTTGTCAACCGGTTCGGTATTGATATTAAGCATGTTTCCGAATGCCGAATTGCAGATGAGGATTTTGCCGCTGTTTCCGATCACTGCAATTCCTTCCTGTATGCTTTCAATGGTAACTTTCAGTTTTTTCTGCTCAATAATGAGATTGTTGATCTTTTCGTTAATTATGTCGGCCATGTCGTTAAGCGATTTTTGTAAAATGCCGATTTCATTATCATCATAATTCATTATTCTGCTGGAGTAATCTCCCATCGCAAAATTTTGTGAGAAGATAACTGCTTCCCGAATAGGGCCGCTTATCTTTTTTGAGATTACCATAATTATAATTATTGAAATTATTATAATTATAATGCCTGAAAGCAATATGGTCCTTTTGAGATTGGATAGTTTATTGTTTATCTCATATAGAGGTTTAGCCGCTCTGAAGATAAAGTGCTCCCCTTTTTTTGCAATATAGAGCATATTTATTTTCAAGGTGTTGCTGTAACGTATGCTTTCACCGTAAAGGACGCTTATTGCCTCGTTGACCTCTTTTCTGTAGCGGTGGTTATCCAGTGTTGAGACATCTTCAACATTGGAATCGTAAACAACAATACCGGAATAATCAATTATGGTAATGCGCATTTCGGTGATCTCTGCTATCCTGTCTATCTTGTTCTTAGCGATTAATTGATCTGTTCTGCGGTTTTCCCCTGTACCGGCAGCATAGTAGCTTTCCACAAGTTTTAGATCCCTCTTCATCTCCCTGCTTAGCATGTTAAAGTACATTTCACGGACAAGGTTATTGATGAAAAAGAGAAGAAAGAAAATGAGTATAACTATCAGCATGGAAAAGTAGATAATAATTTTATTGCTTATTTTTTTTGGCATTATTTTATTTATCCCCTATACCATAACCAATTCCTGATACAGTATTGATTAAAGATACCCCACAGAATAATTTTTATTGAAAATCATTCATGCCTTATATCTATTCCCTTGATGTAATAGATAGCTCTTTCGGCAATATTTGTAACATGATCTCCGATTCTTTCCAGCGCTTTTGATACCATGATGAGCCCCAGCGCTTCGGAAATTTTTGCAGGGTTCTCCGCCATATATGAAAAAAGTTCTCTGTATATCTGCAAATTTAATTCATCAATAGCATTATCCATCTCAATAACTTCTTCGGCCGGTTTCTCGTTCTTTTCACTGAATGCCCGGAGCGCTTTTTTCAGCATTTCGATTGAAATTTCAGCCATGCGCGGTATGTCAACAAGGGGTTTAAGAGTTGGCCTTCCCTTAAGCCTGATAGTTTCCTTTGCAATATTGGTACAGAGATCGGCAATCCTTTCCAGATCGGTGTTTATTTTCAAATATGACAGTACAAGTCTCAAATGAACTGCTGCAGGCTGTCTTGTAACAAGCAGTTTAATACATTCATTATCTATCTCCACTTCAAGGCTGTCAATGATGTTGTCATTTTCAATTATCTCCCTTGCCAGATCTATTTTCGAATTCTTAAGGGAATCAACCGATTTCACTATTGCTTCCGATGATAATTCAGCCATCTTATATATCTGTGACGAGAGTTCTTTTAATTCATGTTCGGTAAGTATACTCATTTTTTTTCTCCGGTTGTTAAATTTTGCCGTGCGGTTTTTATCCGAATTTGCCAATAATATAATTTTCGGTCATCTCTCTGCCGGGGTTTGTGAAAATAACTTCTGTTGAGTTCATTTCAACAAGGCTGCCCATATAAAAAAACGCTGTTTCGTCGCTTACTCTTGCTGCCTGCTGCATGTTATGAGTTACAATAATAATTGTATACTCCGATTTTAATTCATGGATCAGTTCTTCAATTTTTTGAGTGGATATGGGGTCAAGCGCCGATGCAGGTTCGTCCATTAAAATTATATCAGGCTGGACTGCAATTGTCCTGGCAATGCATAACCTCTGCTGCTGTCCTCCGGAAAGGCTCAAAGCCGATTCATTTAATCTGTTTTTTACTTCGTCCCAGAGTCCTGTTTTTTCAAGAGAGGTTTTAACTGTTGTATCGATTTCATATCTGTTCTTTATTCCGTTTATTTTTAATCCGTAAGCAATATTATCGTATATTGATTTTGGGAAGGGATTTGATTTCTGAAATACCATGCCCACCTGTTTTCTTAAGTCTATTACGTCATATTTTGGGGCATATATGGATTCATTATCTATTTTTATATCTCCTTTAACCTTTGTTTCGGGAATTATATCGTTCATTCTGTTTATGCATCTTAAGAAAGTAGATTTTCCGCAGCCGGAAGGTCCGATCAAAGCGAGAACTGTGTTGCTTTTTACTTTTAAGGAGATATTTTTAATAGCCTCTGTATTGCCGTAATAAAAAGACAGGTCTTCAACTGATATCTTGTATTCCATTCATTATTCCATCATATATAATTTTGATATATTTATTGTAATTTTATAATTATATTTTAAGAATTTATAATCAAAATATAAAGATTTTGTTAATTTTTAAGTCTGTCGAGTGATGTCCATCAGATTTTTAATTTCTGGAATTTATTAAAAATTAAAAAAATCTTTATAAAAAATTTATATTCAGTGCCTAAATATTAAGTAAAATTACAATACTGATTTATTTAAAGAGGAGATGATAACATAATGAAAATATTTGAATCAACAAAAAAACTATTGATTTTAACGGCAGCTCTTTTTACGGTTTCTATTCTATTCTCATGCGGCGGGAAAAAATCCGGTAAGTTATCAGGTATAGTTGAAATTGCCGGGAGCAGTACGGTCTATCCTGTAACGGCTGCTGTTGCAGAAGAATTCAGTAAAATATATCCTGACGTTAAAATTCCCATAAGGTCAACAGGAACCGGCGGCGGTTTTAAGAACTTTTTTATTCCGGGTAAGACCGACATAAACGACGCAAGCCGTAGAATAAAGAGTAAAGAGATAGATGAGGCGCGAAAGAACGGGATCGAACCTCTGGAATTTCAGGTTGCGATCGACGGAATTACCGTTGTTGTTAACAAGAGTTGTCCCGTTGATAATATAACCGTTAGCCAGTTAAGAAAGATCTGGCAGCCGAAAAATCCTGCAGCGAAATGGAACCAGGTTGACAGATCATGGCCGGTCGAAAAATTTGAATTATACGGGCCGACAAGCGCGTCCGGCACATTCGATTATTTTACAAAAAAAATTGTCGGCGAAGAAGGTTCCTCCAGAAGCGATTATCAGAAAACCGAGCAGGACAATACAATTGTCCAGGCAATAATGGGTTCAAAATTTGCTCTCGGTTATTTCGGAATGGCTTATTATCTGGAAAATAAAGAGAAGATAAAGGCTTTAAAAGTAGATGGAGTTGAACCGAGTATAGAAAATGCCAAAAGTGGAAAATATAAGCCTCTTTCAAGACCGATTTTTATTTATGTGAGCAAAAGAGCATTAAAAAAACCGGCACTGAGAGAATTTGTAAGATTCTATTTAAAACAGACAGATACTGCGTTGATTCAGGATGTAGGTTATGTGCCCGTTACCAAAGATATCATGGAAAAGAATCTTGAAAAACTTGAAAGAGCTATAAAGGAGATCCTTTAAATCTCCGGTTCTGAAATCCTTTAATGGCGGATGAATATCTGCCATTAAAAATATGTTGAAAAGGTTTAATATGAGTTTTGGAAATGCAAGGATCAAACCCCGGAATTTTAAAGAAGTAATAATACAGAATATTTTTTTCGTGTCTTCCATGCTGTCCATATTAACTACAGTGGGAATTATATTTATTCTGCTTGTCGATTCTTTATCCTTCTTCAGTGAAGTATCGGTTTTTGATTTTCTTACAGGTACTAAATGGAATCCCAATATTAAACCTTACAGATATGGGATACTGCCTCTTATAAGCGGTACAACTGTTTTTACATTTACAACTGCAATAATTGCATTGCCTTTGGGCCTGCTTACGGCAGTTTATTTAAGCGAGTATGCAGGAAAAAGAATAAGGGCAACAGTTAAGCCTTTACTCGAGATCCTTGCCGGGCTTCCCACTGTTGTTTACGGTTATTTTGCTCTGGTTTATATTACTCCCGCACTTGCAAAAATTTTTCCTTCAATAAAAACTTTTAATGTTTTAAGCGCCGCTATTGTTGTGGCAATTATGATTATACCAACAATAACCAGTATAAGCGAAGATGCTATGAAAGCTGTTCCCGGGTCATTAAGGGAAGCCGGATATGCTCTGGGTTCAACAAAGTTTCAGGTTTCTACAAAGATCGTGATCCCTTCGGCTCTGTCAGGCATTATTTCTTCGTTTATACTGGGGATCTCCCGCGCTGTTGGTGAAACAATGGCTGTTACAATTGCCGCAGGCAATTTATCCCGTATTGTTAATCCCTTTAACCTGAATGAGTCTTTACTTCAACCCATACAGACAATGACTGCTGCCATGGTTGAGATCGGTATTAGCGATGTAACAGGGGATTCAATAGCTTATAAAAGTCTTTTTGCCGTTGGCATAACTCTGTTTATTATGACCATGACATTAAATCTTATAAGCCAGTATATTAAAACAAGGTACAGGGATATTTACAAATGAAAGGATCATATCGAAAAAAAATTTTAAAAATTCAGGACAGGTTTTTTATAATTATATGTTTCGTTTCAACTCTTGCAGGATTAATATCATTGGGGGGGCTCATTGCATTTGTCGTTACTGATTCCATCGGATGGCTTGACTGGCAGTTCATTACAGGAACTCCATCAAGGTTTCCCGAAAAAGCGGGGATCTTCCCCCTTATAGCAGGGTCCTTTTTTATTATTATTCTTGTTGCTGTTTTTACTCTTCCGATTGGTGTTTCATCGGCGATACACCTTGAAGAATATATGCCCGATAATAAATTAAAAAAGATGATTGAAATGAACATTTCAAATCTTGCCGGAATTCCTTCGATTGTGTATGGGCTTCTTGGCCTTGGAATATTTGTAGGTACAATGGGTTTTGCTCCGGGTATTGTTCTTGTGGCGGCTCTGACTCTCACATTAAGAATACTTCCTGTTGTTATAATTTCAGCCCAGGAAGCTATCAGGGCTGTACCCGATTCCCTCAGAGAAGCATCTCTTGCGCTGGGAGCATCAAGATGGCAGATGATACGAACTGTTTCTCTGCCTGAAGCTGTTCCCGGGATCATGACCGGTACAATATTGGCGCTTGCCAATGCAATAGGGGAAACAGCTCCATTAATAATGATTGGAGTTGCAACATCAATATTCAGCGCTCCGGAAGGTATTTTCAGCCCCACAGGCGCTCTTCCGCTTCAGATATTTGCATGGTCTGATTTTCCTAAAGAAGAATTTCGTCATGGCGTTAATCCTGCTGCAATTGTTGTTCTGCTGGTTATTCTTGCGGTCATGAACGGCCTTGCTGTAATGATCAGAAACAGATTTCAGAAATTTAAAGATTAGTGGTTTTATTTCATCGACCCGTCGGCCGGTTTATCGATATAAATTTTTTTATGTTGAATCTCGTGAGAATAGCCGCTGCTTATTATGATTTTTACACCTGGATTGATCTCCTTCAATTTTTCATGACATTTATCTCCTCCCATTTCCGGCATACTTAGATCAAGAATAACCAGGTCAATTCTATTGCATTCTTTTTTATAAATTTCAACAGCTTCTTCTCCGTTGCCGGCCAGTATCGTGGTGTAGCCGGCCTTTTTTAAGATCGTTTCGAGAATTTCGAGGAGAGACTCCTCATCGTCTACGATTAAAATATTTTCATTCCCGCCGCGTGTTTCATTATCATCTTCAGATCTTTCTTCATTCTCGGCTTTTACCGCATCCAAGGCAGGAAAAAAAATTTTAAAGGTAGTCCCCTGACCCGGTTCGCTGTAACATTTAATATAGCCTCCATGATTTTTAACAATACCATAAACGGTAGAAAGACCAAGGCCGGTTCCTTTTCCTCTCTCTCTTGTAGTGAAAAAGGCTTACGGTTAGAAGCTGCTTAATTAAATCGGCTGCTCTTTGAGTTGCCCTGTCAATCTTAATGCTGCACTTCAAACTTGAATTCGGGCGAGAAAATTATAATTTTACATACTTTTATTATTGACATATTTTCCTTAAATATAATTAGATGACCAAGTAAAATTTACTCATAAATGAGCTTAAGAAAGGCCCAGGTGGTGGAATTTGGTAGACACGCATGGTTGAGGGCCATGTGGGAGAGATCCTGTGCGGGTTCAAGTCCCGCCCTGGGCAAAGAAGAATAAGCTCCCTTTCATGGGGAGCTTTTTTAATTTAATTCAGATCAGGAGAATCTTGAATATGGAAAGAACTTTAACTATTATAAAACCCGATGGAGTTGAGAAAAACGTAATCGGTGAAATAATCAGAAGATATGAAGAAAAAGGACTGAGAGTTGTTGCTCTAAAGAGAATTAAACAGACAAAAGATGAAGCAATGGGATTCTATATAGTCCATAAGGACAGGCCTTTTTATGACAGCCTTACAGACTTTATGTCTGAAGGCCCCATTGTAGTTATTGTACTGGAAGGCGAAGGAGCAATTGCAAAGGTAAGAGAAATTATGGGGGCAACAAATCCCGAAGAAGCGGCTCCCGGCACAATAAGAGCGGATTTTGCAGCAAATATTGAGAGAAATACGGTTCACGGGTCCGATTCGCCCGAATCAGCAGAATATGAAATAAACTATTATTTTTCTCAGCTTGAGATTTGCGGATAATTTCAGGTCAATGGATCAATCTGCCCAGATGATCGTATTGAAATTAATTATCCGGGCAGATTTGAAAGATGCTTTCCATTTTTTGTCAATTGAAGATTTATAGAAGTTGGCTCCATTGATATTTGCAAGAGAGAAATTTGCGCCTCTTAGATCGGAATTGCTGAAATCGGACCCTTTTAATCTGGCTCCGCTTATATTGGCATTCCTTAAATGAGCGCTTCTGAAATTGGCATTATTTATTAATGAACCGCTCATATCCGCACCGGTCATAACGGCATTGGTGAAATTGGCATGCGATAGTTTTGCACCGCTCATGTCAGCTTTTGTCAGATCGGCTTCAGTAAAATCTGCAGACCGAAGATCTGTTCCGCTCAAGTTTGTTCCTCTCAGTTCTGCTTTTCTCACTACAGCTTTAAAGAGGTTCGCAGAAAGAAGGTTAGCATTGTTCAGCAGGGCTCCGCTTAGATTCGCCCCGGTTAAATTGACTATTCTATGCCTGCCTGTGTGAACAAGTTTGGCAAATTTCACTTTACCCATATCGGTGTTGTTAAGGTTTGCTCCTCTCAGATCAGCTCCGCTGAAGTCCGTATCTCTTAGATCCATACCTTCGAAATTTTTTCCTTTAAGGTCTCTGTTCCTAAGATCGGTTGAGCACTTTAATATCCCAAAAGAAAATACAATAATGAAAAATATTTTGAAATAAAAATAAGCTAATTTCATAATTATTATAATACTGTTTTGATCTGTTTATAGAGCTTAAAGTTATCGGTTGTAATGATCATGTAGAAATTTTTTTCGCAATTATCGCATTTATAATACTTTGTTGAAGATTTATCGGCATGCCTGTAAATTCTTCTGAAAGTTGTATGTTTGTTGCTGCATTTGGGGCAGAGAATTTCATCCATAAGCTTGTCAGAGTATTACATATAAAATAGTTATTAGAGTATTTTGATAAACTTAAATTATAAAGAACTGTCGGTATTTTCAATATTAATTTCACTATTAGCAAATTATTTTATATTGGGTTGTCACTAACCGCAAAGCTGACCCCTCAGTTTTCGGTATGCTGACCCCCCTGTATCTCCCATAGAGGACTTTAATTTTATATATTCAATCCGGGCAAAATTCATAAAGCCGATATTTTATATTGACATTATTGCATTTCCCTGACTCAATAGACGAAATTAATTTCTGCCGTTCCTTCGAGCGGCGGGATATCTTTATATAATGGTATTGGGTAAACTTTAATAATGAAAAATATATGTCTGATCTTAATAATTACGCAGTGCACATTGATGGACGCTGCATCGTTCTCTAAGGATAATATATACGGCGGAGTGTCTCCCTTTAATTATTTGACAGGAAGATTTGACCCTTCAAGACACAGCCGTTTTATCAGCCTTAGATCGTCGGGAATACCATCGGACAGCAAAAGGCATTTCCTCAGAAAAGAGACCGTAAGGGCTCTCAGGAAAATGTATAAGGATTTTCACAAGAGGTATCCGAAAATAAAATTCCGGGTAAGAAGCTCAACAAGGAATTTTTATTCGCAGAAATATATATGGGAAAAGAAGTGGAACTCAAAAAGGTATAATAAAAACGTAAAAAGTGCCCTTGAAAAAGCAAAGAGAATATTGAGGTATTCTTCAATGCCGGGAACATCACGCCATCACTGGGGTACGGATTTTGATATAAATGTTCTTACAAATGAATATTACAATTCCGGTAACGGTAAAATCATTTATCAGTGGCTGAAAAGAAATGGATGGAAATACGGGTTCTGCCAGCCTTATAATTCAGGGAGAAAATCCGGATATATGGAAGAGAAGTGGCACTGGTCATATTACCCCCTTGCAAGGAGGTTCTTAAAAGACTGGAATAAATTATACAGGAAGCACAAAAATTTGTTTCTGAAAAGGAACATCTTTAAGGGATCTTCGTCATCAGGACATCTTGCGCCAATATATGTTAACAGTATTAATAAAGACTGCAAATGAAAGTATTGCTGGCATATCTGTGTAATTATAATGAGAGGAAAGATCATTTTGTTTCTCTGCTGCCTTCCGGGCTGGTCTCTCTGGCGTCCTTTCTGGAGACAAATGGTTTTGATGTAACCCTTGCCAATTTTTCTTCGGCAGGATACGGAAAAGGCGTAAAGTATATAGAGAGGGAAGATCCTGATATCCTGTGTTTGTCGCTTTTTTCATATAACAGAACAGATACGTTAAAACTTGTAAGTAAAGTAAAGAAACAGATGCCGCATTTGAAAATTGTGCTTGGCGGACATCATGCGGCTTTTCTTGCAGATAAATTGATCGCCCTCTATGGAGAAATTGATTTTATTGTAAAAGGGGAGGGCGAGATGGCCTTGCTGAAATTGCTCCGAGCAATAAAGAATGTCGGAGATACGCCCCGGATCATTGAAGGTGAAAGAATAGACAAGCTCGATGAGCTGCCCTTCGGGGCTTCCTTCTCCGGCAGAACTTACGGCATAAACTGGAATGAGCAGGGCAAGTTCCTTATAACTTCAAGGGGGTGTCCTTCCAGATGTACATTCTGTTCCTCTCCTTCATTCTGGGAAAGAAAAGTGAGGTTCAGGAGTCCTGAAAATATTTTAAGCGAAATTGAGTATATTCACCGGAAGTATGGAATAATATATTTCTCGATCAGGGACGATAATTTTACATTGAGAAAAAGCAGAGTAATAAGATTTTCAAGGCTTCTTAGAAAGAATGGTCTCTATATAATGTGGAACTGCCAAGCAAGGGTTGATACGGTTGATGAAGAGATGCTCGTTGAAATGAAAAGATCGGGTCTTGAGCATATACAATATGGTGTTGAGTCAGGTTCGGAAAAGATCCTGCAGAAATATGATAAATCCATAACAATTAAAGATATATTAAATGTTTCTGAAATTACCCGAAAGGCGGGTATATATCTGTCAATATATCTTATGACCGGCATGATCGGGGAAAAGAGCAGCGATGTAAAGAAAACAATTTCCCTGATAAGAAAGATCCTGCCAAGCGACGGTATTGTATCGCCTGCGGCATACTATCCCGGCACCGCTTTGTATGAAATGATGAAGAAAAAGGGCGCAGTTGATGACAGTATATGGTTTAAAAATAGAGATCCGGGTATATTTGTGAGAAATGATCCTGACGTTAAAAGAGATATGGTTCTGCTGCTTGATGAATTGAATAAAATAAGGGCCAGGGCATGGTACAGAGAAAAAGAATTTAAGAAGCACAGAGAAGTTGCAGGAAATGATTGCTGGGTTACCGATATTCTGGAGGGAGATTACTATCTCCATGATGACAGATTCAATGAGGCCGAATCTATGTTCGGTAAGGTTATAGATAATTTTCCTGAAAATATATGGGGATATTTAAGGATGGGAAAACTGAATTTTCTGACAGGCCGGTACGGAGAAGCGGTCAATTATTACATGGCGGCCCTGAAACTTGTGCCGAATTTTTACGGGTTATATCTCAAACTGGCGGAACTGAATATAATTCTGGGCAGGAAAAATGAAGCTGAAAAATATATAAACGAAGCCTTTAAGAGAAACAGCTTTGACAAAAGGATTACAAATTTTAAAAAAAATTTAATCTGAAGTGGGAAATACTTTCATTTTTTTATTAATTAAAAGTATAATTTTTTAATAGCATAGCAAATAAGACTTTTTCGGGTGTAATACCCTGGGAGGACGATCATGAAGAAACTTATCAGTCTGATGATAATATTATTTCTTTCATTCAATTTGAGCTGTTTCAAAGCCGACGAGGAAGAGGAACAGGGAGATACTGCAATGAATTATGTAATACCTCCGGACAGTTCCATGTCAATTGATTTTTCTTCTTTTGAGAGTATCAATTCAAGAGTTGTACGGGCTGATTCCACTCCTGGTACAAATGATATTGATCCGGCAGAAGGGGCATGTCTTGTGGCAGGAGCTCTCCTTGTGACATGGAGTAATCTTGTTGTTTTTGTGCCTTTGGCAGTCCCCATTGCTATATTCAAAGTTTTAAGAACACAGATCCCCACTGAAGCCACATCTACTCATGTGAAATGGAGCTATACTTATAATAATCATAGGGCAGTTGTTGAAGCCAATAAAACCGGAACTCAATACGACTGGGAATGGTCTGTTACGATTGACGACTTTATATGGATAACCGGAGAAAGCGCAGACGATAAGACAGGCGGCTGGTGGCAGTTCCACGATCCCACTATTTCATCAGGTAATGATAATTCAATACTTGTTGAATGGACTAATACGGACAGTACAAATAGATCCGTTAAGTTTACAAATAATAATGATACGCTGACAAATACAAAAAAGGGAGATTATATCTACTATGAACAAACAGGCAGCGATGTGTCTGTAACATTTTACGATATACACAGCGGTAATGACGATTCCGGCACTGTTGAAGAAACAAAGGTTTATTGGAATCTTTCAACAGAAGCCGGCGGCATTGATGTTGTAACGGGCAGCGCTGCTGATTGTACCTGGGATCCGAATGATTAATATGAGCATCCGCCTTTAATTATTGCCGGTTTATTAAAATATTGCCTTAGTTATCCGAAAGAGGAGTTTTATCGGCTCCTCTTTTATTATGTACTGCTTTTTTTGAAACCAATCGTTGATTTTTCATACATACCCTTAGGATGAAAAAGATATTGCTGAATTAAACAAAACCGGTCATTATTGGGATTATTTATATTTATTATATTCCTTAATTTTTGTATATTTATGATCCCTATATTGAAATACTTGACAAATATTATTATTTTTTTCAATTTACCTATATATTGTTATTATATTTTTATTATAAAAAGGGGTTAATGATGAGTGTAAAAATTGGCATTAATGGTTTTGGCAGAATAGGCAGGAATGTTTTAAAGGCTCTCTTGAAATACAGCGATAAGTTTGACGACATGGAAGTGATCAGTATAAACGATCTTACCGATGCAAGAACTCTTGCTCATCTGTTTAAATATGATTCGGTTTTCGGTACTTTTGAGGGAGAAGTAACTGACAGCGGTGATTCAATTGTAATAAACGGGAAAAAGATAAAAGTACATTCCGAAAGAGACCCCGGTCAGATCCCCTGGAAAGAGGACGAAGTGGATGTTGTTGTGGAATCTACAGGTCTTTTCAGGGATAAAGAAAAAGCTTCCGCTCATATTGAGGCCGGAGCAAAAAAGGTTGTGATTTCGGCACCGGCAAAAAACGAAGATATTACCATAGTAATGGGCGTTAATGAGGACAAGTATGATAAAGACAGCCACCATATCATATCAAATGCTTCATGTACAACAAACTGTCTTGCCCCTGTTGTAAAGGTTCTTCATGATAAGTTCGGCATTGAAAAGGGAGTGATGACTACAATCCACTCATATACAGGCGACCAGAGGATTCTTGATGCGCCGCATTCCGATCTCAGAAGAGCAAGGTCTGCAGCGTTGTCAATGATACCCACAACAACAGGCGCTGCAAAAGCGGTTACTGTCGTTATCCCTGAATTAAAAGGTAAGCTTGACGGCGGTGCGGTGCGGGTTCCCACTCCGGATGTTTCTCTGGTGGATTTTGTTGTTACTACAACAAAAAATACAAATGCAGATGAAGTTAATTCTGCACTTAAGGAAGCATCGGAGGAAAGGTTAAAGGGGATCCTCCAATATTGTGATGAACCTCTGGTCTCTATGGATTTTCTGGGAAATCCCCATTCCTCAATAATTGATGCCCTTTCAACAAAGGTGCTGGGGGATAATATGGTTAAAATATTAAGCTGGTACGATAACGAATGGGGCTATTCCGTAAGAGTTGTGGATCTTATAAAGCATATAACAAGGTAATTATCTGTATTAAATGTAAATTGACTGATTGGATATTATTATGAGCAGAAAGGAAATATTTGCCGGCAACTGGAAAATGAATAAAACTTATTCCGGGGCAGTGGAACTTGTCAGAGAACTGTTGAATAATCTTACGGATATTGGAAACCGTGAAGTTGTTATTTTCCCTCCGTCTCCCTATGTAAAAGATATGGCGGCTATATGCGAAAATTCGCCCATTAAAGTTGGGATGCAGAATATGCACTATGAAAAAGCCGGCGCTTTTACGGGTGAGGTTTCCCCTGAAATGGTTAAGGATACAGGTGCGTCATATATACTTATCGGCCATTCGGAAAGGCGCCATATATTCGGGGAAACAGATGAAGATGTAAACAGGAAAGTAAAAGCCGCTTTAGAGTATGATCTTATCCCCATGATATGTGTGGGTGAATTGCTTGATCAGAGAGAGAAGGGGCACACGGACGATGTAATTAAAAAACAGGTGGAAGCTGCTCTTGAGGGAATAAGTGGGGATGATGTTTTAAAAGTAGTCTTTGCTTATGAACCGGTCTGGGCAATCGGAACAGGTAAAGTTGCCACGCCTGATATGGCAGGCGAGGTTCATAGTTTGATCAGAAAGCTTCTTAGCGGAATTTTTAATGATGAAATATCGATCTCCATACCTGTTTTGTATGGCGGATCCGTCAAACCGGATAATATAAAGGGACTTTACAAAATCGATGATATTGACGGTGTACTGGTGGGCGGCGCCAGTTTGAGCGCAGACTCCTTTATCGATATAATTAGTGTTAAATAAGTGAAAATTTAGTTTTGTGAGGATTTTATGGGTGTAATTTTAAATGTAGCAACAGTTTTATTTATTATTCTATGCGTTCTGCTGGTGATCATTATACTCCTCCAGTCCGATAAGAGCGCGGGCATGGGGATTCTCGGAGGTTCAAGCCAGTCTGCATTCGGTTCGTCAACTGCCGATGTTATAACAAAAGTATCCGCTGTAATGATAGCGCTCTTTATGTTGGGCTCTCTGGGGCTTGCGGTGCTGGAGTCGCGCAAGTCGGAATCTCTGGAAAAGAAGATCCTTGCTCCTGAGAGTAAAGCTCAAACCGGATTGATCGAAAAGGGGAAAAAAGATCTTCCTGTTGACAAGGGCATTAAGGAGAAAGGCCTGGATCAGGGAGCAGATCCCGGGAAAAAATTAAACACACAGGATACAGGTAATAAAAAATAATTCCTTTATTACAGAGGAAATTTGCATTCGAATATGCTGAAATAAATGATATTATGCCTTGAGGGCGGATTTATTCCGGCATTTTTTATGGAAAACCATTGTCAGCACAGAGTTGAGGACTTTATTAAGAGAAAATTTCAAGAGGTGTGAATAATGTACTTATCCGATTATATTTTTACTTCGGAATCGGTTTCGGAAGGGCATCCGGACAAAGTATCGGACCAGATATCCGATGCTGTTCTTGATGCTCACATAGAACAGGACAACAGATCAAGGGTAGCAATAGAAACTCTGGTTACAACCAACAGAGTTGTACTTGCCGGTGAAATAACATCTCTGGGAGATGTTGATTATGACAGAGTTGCAAGGCAGGTGATAGATGAAATAGGCTATAACGATCCATCAATCCGTTTTGATGCAAAAAACTGTGCTGTTGAAACGCATGTTCATTCTCAATCCTGCGATATCTCACAGGGTGTTACCGAGGGAGAAGGACTTTTTTGCGAACAGGGGGCAGGGGACCAGGGGATGATGTTCGGATATGCCGTTGCTGAAACGGAGGAGCTTATGCCCATGCCTATTCTTCTTGCTCATAAGCTTGTTAAAAAACTCGCAGATGTAAGAAAGAGCGGTGAATTGGAGTTCCTCAGACCCGATTCAAAATCGCAGGTAACCGTCCGCTATGAAGGCGGAAAACCGAAGAGAGTTGATGCAATTGTCATTTCCACACAGCATACAGTTGATGTTGAATTTGATGCAATAAAAGAAGGTGTAATTGAAACTACGATCAAAAAGGTAATACCTCCTGAATTTATGAGCAGTGAAACAAGGATCTTTGTAAATCCTACGGGGAGGTTTGTCATCGGCGGTCCCGACGGCGATACGGGCCTGACCGGAAGAAAGATCATAGTAGACACTTACGGCGGCATGGGGCGTCACGGAGGGGGAGCTTTTTCCGGCAAGGATCCGTCCAAAGTTGACAGGTCCGCTGCTTACATGGCTCGTTATATTGCAAAAAATGTTGTTGCAGCAGGTCTGGCCTACAGATGCGAAGTGCAGCTTGCCTATGCAATTGGCGTTGCAGATCCTGTTTCGGTTTTGATTGAAACATTCGGAACAGGAACGATCCCGGACCAAGAGATAGCGGAGAGAGTAAAGAGCGTATTTGATATGAAGCCTGCGGGAATAATATCCTCTCTTGATCTCTTGAGGCCTATTTACAGGAGAAGCGCAGCGTACGGGCATTTTGGAAGGGAAGATCAGGATTTTCACTGGGAAATGAAAGATAAAGCAGATTTGTTAAAATAAATTTTTTATAATAGAAAGCTTTATAGAGATCGCTGATAGAGAATGGGAAGGGATTTCATAAAGCTTTTTTAATATTCTTAATTGGGAACTCAATTGTTTATACTATGAAAGCATTGCTCGGCAATATATTATTGTTTTTCGTTTTGATGATATTCTTTAAACCGTGTCTCTATTCTCAGGAGGAAAATATCGTTAATAATGTAACAGAAAATATATATTCAAACGGGAACGGCAGAGATAGCGGTAAAAACGTAAATATTGATGCGAGAATGCTTTACGGTCAGAAGAATAATATCGATGCTTCTTTCAGTATTATTCAGAATTTAAGGAATTTCGCATATCAGCTTAATTCGAATTTAATGAGATCCAATGATTTCGGCTACAAGAATTCAAGTTTTTATGAAAGTGAGATCGGTTTTACAGGCAAAGCGGATCTTTCGAATACGTGGTAGCTGACTCCTCAGCTTGAGGTTAATAATGAATCTCACGGAATGTTTGACAATCCTGTTTACAGCCGCGAAGAAAAAGACAAGGTTATAATAATACTGAAGAATGAATATAAGCCCACACCCTCGCGCTGGAATTTTAATGCGGGAGGAGCTCAGTATGTTCACAGGCTTATATCTGCCAGCAGTACGGATGTTACGAGAAACAGCTTTAATAAGATAAATGAAGAAGTGGGATGGGAATACATCTGGTCCGCATCGAATAAAATAGGCTTAAAGCACGACTATTCCCACTATTTTTATTCTCCTTCGGAAGGTTCTTTAAGCGTAAAGGATGACAAGCATATTAATAATGAAATATTTATCAGTTTTAAAGTAGTCGAATATGTTAAAGTTGAAGCAGGTTTTATCATGGATTGGAATAAAGATATGGAGAAGTATAATGGGTGGTTTCCTTCGGGAAGAGGAAGTATCTCCAGCGTGGGATTGAAATATGCACTGTTCGAGTTTTCTTACGATTACAACTTAATTCCTTTTAATCCGGAGGATTTTTATTTTGAGCATAAGTATATAAGTCCCAATTATGAACTTATGCCTGCCAGGGTTCGGAATATTGATTTAAAAGGAGAATTCGATTTCAGATTCAACAGTAAAAGCAATTTCTATGTCAAACATTTTAGGCTGAAGGGAGTTGCTTCTTATAAGGATAATGATAATTTTTATAATTACTACTCAATCCCGGGAAATGTGATCAGCGCTGAAGCTTTACCTGTGCAGTATTTCAAGTTTAAAAGCGATATGATCGCTGATGTCAGAATTTATGATAAAAAGATCAGATTTGTTCTGAATTATGAACATTACAGATACAGTGCAGACAGAAATATTACATACAGGCCTGCCGATATAATAGGCGGCATCCTTAATTTCAGCAGTAACGGATGGGAATTTGAATTTGATAACAGACTCATAGGCGAAGTTTTTATCAACCCCGACCCTGACGACGGAAGAAAACTTGATAAAGCTTTTATAGGCTCTTTCAGAATGCAGCTTCGCATGGTGGATTCCTTCCTGCTCTATGCAAAAATAAATAATATATATAACAGCAGATACAGTTACAGATACGGTTATTATGAGCCGGGAATAACTTTTCTTGGCGGATTAAGAATAATAATATAAATGGCGGAAAATTAATGACAGGAAAAGTAATAATTTCAATTTTCGATTCTATCCCGCTTTGGATAATGATCCTGCCTATTGGGATATGTTCCGTTGTTGCTCTTGCAATATTCATAGAGAGAGTAATATTCTACAGAACTATAGATACTGATTACAGAGTGCTGATGAACAGTCTTATTGAGAAGATAAAATCCAACAGTATAAACGATGCAAAGCTTGTATGTTCGGGTTATAAAAGTCAGGTTATCATCAAATCTATTTATAATATTCTTGATGAGTGGAATAATATCAGTGATAAAGAAGTAGTAATCAGGGATGAATCTCATAAGGCAATAAGAGCAATTGAAAAATTCGGAGGCGTAATATCTACTATTGCCACCATATCGCCAATGCTGGGACTTCTTGGTACTGTTACCGGAATGATGAAATCGTTCAGCGGCCTTGCAAAACTGGGCCCTTCGGCTCAGGATCTTCTTGCCAGAGGTATAACAGAGGCTTTAATTACAACAGCTCTGGGTTTGATGGTTGCTATCCCTTCCATGATGTTTTATAACTATATGGTTTCAAAAGTTGACTTTTTTATGAGAGAAATTGAGTTTATAGCCAACAGCTTTGCAGAGGCGGGCAAGAATAGTTCAAATTAGAGCAGGGAAAATATGATCATGTATTTTAAGTTTAAAAGCAGATTCCGTCACAGAGCGGTAATTGATATAACATCGCTGATAGATCTTGTTTTTTTACTTGTGGCTTTTTTTATGATCACATCCAGTCTCGGGTCCGAATCCTCAATCACTGTCCATCTGCCCAAAGCAGTGCAGAGCGGGCAGTATAAGAAGCACAATATGGTAATTTCAGTTAATGAAAAAAATGAGATATATATAAACGATAAACTTTTCAGTAAAGATTCATTGCTGAAAGAATTTAAAAAAAGAAAAAAAGAAAGGAAGGAATTGACAGTTGTGATCAGAGGAGACAGAAAGACAAATTATGAGACCATTGTAAAAATTATGGACACTCTGAATCAGGCAGGGATCCCAAAATTTACTCTGTCAACAGTGAAATAGTACGGCTTTTCCCATATTATTGATACCTTTGTAATTACTTTAATAATTTTCCGGAGTTATATAAAAACTTAAATAATTGTTTCCTGATCAGATCATATATCGATTCATTTAATATAGAAATTTTCAATGATGATCGGTATAGTATTGACAACATAAATGTATAAATATAATCGGTTTATCGATTGCTTTGAAATAGTTTAATACAATAAGTATTGATACTCAATCTGTTTTTATATTACAGGACAGCATATTAGAATGAAAAGATTACTTTATCTTGCAACAGCAATTATAACGGCTGCTATAATTCTTTTGTTTTTATCCGGCGGTTCAACAGAACCGTCAATTTATGAAGGTAAAATTGTAAAAAAGATTAATTATTACGGATTCAAAAAAGATTCGCTGCGTGAACTTGCGAATATAATAAAAACAAGAGAAGGCGATCCCCTTTTAATTTCAAATATTGCAGAAGACAGGAACGCTGCCAGACTGTTGGGCAAATGCAAAAATGTTGATCTGAAATACAGTGAGTATAAAGAAGGCGTTGAAATAACATTCAAGTGTACCGGATTTACGGGCAATCCTATTCCGCCTTCAAAATATGAAGGTAAAATCATTAAAAATATCAATCTTCTCGGACTTACGCTGGTATCGAAAAAAGATATACTGAATTTAATGAAAACGAAGAAGGAGAAAGTTTTAAGATTGAGCGAATTAAGCAGCGATATAAACAATATTATTAAGATCGGTAAATTTGAAAAAGTTCTTATCAGATACGAAGAAATTAAAGATGGAATAAATATAAATATTATCTGCATTGAAAAAATATTCAGGTTTCTTCATCCTGAGAAATATGAAGGAAAGATCGTTAAGGAGATCAAAGTATTCGGTTTAACGAATCTTGATCCTGTGGATATAACAGACCAGATGAAAACCACTGTGGGCTATCCTTTAAGAGCTTCTGAAGTTCGTAATGATATAAAGAGCGTTTTTAAAGAATATAAACTCCGGAATATTGAGATCCTGATTGAAGAATATAAAAAGGGGGTCCGTTTGAGGATATTCTGCCGGGAGAGTCCGGTCATTGATTCGATCGAATTCAAAGGTATGGACCACTTTCAATTAACGGATCTTTCCGATGCTATTCCGCTTAAGGAGACTGAGATCTTCAGAAAGGATTTTCTTGAACGGAGTATACAAATAATCAAAAGGAAGTACGATGAAGACGGTTATTTTAATGCAGTAATAACATATAAAATAGAAAAGCTTGAAGAGGATAATGCTGTAAAAATTATTTTTTTAGTTGACGAAGGAGAAGAGATAAAGGTTGAAAAGATATCCATTCTGGGTGTTAAGTCCGTGGATCCTGAAGATCTGATCGATTTAATGGACACCAAGGAAGCCGGTTTTCTTGAAGACGGATTTTTTAAGAAGCAGGTATATGAAGAGGATAAAGGGAAGATAATTGCATATTTAAAGGAGTTGGGTTATCTCAATGCACAGATCGTAGAGGACAGTATCGAGTATGAATGGGAAAATCCCTTATTAAAAGAAAAGAGGGTTATATATATAATAATAAAAATTAACGAGGGCTTGAAATATTATTTTGATAAATATACGGTTCATATTGAATCAAAGAAAGGCGAGGACACGGTTTTTAAAAAGGAAGATTTTTTTGAAGAATTTTCACTGCGGAAGCATGGAGAGATATTTAATAATACAAAATTTTTAAAGGACCGGCAGATGATAAGTTTTCTCTATGCCTCTAAGGGATATATCTTCTCGCGTGTAGTTCCAAAACGTACCATAACGGAAGAATCGGTGACTGTTGATGGAAAAACCGTTAAAAGAAAATTTGTAAAAATAGATTTTACCATAAAAGAAGGTAAACAGGCATATATTGAGTCAATAATAATCAAGGGGAATAAAAAGACCAAAGAACATGTTATAAGGAGAGAGATCATTATTAAAGAGGGTGAACTTTTTGATTCAAGAAAAGTTCAGATCTCCCGCGAAAGGATTTATAATCTTGGATTTTTTAAGCAGGTAAATTTTGATGTCAGGCCGGGCAGCACTGAAAGGCATATGAATTTAATTGTTGATGTTGAGGAACAGCCTTCTGGTACGATCTCTCTGGGCGGCGGCTACGGCACAACTTCCGGTTTTTCAATATTTGCCGACCTCGCAGAAAATAATTTACTTGGCAACGGACAGAGAGTAGGAATTAAGTTTGAATACGGCCCTTTAAGAGAATCGGTAACACTTTCATTTAACGAAAGGTGGCTTCTCGGTTATCCCATAGGCTTTAATTCGTCACTATTCTATAATCTATACCGGCAAAAAGACAGTTCAATATTTTCAAATACCGATGAAACGGCTGAACATGAAATTAAAGTTGTAGGTTATACTGTTGGTTTAAGTTACAGATTCTTTTATTATTATGAAGTCGGCACAAGATGGAGGCATTCCTTTAAAAAATATGACAATCCTTCAGGGAACAGTACAGATGAAGTTTTTCTTAATGCAGCTCTTGGAGTTCAGGAGAAAAGAACGCAGTCCTTTTATCTCTACAGAAATTCCAAGGACAATTATATGAATCCCACTTCCGGTTCAAAGATCGGTTTTGCAGTCTCTTTTACGGGAGGCAATATTCTTGGCGGCGAGGACCATTTTATAAGATACTCTCCTGAGATGAATTTTTATTATTCTCCTTTTCATCTCCCTTTTCTTAAAACTCATCCCTGTGTTATTGAGCTGCGGGGCAACGGAACATTTCTGGGCAAACCTATAGGCAGCAGTAAATTGAACAGAGAAAAACCTTACAGTGAAAATCCATGGCTCGAATATGAAGACCGTTTGAAAATAGGAGGACCGGAAACGATCAGGGGCTGGGATTATTTTGACAACAGCCTTCCAAAATCGTGGAGTGACGTAGGACTTCATCACAGGATACTGTACGGGATTGAATTCAGAGTGCCTATTCATCCTCAGATGCTCTGGGTGGCTTTTTTCTTTGATGCCGGTTCTCTCTGGACAGACGGTTTCTGGGAAAAGCAGTTGACTCAGGAGAAGAGATCCGTGGTGGACGAGGACAAGGAAAAGGGGCTTCTATACGATATAAGAGATATATTCAGTGACAGGGTGCATTTAATGTCATATTTCAGATATTCCTACGGATTCGGTTTCAGAATACAGATACCAATGATGCCTCTGAGATTCTGGTTCGGCAGAAAGATGATTTACGATGACGGTTCATTTAAGGAGATCAGCAACTTTACATTTCAATTCGCAATTGGAGATATGAGGTTTTAATTGAGATTAAAAGCATTCTTCATTATGTC
>JAJRXZ010000032.1 GCA_024276015.1 Spirochaetota bacterium | reverse complement strand
GTTGATACGGAATTTAATTATGATAAATTCAATATTAATTATAAATCGCTGGGAGGAAGTCCCTTTTCAGGAGGCACGCAGATAGATTCAATCACAGGCACTACAGGGGGTTACGCTTTATTGTTCGAATATGATATTACAGGGTGTATTTCAGGCACCTGTTCCATCGGTTTTCAATTGCAGTCGGATTCTTCAAATAATGATTATGGTGTTGGTATCTTAGAGTTCGCCATTAAAGCCGCAGATCTGAGCACCTCCGAATATAAAACAATAGACGGCACTTCCATGGCTGCGCCTCATGTGGCGGGACTTGCTGCAATGCTCTTTGCCTATAATCCGGATTACACATATAGTGATGTTGTAAATTCGATCAAATACGGCGGAGATGATGTTACCGCTCTTGACGGTAAAACAACAACAGGTAAAGCGGTTGACGCGTGGGGTTCCCTGAAATATATAAATAAACCCACAGGCGTTACACTGAGTCAGTAATAAACGGATCGTATTATGAAAAATATTATTCTGAGCTTATTTTTATTGCCTGCGCTCTTTTCATTCTTCTGTTACAGCTATGGGAGTACGAATAAAAGGAGTGTGGCAAAGCGTAAATTAATTAGTAAAAGGCAGAACCGTGTTATTGGTGAATATTTAGTCACTGTCCGCAGGGGCAGTGACTATGATCATATAAAAATAATTAAAGGGCACTTTGCAGATTATACTGTTATAAGAATTATCCGCATAAAGAACGATCTTTATAAGATAAAGATCAAAAATGATCCCGGCCCGAGAGAGATTGAAAAAAAAGGGCTTCAAAGCAGGGAAATTGTTGCGGTTCAGCCTAATTATGTTTACAGGGTTTTGAAGGTTCATAATAGGAAACTCAATTGAGAGAAAATCACAAGAGTCTCTATCCTGAGCTCTATTGTCCCGCTTTAAAGAAAGTATTGTGTTATATTTGAAAATTAGCAGCTCACTGATCTTCAGGAAGCCGTGATTATATTAGATTAATAAAAATTATTTTTGGAGGTTTTTCATGAAAAAACACTTTACACTATTTTTGCTGCTGACGCTTGGTATATGCCTTTTTGCAGTAAGCGAATCAACAGCGCTTCCAAGGGAAGATTCCTACAGAAAAACGGCAACTGCAGGGTTATTCAAATCCGAGTATGACAGGTTGTCCGAGAACCCTGCATATGTGGGGGCAAAATTAAATTTTATCGATTTTACTAATTCGGCCACTAAGGAGAAGACAAATATTTTTTCAACAATGGACGGGCTTAATACCGATAACAGGTTTCTTCTCGGAGGTATTACGAATCTCGGTTTCGGCGGAATAGGCGGCTTTGTAGAACTGGGTTACCAGAAAAATCCTGATCAGATATCCCTGTCCAGAAATTACGGGAATACTTCCGTTGATCTTACAACTTATGAAGGCACGAGCGAAGACAGCGACGTATATCTTGCCGAATCCGGCGGCTCTTATTCTTCTAAAGAGACTCTGTTTGCAAAGGACGAGAGATATACCGAAGACGATCATCTTAATGCCCATCTTGCTGTGGGAGGCATTAATGCGGGTCCCGTCATTCTGGGGTTTTCTTTCAGCAGAGATACGGATAATCTTGACGGATCATCAACCGGAATAACCACAGGAGAGGGAAGTTTTTCATATACCAAAACAAGATTGACCGACGGTTTTACGGAATATTCTCGATCAGGGGCATATAACAATGAGAGAAAAGTTGAGCCTGTAAATTATTTTTTCACCATGGGTATGCTTATGCCTATGGGCGGAATTCTGGAAGATCTGGAGTGTCAATTGTACGCAAATTACTTACAGTACAGTATGACTGAAGATAACAGCGGTTCGGAAAACATGAGCTATCCCGGTGGTTATTCGATCTCATATAACGGCAACTGGTACGATACTGACAGAATAGTAAAAGACGAAGAGAAGAGAGACGGGTTCCAGTACGGGATCAGACTTGAGACAAGGGAAAAAATTCTGGGCTGGTCTGCCGAGACCTACTTAAAATGGTTGAACGGCGGTTTAACGCCGAACAAAGAACGCACAACAATTTACAGAGACGGCTCGGACAATTACTCATATTCTTATTCCGGCAACTCGAGTCATCTGAACAGCAGAATCGAAGAGGGAAAGGTCACTTACAGCGGCGACGGAATTTCGCAGAATGAATACGAAGCCGGAATTATGCTGAGGAAAGCTTTAAGTAAAGATATGCTCTTCGGGTGGGGACTTGTATATAATCTTAAAATATCAGAAAACAAATATTCGAAAACAACTTCTTACAGAAGAGTTGATACGGTTGACGACGGTGACGGAGTGGCGGAAAGCACGGACTATACCCGTACAAGGACCGGTTCATATACTGATGAAATTACGGATTCCGAAATGACAAATACTTTTACCATTCCCATCGGTTTTGAGTACAGGGCAACTCCAACTCTCTCCTGGAGGATCGGCGTAATCCATATTACTCAAATTAAAACAACTGAAAGCAAGTCTGAAAGAAAAAGTACAAGCGACCTTTACGACGATTACGACAGAGCCGATATTGCGGGAAACGAAACGAATGACGACGCTATTGCAGGCAGTACTGTATCCAGTACTATAGGCGGCTACACTTTTGACACAACTGCCCGCAACAGCAGAGAATATCAGAGTGAAAATATTCAGAATAACTTGTTTTATTTCGGTATAGGCTATACTATTGATATGAAGGTTCAGGTTGATGTGCTGCTTCAGAGTGCGTATACAACCGATTATAACCGTTTTTCAACGGGCAGCGTTTATCTTTCTGCAACTTATCTGATGCAATAACCATATTTTTAACGAGGAGGTTTTATTACCATGCTAATAAAAAAAGTATCATTTATGATAACTGCAGCGTTTATCCTGACCTTAGGATTTACCGGATGCTTTCTCTCCCTTGACGACAGCAGTCTGGGATTAAACAGTTCAACACCCACATATTCTTCCGGAGATACCGATAATATAAATCCCGTTGTAAACAGCGTAAGTACGCCGGAAGCCGCGTCCGCAACAAACGGAGATTGGAGAATATATATTTATTTTTCTGAGATAATGGACAGCAGTACCATCAATACCACAAACATATATTTGAGAGATGTGAACTCAGCCGCCGCGCCGTCCCTGATAACGGGGCATACCGTTATATACGATGCGGGACAGAAAAGAGCGGTTCTTGAGTGGAATTCAACGGAAGACGATCTCGAGCTTGTTGTAACATCAAGCGTTACGGATACTTCGGGCAACGGTCTTGCGGGAGATTCCGGTTCCTTTGCATCGTTTCTTGACGAGAGTACTGCGGCAGCCTACCGGCAGGCTGTTGACCCCTACGGCACGTCAGCATTTGCTCCGAACTATACTCCCGCGAGAATAACCATTTCACAGGGCGGCGGAACTACTTCTGTGACCGTTACTGTAACGTTCTCGCAGAACGATATTGATGCCGCAACAATTGCCGAGACTGATTTTTCATTGAGTTCGGGAACTATTGCCAGTGCAACTTATACGGAGAATACAAATGCATCCGGCGGGATCACGTCAATTACATTCGATTGCACCGGGCTTGCCGAAAATACCGAATATACCGTTACCTTTACTCCTCCGTCGGGTTTAAGTACAACAGAGGATTATCCGGATGGAGCAACAACGCTCAATAAAACCGTATTATTCGATACATACGGAAACAGCGGAACCGTAAAAAGAAGGAGCGATTATATTCTCGTATTTAAGACAGGAAGCTCAACGCTTACACCGCCAACCTATACAGGCGCTGTTGACCTTTCCGGTACAAGTGGAAATATGGTCCAGGTTAATTTTTCCGAAGCCATGGATTCGACAACCGTACTTGATACTGACAACTATGTTGCCTATGGTGTGTCGAGTAACGAACTGCAGGTTGACATATCGCCGGTTTATACAGCAGGCACGGGAATTACCGGAGTGATTTTATCTACCATGGCCTATACTCAAGGTTCTATGTATAAAATTGTTCTTAAAAGCGGTCTTCTTTCGGAAGCAGGCGAACCTTTTGACGGAAACGGCGACGGTATTATGTCCGGCGACAACGACTATGACAACAACGGGGTAATTGACGACTGGAAGACGCTTAATTACGGCACTGATTATTAGTATCAAGAATTTATAAATATAGTTTCATACAATTCTTAAGAGTTTTCCCCTGTAATATTATTTACAGGGGTTTTTATTTCTTATGTTGGATCATTCCGTTTTGCGGGGAAAGAATATTATAGGTTTCTAAAATGCTCCTTCAATCCCTCCGCAAATTGCAGGAACAAATATAATTTGTTTGACTTAAATGCGGAACTCTACTATTTTCACGATCTGAGTATTAATGATCTTAACAGGGATAATTCCATGACAAGTGAGAATTCTGTATTTACAGGTAATAGCAACAATAAAAAAAGGGGATTTTCTGAGAATTCCTCTGAATTTCTCCATACTGTGCATAAACAGGAGCCCGATTATACTAAACCTCTTTTTGAACTGCCTCCGGAAAAGCGGCAAAGAATACTGAAACGGCTTATCTTTTTATACGGCGAAGACGTTGCTGAGTTCTACATGCCCGAACTTGAGCGGATATTAAAAATATATTACAGCCACAAAACCGATGAATTGATTGAAAGAGACAGATCTTTCAATCCCTCCGAGCGTTTTACCGAGAAGGATGTTATATTGATAACATACGGTGATCTCTTAAAAGGCGATGAGTACTCACCTCTTGAAACTCTGGCGCGATTTTGCGATGAGTACCTGGAGGGTACAATTAATACGCTTCACCTTCTGCCCTTTTTCCCTTATTCATCCGACAAAGGTTTTTCTATAATTGATTTTGAAACCGTAGATCCCAACCTGGGTACCTGGCAGGATATTGAAGATATGGAGAACCGTTATCAGCTCATGTTTGACGGTGTTTTTAATCATATATCCTCAAAGAGCAGATGGTTCCAGGAATTTTTAAACGGAAATCCCTATTATAAGGATTTTTTTATTTCATTTAAGGCTCCTGACGAATTGACTCCGGAGGAACGGAGTATAATATTCCGTCCGCGTACTTCCGATATACTGAATAAATTTTACACGATTGAGGGCCCCAGATACGTGTGGGCAACTTTTTCAAGGGATCAGATAGACCTTAATTACCAGAATCCTAATGTTTTGTTAAGAGTTATTGATATTCTTCTTATGTATGTACGCCACGGCGCAGATATTATTCGCCTTGATGCAGTTACTTTTTTGTGGGCTCAGCCCGGTACAAGGTGCATACATCTTGAGCAGACCCACGAAATTGTTAAGCTTTTTCGGGATATTCTTGATGCAGTTGCTCCGGGTGTTGCATTGATAACAGAAACAAATGTGCCTCACGAAGATAATATTTCTTACTTCGGTAACGGACATGATGAAGCGCATATGGTCTATAATTTTGCTCTGCCGCCGCTGGTTTTATATACTTTCTACAGAGAGGATGCAGCGAGCCTATCCGGATGGGCTTCCGGTTTAAAAACCGAAAGCGATACAACAACCTTCTTTAATTTTCTGGACTCTCACGACGGGATCGGATTGATGGGTGTAAAGGATATTCTCAAAAAAGATGAAATAGAATTTCTGATAAAAAAAGCGCAGGATCATGGCGGATTCATCTCCTATAAAACGGGCCAAGACGGCAGGGATGAACCCTATGAGATCAATATAACATGGTTCAGCGCTCTTAATAAGGAAGACAGCGGCGAAGATGTTGCCTTTCAGGTTAAACGCTTTGTCGCTTCGCGGATAATTGCCCTTGTTATTCAGGGTGTGCCCGGAATTTATCTGCATAGTCTTATAGGCACCCGCAACGATATTGAAGCGGTTTTAAAGACAAGATCAAAAAGGGATATTAACCGCACTGTAATAAGCTGTGAAGCCATAACGGAAGCCCTGAATGATCCTTTGTCAAAAATTTCACGAATTAACAGAGAACTGGGCAGGCTTATTAAAATGCGTACGAGCATAAGAGCTTTTCACCCTAATGCATATCAGAAAGTTCTTACGCCTGCTAAGGAGATATTTTCCGTTTTGCGGGTATCTCCGGAAGGAGATATTCATATTTTGGCTTTGATAAATGTAAGCGCTAAAGTATGCAGGATCATGATCCCCCTTACCGACACCGGTACGGAGGAAACGCACTGGTTTGACATTGTCAACGGAATTGAATGGCTGGCAGAGGATGGCAAATTATACATAACATTCCAGCCTTATGATATAATATGGCTTCAGCCTTACAGTGAGATAGAGAGTATCAGATCATAGCTTTGAATATGGATTCTATCTCGCTTTTTTTACTTTTGAAATGAACTCTTAAATTATATAGATCGCTGCTGTCAATTTTCAGAAGTTCCCGATCATTTTCATTTATATAGTTGGGCTTCGGATTTCCCTCTTTGCCGAGACTCAGTTCCTGTGCCATAGAATTGGCAATACGGAGGAGATCTCGCGCATATAGCACGAAATCAGTCTGACAGCATGGATCCTGTTCTGTTTGGATCTATCCTTCCTTAAAAGGAGTTTTAAGGAAGGATGAATATGAAATTACACTGATCAATAATCTTCCTGCAGGTAGAGCACATGGTTCCTGAAGCCTGCCATAATGGATGCCGGAACGGTTGACACAATAGTTGCCGTTACCGTAACCACTGCCGTTACGGCAAGCAGTTCCCATGACCAGACAAGTCCTGCCGCGGAATTAAAATCGAATAGAAGGGCCGATACAGCGCCGATCAGGTAGCCTGCTAAAGAACCCGGTACTCCCACTAAAAAAGCTCTTGAGATCAAAGTCAGGAATACGGTAGACCCGGTTGTGCCTATGGCGTATAGTGTTGCAAGTTCGTTTTTTCGTTCAACTGCATTGATATGCGATCCGATCATCAGTGTTAATATTGCAACAAGGGATGTAAAACTGTATAGTATTAAACGGTAGGAAGAGAGGGCGGTTTCCACTCCGCTTTCGGTTATATCATTTCGCGGTGCTTTAATAACATTTATACTATTAAAGAGAGCTGCAATTTCTCCTGCGATTTTTTCGGTGGATACTCCTGTTCCGGGGTATATCCGTATCTCATTTAAAACGTCACCTGCATTCAATATATCTCTGGCGCTGTTAAGAGTGACAAATAGCGCGGTATCCTCGTTTGTTCCGGTAGTGGGAAGCACTGTTTTTATATAAATTTTTGTGTCTCCATAACGGAGCGTATCTCCCGCCTTTAATTTTAATTCTTTTGAAAGTTCGTATCCCATAGCCCCTTCTCCGGATTTGAGTTTTTTCAGTTCTTTAAAGGGCGTTATAATGTTTTTTCTGTCATATCCGATCAGGGCTACGGGCCATTCCTTGTATTTGATCTTAAAAATAAGACGGCCTTCAATAGCATAGATTGTCGACGCTGTCTTTCTCTTTATGCGGGATAAAAAAGACGCCTGGAATTTTTTCCCTGACATTTGATAGCGTGTCAGCATTCCTTCTGTAACCCCTTCAGGAACGACTCTCAATGCAGGCCCCATATAGTTTATCCTACTGTCAACGGCCTGCTCTCTTGATCTGGAAATTAATTCCATAGAGATACATAAACCAACGGCAAGGGCAACGAGACTTATGTTCAGAATGAAACGCGATTTTCTGCCCTGCAGTTCTTTCCATGCAATCCAGAGAGGTATTCTCATTGCACTCCTCCGGCAATTTTATTGTCAACGGCAATTTCTCCTTCCTGAAGCCGGATCATCCTTTTACCCTGTTTGGCAAGGTTGTGGTCGTGAGTAACCATAATTATTGTCTGGCCTTCGCTGTTGATCTCCTTAAAGAGATCCATCACTCCCATAGCGGTTTCCGGGTCCAGATTACCCGTGGGTTCATCGGCAAGGATTACCTCGGGCCCGTTTATAAGGCTCCTGGCAATTGCCACTCTCTGCCTTTCGCCCACGCTTATTGTCATCGGCCGATGATGCAGCCTATGCCCCAGTGCAAGCCCCGTGAGTATTTTTTCTGCATTGCTGAAAGCGTCCTTTTGCGAATGACCCGACATTATGGCCGGAAGGGCCGTATTTTCAATGCAGTCAAGGTAAGGAACAAGGTTGAATGTCTGAAAAATAAACCCGATCTTTTCGCGCCTTAGGCGGGCACGTTCCGCAGCGGTTAGTTCGTAAATGTCAATATCGTTTAGGATCACTTCTCCTTCTGTGGGAGTCATAAGCCCTCCTATTGTGAACAGCAGAGTGCTTTTGCCGCTCCCGCTTGGGCCGGTTACCGAAACAAATTCTCCGTCGTCAACGGAAAAATTAACATCATCAAGTGCATATATCTCATCATCATCTGTGCTTTCAAAACACTTTGTTAGTGAATTTATCTGTATCATTTTTATACCTCTCTCAGTGTGTTTGCAGGATCCAGTTCGGATATCCTATATGCCGGGATAACAGTTCCCAGGATGCTGACAAAAATGGTAATGCCGAGAATCGGCAGAAACAACCGGTAATCCGGCTCCAGCGGTTTCTGTAGAAACATAACTCCCAGCCTGTTAGTAATCAGTGTTGAGATAAAAAATCCGGCAAGCGAACCAATCCCGCCCATTAACATGGCTTTTATTAAGAACATTGATATTAAATGTTTCAGAGGCGATCCCATAGCAATGAGAAGCCCTAATTCCCTTATGTATCTTTTGATCTGCGAAAGGATCATAACCAATACGGTTGCGGCAACAAGAATTATTGCTGCAATAGATATAATGGTTGAGTAGTTTTTCATAACAAGGATTGAATCCTCCTGTGCTTTAACAGTGCCCGCAACGGTAATTGCTCTTACTCCCGGGAGGGTTCTTTCAACCTCTGCCGCAAGGGAAGCAATATCAGTGCTGCATGTACAGCCTCCTATATACATGGCGTTAATTTTTCCCGGTTTCCCCAGTATTTTCTGAGCTGCCTTGAGGGGCATGAATATACTCGAATCCGTATCGCCCGAACGGTTTCTTACGATAGCAATTACTTTTAGAGTTACTCCTTTGATCTGAAAGGTGCTTCCCTTTAGAACGCCGAAAGCCAGAGCCGCCTTTTTACCGAGAGCTGCCCATGTAACTCCGGCGTCCACTCTGAACCTGGGAGGCAGTTTAATATCCTCTCCGGATATAACCAGCGTAGTTCCGTTTTTCACTATATTGCCGTAGAGGACAGGCCTGATAGTCCCCATATCTTTGTTGATTTTGGAAGATCTGATTTTTTCGGAATAATCCTGAGGCATGGTTTCAGGCCCGAATCTGAACATATAAAAATCGGACATTTTCATCCCTTGCGGCACTACAAGCATGTTGTTGCCTATTTTGTGAAGGAGTTTATTTACCTCGTCTTCGGCGGTTTTTGATATTGCCCTCTGAACGAGAACCACGGATATGACAAGAGAAATGATCAGCGCTCCCAGAAGAATTTCCGTTATTCTGTGTCTTAATTCTCTCTTTAATAATAAAAGCATTTATCACCTCTGAGTATTATATTAGTAATTTGGTGTAAGGAAGTCCGTAAAAAATGTTTATATAAACATTTTTGCAGACCTCTGTTTTGAAGACAGGAATATCAGCAGATCAGTTTATTAAGTGATAAATAGATACCACCATTGGAAAGGTATTTTTTAATAAGAACCGGTCTGCTCTTAAAATGATCATTCAGATGAAATATTTTTTTAGTCCGGAATCTATAGTAAAGATTTTTCTTTGCTGTTTTCATTAAATCTTTATGCTGAAAAGTCTTAGAAGTAATGATCTTAATTTCCGGAAAGCATGTTGATGTTCCCGATGGGTACTTTCTTTGACTATAAGAAGTATGATTTTTTGAAAATTCGATTTTTTCTGCAGAGCTGCCTATATTGTTTTTATTATGATAGAGGGCGCCTGATTGCAAGGAACATGTATAGCAGCAGGCAGCATAGAGACCTTTCTTATTCGTGCATCTGTTCATCGAATCAGCGCAGCGGACGCTTTGCGGGTAAAGTGTTGCTGTGAGAAACACTAAAACTGTATTAATAAATATTGTAATTCGGGACATCTTGATTTTACGAATATGTTTAGTTTAAATGATTAGACTATTTTTATCCAAATGAGTTACTTTTTTTAATTTTTATTGATTTTTTCATGAATATCTGAATATTGAGTGGAAAAATAGTTTCTAATTATTTTACACCTCTCGGAATTAGTACCTCAGAGGCGGCCTCAAATATCCTTGACACGAAAAGTAGTTCTGTAAAGATACAAATTCCTGATCAAAATTAAATAATATTAAAATAGTGATAACAATGATTGGTACCACGATACTCTTAATTCGCCATGGAGAAACCGACTGGAACAGAGAAAAGAGGTTCAGAGGTCATTACAATATCCCCCTTAATGAAAACGGGCGTTCCCAGGCGCGTCTGCTCGCTGATGCATTAGAGGCCATAAATATTGATATAGTATATTCAAGCCCCCTTTCGAGAGCGCTTGAGACTGCAAAACTTGCATTAAAGGATCGCAATCCGGAAATAATTAAAGAAGATGATCTCAGAGATATCGATTACGGTCACTGGACCGGTATTAAAGAGAGCGAGGTAGAATCAAAATGGCCCCATGAATACGAAGAATGGAAAAAATCTCCTCATAAGCTGCGTATCCCGGGCGGCAATTCCCTGGAAGATATTTATAACACTGCCTTTAAAGCTTTTAAAGACATAGCAGTAAAACAGAAGGGGCGGACAGTTGCTGTATTTGCTCACAGGGTTGTAAATAAGATATTGATAATCGGATCTCTGGAGCTTGGTCTTGACCGTTTTTCATTTATCCGCCAGGATAACTGCTGTATAAATATTTTTGAATATGATGGATCCGGGTTCACCTTGTCTCTGCTGAATGATACATGCCACATGAAAGACCGAAGCGTTGATCTTTTAAGGGCCGATTTTTAGCTGAAGCTGTTCCATATGGCCGCATTATTTGAGAGATCACTCTGCTCTGTTCTTCAGTCCCATGGCAAATAGAAGATTGACAAAGAGAATTCAGGATCAATACGAGATTATAGTCTAAATGATAGAAGTTCAAAATATAAATAAAGTATTCAGAGTCCATAAAAAAGAACCGGGTCTTGCAGGTTCAATAAAGTCTCTTTTTGCCAGACAGTGGATTGAAAAAAAAGCTCTGGTTGATGTTTCTCTTTCAATAGGCGAGGGCGAGATTGTGGGCCTGGCAGGTGCCAACGGTGCAGGGAAAACCACGCTTGTAAAAATACTTGCAGGCATAATTCATCCTACTTCCGGTACTGCTAAGGTTCTGGGATACAATCCATGGGAAAGGCAAAATGAATTTAGAAGACAGATCGCCCTTATTATGGGACAAAAAGCCCAGCTTTGGTGGGATCTCCCGGCTGAAGACTGTTTTCTTCTTTTAAAGGAGATATATCAGATACCTGAAAGGCAGTATAATGAAAATCTCCGCTTTCTTGCAGAAACTCTTGGCGTTAAAGATCAGATGAATATTCAGATCAGGCGTTTAAGTCTTGGAGAACGTATGAAGATGGAACTCATTGCTGCCCTGCTGCACAATCCGCGTGTTGTGTTCCTCGACGAACCTACCATAGGTCTTGATCTCACGGCTCAGCGTTCAATCAGGCAGTTCCTTCTCAATTACAGGCAGAAGCGCAGGCCTGCTATGATTGTTACTTCGCATTATATGGAGGATATCGAACAGCTGTGCAAAAGGATCATAATCCTTCGTCACGGTTCGGTCATTTATGACGGAAGTCTTAACGGCGTATCAAAGGATTTTACAAGTCACAAAATAATTTCCGTGCATCTTAAAGATAATAATATACCTGTTAGATTCAGAATGCCGGAGAAACTCGGCGCCGTTATTAACGCAGATAGAGGGTCTATAGATGTAAAAGTACACCGCGAATCTATTTCCGAAGCAGCTTCATACATTCTGAAGAATCTTGCAGTCAGTGATCTTACTGTAAAAGAGGAAGATATCAGCAATATAATTGAGGCCATTATAAGAGAAGATTAAAATGAAAAACTCTCGATGGTTATACCAGGTATTTTTAACTGAAATGAGAAAGATCGTGGCTTACCGCTTTGATTTTTGGATCCAGTTTTTAGTCTCAATATTTGCTCATATTACTGCAGCATATTTTCTCTGGAAAGCGGTTTTTGAGTATAATAATACGGATATAATGAAGGGTTATACATTCCGCGGTCTTATGTTTTACTATCTCCTCGTTCCCCTAATTGAAAAGATAATTAACGGTTCTTCAATGGGTCTTGTTTCGCGGGAGATTTATGACGGTTCCCTTACGCGTTATCTGATCTATCCTGTATCATTTTTCAGATACAAATATGTGCAGCATCTTGCGGGCACGGTCATATTTTTTATTCAGCTTGGCCTGACAGTTTCTGTTTTTCTGATGCTTTTCGGCAAACCGGTTGATGTAACGATTTCGATAAAGAATGTTTCTATGGGAATAACCGCTGTTATGTGTTCAGGCATAATGACTTTTTTCATAAATACTTCAATTGAGATGATCGCTTTCTGGGCTGATAATGTATGGACACTGCTGGTCATGGTGAGATTCTCTGTTGCTTTGCTGGGAGGTGCAATGATACCTCTGGCATTCTTCCCCGGAGATTTTCAACAACTGCTGAGCTATTTGCCTTTCAGTTATATGGCTTCATTTCCCATTCGGTCTTTTCTTGGGAAAGTAACGGTTTGGCAGTGGATAAGCGGTATTGCTGTAACCTGCCTATGGGCCGCATTTTTTATTCTGGTCATGTTTTTTATATGGAACAGAGGGAAGTATAAATATACAGGGGTCGGCATTTAATGAAAAGGTATGTAAGACTCTATTTATATTTTTTAAGGTTTTCTTTCAGCAGGGCAATGGAATTCAGGCTCGATTTTTTTTCGCGGATAATTATGGATATATTCTATTATGCAATAAATATAGGATTTTATAAACTCATATTTATTCACACAACTCTTCTCGGCGGCTGGAACATGGATCAGATGATGCTTTTTATTTCCGGTTTTTTAATAATTGACGCAATAAGCATGACGGTATTTGCAAATAATCTCTGGATGATCACGGAGTATATCAATAAGGGAGATATGGATTATTATCTCATCCGTCCGGTTTCATCTCTTTTTTTTCTAAGCGTAAGGGATTTTGCTGCCAATTCATTTGTAAATCTGATCATGGCAGTTGGGATTATGATCTGGTCGCTGAGGAATTATCCTAAAGTTCTGCACTGGTATATGGTACTCTTTTTTATTATAATGATCATCCTTGGCGCATACTTGAGATACCTTGTAAGGATGATCTTTATTATTCCGTCCTTCTGGCTGCTTTCGGGACGCGGTTTTGAAACCGTCTTCTTCAGCCTTAACAGGTTTATTGAACGGCCCCATAGGATTTTTACCGGAGCTGTTCGTGTTATTCTGACAACGGTGCTGCCCTTTAGCGTAATGGCGTCCTTTCCTGCCGGGGTACTTTTAGACAATTCTGATATTGTTATGGTTCTGCATTTTTTTCTGATAATTGTGATCTTTCATTTTGTAATTATAAAATTCTGGGCAAAAGGACTCAAAGCATACAGCTCGGCATCTTCATAAGTTTCCGAATGATCATTCAATCACTTCCACTGAAACTCTACAAGGCTGTTATTTTTGATTTTTTCATCAAACTCATTAAACAGTTTAAATGACTGATCCCTTTTTTTGATCAAATCGAATTTAATGATTTTCTTATCCAGCTTTGCATCCTTAATATTTTTCTTTGCCTCTTTAGTGAAATATATAATGCCGGCCGATCTATTCAGATCAATTTCTTTCAGGAGAATAGTTCTGCCGTATTCATATTTCCCTTTTCTTCTGACAACTCTTTTCATCAGTAATTCCATATCGTCCATATCAATATTGTGCAGTCCCTTTCCGTTGAAGACAAAGTAATCCAACTGCGTGAGGTAATGAAGGCCGAAAGAGAATATAGTGTCATACCTTTTATTGAAAAAGGCGCTCTCTTCAAAAGTTGTAAATTCCAGCAGATCCATGTTGAGGACATTTTTAAAGTTAACGGAATTCATTATTGGATTTTCCGGATGGTTTTTTTCCGAAGGTATTTTAAGTATATTATTTTTCTGATGTCTTAAAATATCGCTTTTTAATGATAGAAACAAGTATTTCATTTTTTTATTCAGATTGTTTTCGAGTTTTTTTTCCATCATAGAGCTAACCCGCATAATGATTTAACATAATATCCATATTATACCGCTAATATGAATTTGACTTAAATATCACATTTGTAAAGATAATATTAAAACAGGAATCTGCTTATGCTTATTAAATGTACAATTAATAAGATTTGAAAAGTTATGTCAATTGAATAAAGTATATTTAAAGATCTGTCGCCAACGCACTATTCGCTGGTATTGTATGCTGCGCTTGCAGAGACCGGAAGAATGGCGTCTGAAGTGATGATCCGACCCGACATAATTGAAAATTGCAGAGAGTTTGCCGCCATTGTTTCAGGCAGATTCTCATGAATTCTGGCTGGCATACCATCGTACTGCAGCAATGGAAAGTTCAGATGCGTTTTTGAGATTAAGTTTTTCGCGAATTTTTCTTCTGTGGCTTTCAATTGTATTGACATTCATGCCCAATTTTTTGGAAATTTCACTTCTTTTGTATCCCTGTCCTATAAGCTGAAATACCTCAAGCTCGCGATTGGTTAGAACGTCAATATCGTTTACGCTATGGTCGGCAGAGCCGTAAATATGTTTACTGGCAATTCTGTTGGAGATGTCGGTACTCAGATATAATTTGCCCTTCATCACTGATTCAATTGCTGTGAGTATATTTTCAGATGCCTCTTCTTTTGCAATATAGCCTTTTGCACCTGCTCTTATTGAACGCTCTGCATAAAATGTGCCGTCTTCAATTGACATAATAAGAACCGTTGTTGCAGGGTATCTTTTCTTAATAGCTTTAGTCAGTTCAATCCCGTTTATTGTTCCTTTTAGTTCAATGTCGATAATAGCAAGGTCGGGTTCATATTTGCCGATTATCTTTAATGCAGTATTGGCATCGCCTGCTTCGCCGCATACATCATATCCGCCCTCGCTCTTGAGGATACTCTTCATCCCCATTCTCACAACGGGATGGTCGTCAATAAGCACTATTTTCATAACAATCTCTTTAATATATCACTCTTTTTCAGGATATAATTCCGATTCGGTTATAATATCCTGAATATTTCTATAAAATAAATAAAAAAAATTTTTTTCGTCAATCAATCGTAAATGTTAAATTAATCTAATATCTTTGTGTTTTTTATCAGCGTTCATTCATGATCTTTACAGAAACTTCAAAACCTCCCCTGCGGCTATTGCCTGCCCGGAATTCCCCGCCGATCAGATCGGCTCTGTACCTCATTATATTGATCCCCATGCCAGAACTTTTTTTATTCGCATCCATCCCTTTCCCATTATCTTTAACATATAGATAAAAGGCATCTTTATTTGATTTAAGAATTATTTCGATGGAATCGGCTTCGCCATGTTTAATTGAGTTGTTTACCGATTCCTGAACTATGCGGTAAATTTGAGAGGCTGTAAAATTGTCTTTAATATGAATGTCGCCTTTGATATTGAGGTTGCAGTTAATGTTGTAGAGTCTGCTTAGATCGTTTGCAAGCTGGTCAATGGCTACTAAAAGACCGTTCTGATCGATATTTATTACCGGCAATCCCTTTGATAATTGTCTGCACAGAACAGAAGCTTCTTTAATGAGTTTTGATAGCTCATCTATTTCCTTAATCTGTTCGGATGTATTTTTATTAACATTTTTTTTTACAGTTCTGAATAAGAAGCTGATGCCCGTAAGAAGCTGGCCCAGCCCGTCGTGAAGTTCGTTCCCGATCCTCTGGCGTTCCTTTTCGCTGATAAATATTATTTCCTTCTCAAGTTTTTTTAATTCGTTCCGGGTATTGTGGCGCTCAATAATTTTTTCAATCAGTTCTGCAATTTCAGAAACGAGCATCTCTTCTTCCTTTAGAAAACGGGGAGGTTTATTTTTAGTGGTACCGCAATAGCATACGATAAAACATCCCGCCTTCCCGTTATTTATTTTAATCTCTTTTTTAAGATGCGATTTTGATTTTTTAAAATTATCGGTTTTATAGACTCGGCCGTTATATTCAATCTTAGCGCATGTGATCTCAGGGTACTGCATTGAATCCGGAATAATTGAAACTATTTTTGAAAGTATGTCATCAAGAGAATTTTCAGATTCTTCTGCTATTGCAGAAATATTATAAAGACAATTAAGCTCTTTTACTCTCTCTTTAAGTTCGGCGCTTTTTTTCTCTATTTCAATTTGATTGAGTTTTCTTTCGGTAATGTCTTCGGTAATCAGCTGATACTCAACCACCTCGCCGTGATCGTTAAAGATAGCCTGATCGATTCTTCTTTGCCAGATCTCTCTGTTACCTCTTTTCTCATAGTGCTCAAAGGAGAGTAAAGGATTGTCAATGTTCAGTGAGTCAAAACGTTTTTTTAGATCTTTAATATCGGAATGGGGGATAAATTCAAAAAAATTTTTACCTATTAATTCTTCACAGGATTTCTTTAAGTATCTGCAGAAATTTGAATTTATATATGTAATTTCCCCGGATACAGGCAGAAATCTGCAAAGCATTAAAGGAAGGTTCTCTACAATGCCCTGATATCTCTGCTCGCTCTCTTTTATCTTTTTGTCATAGATGAATTTATTATATACAATCTCAATAGCTGCTATTAGATTATTTTCGTTTACCGGTTTTAATATATAACCGAAAATAGTTGCCGCTTTTATTCGCTTTAATACATCCTTATCTAAACTTTCGATCAGAAGAATAACAGGTATGCCGAATTTCCTTTTAATGTCAAATGCTATATCTATGCCGTTCTCGTCATTTATTAGATTATTTTCGATTATTACCAGTTGCGGAGCAGATTTTTTGATCTTATTAAAGGATGTGCGGCCTCTCCTGTTTGTCCCGCATATTTTATAGCCGGAGTTTATGAGCAAGGATTCAATTTTCGCAGAGATATTTTTGTCCGGTTGAATAATAAATATATTTGATAAATTCTTCCCCATAGATCAGTCCGCATGAAATTTTTTGTAAAATTTATAATTTTCAGTTAGATGAATAGTATTAATTTACATAATTGTCAAATGTAAAATATAGTTTTCAAGATCAGAAGAAATATAACACTTTCAAGCATTAAAAAATAATATTTTCATGTGATTGACTATATAGATATTTATAGATAAGATTATAAGCGACGGCACCGTAGGTTACGGTTTATTGAGTCAGGTGATCTTTAAAGGCCGGTTCGGTAATTTTCTGATTGATGCCGGGTTTGTGAGATTACTGGAATGTTAATGTAATTACACAATTAACACGATCAAGGAGAAAAAAATGGAAAGCGGAGATAAAAAAGTTATTATTGGATTGGCAGCAGCAGTTATTATATCAATTGTAATATTTGTAGTTGTAGCTGCGTGAAGAGCTGTTTTCACGAGCGCATCAACGCAAGTTGATGCGCTCATCCCCTATTACTTAAGAATTAAATTGGCATTAAAGTGTCAATATATTGAATTGCCGGCACATAGATCAGAAGCTGTATTTTACTTTTGAATAGATCATACTATTATCGCTGTACTGGCCGAATATTCCTCTGTCTCCGATAAAAATATTGGCACCCAGTATTATCTCAAATCCGTCCGTGAGATCATAAGAGACTGTCGGTCTTACAAGGGCATCATCTTGGTCAAAATCGTAGTACGCGAAGAATTCAAGATGAAGGGTCTCATTTATAAAATCCCTTTTAAGAAGAATAGTTGCCATGCCGGAATATTCCGGGTTAACAATATAATCGTTATAGCCGAAAATGATCTTTTGAATAAACTGTCCGCTGATCTTTATATCCCACAATGTGAAATCTGCTCCTGCCAGGTAGTGAAGGTAATTTTTTTTCACAAGCCCGTCTTCAAGAGAAGCGTCGGTTGAATTAAAATATTTTCCCTGATAGTAAGCGGCTTCACCTCTGATCACGAAAGGATCGATCGTTGCGCTGAAGCTTCCTCCTGCCAAGGTCAGTCTGTGATGCTGCGGAGAAACCGTAACGGAAAGCAATTGATGTGTAATCGGGTCGATGTTTTTTTCTACATGGAGAGACGGTTCATCGTCCCACATATAACCGCCCATTATCTCAATGTCTGCTATTGACGACAGAATGGAGTATTTGGCAAAAATTTCTCCGTTTTTCAATTTTTTTTCAACATCTTTTTTTGAATAGTCAAAAGAGGGATTTCCCGGAATTTCCGGAAGGAAGTTAAACTTAGGATACCATATAGAATCGGTATCCGGCATCTTAACAGGAGTAAAGATAGGAACAGCTGCTACTTCGATGGTCTGCTCTCCTATATACAGATCAATTTTGAGAGCAGTAATCCCCATCCGTATCTCTGTGAAATCGGGGAGGATAAACTCGGAAAGGTCCCTGGGCGATACAACATCTGTTATGAAAACTCCGTCAGCTTTGCCCCAGATGATCTGCTGCTTGCCAGCTCGAATATCCATAAAATCAAAGAACATATCAAGATATACCTCGCGTATGTCCAATTGGGATGTTTCATCAATTTCATTTTTTCTCACGTAGGGGTTTGCCTTTAAACCTGCGGATTCGGTTTTTTGAGTAAAAGTCAGATCGAATGTATTCTGTACAATGCCGTAATTATTTGAATGGAAGAGTATGCCCGAATAATTTCGGGCATATCCGTTTATTGCAACAGGCTCGGCATTGATGTAGCCTGTTGCAAATATCAGCAGCAGGGAAGTAAAGGTTGCAGCGGTTTTTATCATTTTACAGCCCCCTTCTCATCATCCTTTCAGTAAATTTTCGGGAACTGACGCCGCTGTTTATCCTTACATTTTGCAGGATCATCTCGGTAGTATGGTTTTTTTGTACATTCTTCATCTCTGAATGAACAACTATCCGGTAACCTTTAATTTTTTTATAGCTTTTCACTTTTAATACTTTCAGATAGTTTCCGTCTTCATCGTAGAATTTTTTCTGCAATCCTATCCATTTCCCTTTTATTACCCAGCTTATGGTCTTTGAATACATGTAATCTTTATCTTTGGGTCTGCTTTCAACCACATAACAGTTTTCTCCTTCAAATGTCTCTTCTCTGATAATTTTATGAGTGTCCATATTGGGATGACGGTCTCCAAGGTCATCATAGGTAAAATCGGATCCCATAAAGTAATCGCTTTTACTGTCGGAAGAAATCCTCTTTACTTTTTTTATTGCAGGAAGATATATCCACTGATCGTCGCTTTTAGAAGGCCTGTCGTAACTCCAGTTCATGAATGATGTGTTCTTTACATCCGCAGGTGAAATGAAAAACATTATCTTTTTCTCAACTCTGCCGAAATCGCGTGAAAACTGGCGGATCTTCCTTACGCGGACAGAACCGCTGCTGCCGATCAGTTTCATTGTGAGAGTTGACTTCATATCTTTTCCCACGGGCCTGTAATAGACCTTTTTTATTACATCAAGTCCCGTTAGTTTGCTTTCTCCATGAGAAAGCTGAGCGGTCAGGATTGCCCCTGTAATTATTGTTAGAATTTTAATCTTTTTCATAACTTATTTCTCCTTATTTGATTTTTTCATTTTTAAAGTAGATCCCCGAAGCATAAAGCAATATGAGCATAATTGTTACAGTGCCGGCAAAACTGGTAAACATATTCAGTGAGACAAGTGACCCCAGAGCGCGGTTCGGCGGGAAAACTGAGAATGCCAGAACCATGAATCCAAGAATAACAACCACTGCATTAAAAAGTATTGCCCGTCCCGAATGTTCCATTGTCAGCCTTATGGTTCTGTTCACATCGCCTGTATCAAGGGCATAGATTCTGTATCTTTCAATAAAGTGAACCGCATAGTCTATACCGATTCCCAGAGCTATACTGGAAACAAGAGCGGTAGTAGTGCTTAAAGGAATATTGAACAGTCCCATAACGCCGAAGCTTATCACTGTTGTTATCATAATAGGAACCGAGCCGATCAACCCTGTCTTTATATTCTTAAATTGAAGAGCAAGAAGAATTATTATCATGAACAGTGACAGAATAATGCTTTTGATCTGACCTTCAAGTATCAGATCTGTAAAAACGAGAGCCTTATAACCAGAGCCGGCATAATGAATTTTGACATCTGATTTTTCGACTTCAGGGCGGTTCTTTTCGATGATGGATATCACTTCTTTCAGAACTTTTGAATTGTCGCTCTTTATCTGAATGGAAAGATTTGCTCTATTATACTCATAATTTATAACTTTCCAGAGATTATCCGGGTCGCCTGACATCTCATAGAGAAGGAGATACTGGGCTATCATATCGCGGGAGTCGGGAATTTTGTTAAATGACTCTCTGTCTTCGTGCATTACTCTGTGCATTCTTTTAAGGTAATCGGTAATGGCAAATGAATTGCCGGCCATTTTGTGAGCTTCAACCTGATCCTGTATTTTAGATATGACTTTAAGTATATGAGGATCCTTAAATTTACCCTTTAGTTTTGATTCGAATATTACATTAAGAGTATTGGTCCCCCCGAAGTGCCTGTTTATGAATCTATCGGTTTGAACAATATCGCTGCTTTCTTCGAATTTATCGAGAAAGCTTGAGTTGATCCAGACTTTACCGGTGCCATAAATGGAAAGTGCAGTAATTATAATTACGGATAAAATGATTATTTTCTTGTGTTTCATTACCAGATCTGCGCTGCGATAAAAGAAGGTATTCGGAAGCAGATCTTTCTTTTTTTTAGTGTTCCCATCCTTTTTTTTCTCGGGGAATCCAAAGAGTACAATTCCTGCCGGAATTACTGTAAGCGAAAATACCATTGCAAAGAGTACTCCAAGAGAAGTAAAAAGCCCGAAGAATTTGATCGGATAAACCTGGGATGTGAGGAGTGAAATAAATCCTGCAGCAGTTGTAACAGATGTTATAACAACAGGTTTCCACATGGAGTGAAAGAGATCCTTTAAAGCCTCTTCTCTTGTTGCCTCCGGATTTTTTCTTAGAAAAAGCTCCAGGTGACTGTACATATGAATCCCGTCAGCAACTCCGATCGCTATAAGCATCACAGGTATCATTGTAGATACCGAATATATGGGAACCTTAAAGAGTGCCATGAATCCGAATGCCCAAAGGGTACTGAGTATAACAATGGTAAGATTGAAAATAAGGTTTTTTACGCTTCTCAGCACAAGGTAGAGAACAAGTATTATAACAAGTATAACAATGGGAATCATCTTCTTCATGTCCTTTGCTCCCAGATATGCCATGGTTCCTTCAACAATGGGAACACCGGCAACATATACCTTCTCGGGGCCTTCAAAGGAGTGAGATATTTTCAGAAGCCTTTCATAAAATTTCTGGCTGAATTTATTGTCATCAATTCGTGCAATGATTATTGTTACTTTCTCGTCCTCTGATACCAGGCGTTTATAAACCATGTCATTTCCCCGCACGGCCTCTCGCAAGCTCTTAAGTTTCTCCTCCGATTTCGGAATTGACCGGTAAAAGTCCTTTACATCAATAGTGCCTTCATGTCCTACGATATTTTCCGCTGTGTATAGAGAAGTGACATCTTCCTTTTTGATCTCAGGCATTTTCTGGAGTTTTTTAGTGAGGATTTTAAGTTTTTTTAAAGTGCCGGGATTATATATGCTCTTATTATGTTCAATGGCAATCATGATACCGTCTTTAATATGAAAGAGTTTTTCTGCATAGTCGCTGTAAACAAATGCCGGATGATCCTTCGGCATATATTCATCCAGGTCTGTCTCCATTCTTGAGTTTTTCTTCATCACATAACCGAGAAAAACCGTAATAATCAGAATGACAATAAGTACCTCTTTGCTTCTCTTCATTAAAAATCTTCTGATTCTGTCCATTGATCTTCTCCTCTGTTGTAGTGTTAGTTATTATTAACTAACATATAAATTAAAAAAAATTACTCCTTTATCATGGTTAACAGACTTGTCCACATCTTTTCGCCCTCTTTTTCAAGAGAAAAAGAGTAGTTTTCCATTCGCCACTTTTTAATTATCATCCTGATAGAACCCATGATGATCAATAAAAGTTGGTCAGGCTCCAGATCACTTCTGATCTCCTTCTCTTTCTGTCCTTCAATGATAATATTTTTTACAGTTTCGGAGAGGTCCTTCATTATGAGTCTGACCCGGTCTCTGAGTTTTTCCTCATTTTGGAATATTTCTTCAGAAAAGATAACAACAGCAAGACTGGGTTTGTTTGAAAATAATCTGAATCTCTGTGAAAAAATTTTCCACAGTTTAACCGTTGCCCTTTCCCTGATAACGGCAACCTCCTGAAGAATCTGAAGGTTCTGAAGCTTGAAATAGGTAAGTATGGATAGAAGAATATCCATCTTATCCTTAAAGTGCCTGTATATTGCAGGTTCGGAAATACCTATGGTTTCTGAGAGATTTTTAATTGTGAGACTCTGTATTCCCTGTTCTGCAATAAGCTCCAGTGATGCTTCTATAATTTCAGTCTGTCTTGGCGTAAATTTTTCCATTGATAAAACCTATTAGTTAATACTCACTAACCAATGTAATAATCATAAAAATAAAGTCAACTTAATTTGAAAAAAAAATCGTAAAATGCAAAAAAAATTCTACTATTATACTCTGAAGATTAAAAAATGTCTTATAAAGTGTTAATAAGATCATAAAAGGGATTTATCAGTGACAGATATAATTTTAAGTTGCCATGTAAGGTCATTTAAAATAATCTTCAATGATGCGTTTTACAAGAGATGAAATAGTAAATGTCCTCAGAAAACAGTTCAATATTGAGAAATTCAGGTCTTCACAGGAAAAAATTGTCCGGAATATTCTTGCAGGAAATCACTGTCTTGTTTTAATGCCCACTGGGATGGGCAAGTCATTGTGTTATCAGGTTCCTGCAGTAATTCAGGAGGGTCTTACAATTGTCATATCGCCCCTGATTTCTTTAATGAAAGACCAAGTGGATGCCATGAAAAAACTGAATATTGATGCCGTTTACATAAATTCGTCATTGTCAAAGGCTGAAAGAGAGAAAAGGTACGGCAATATTGAAAAGGGCGGTTATAAAATTTTAATGGTTTCACCTGAGAGATTCAGAAAAAAAGAATTTCTGGATGTTATAAAATCGAGAGAAATATCGCTGCTTGCAGTTGACGAAGCGCACTGTATCAGTCAATGGGGGCACGATTTCAGACCCGATTATTCCAGAATTAAAGAGTTCAGGAAGATAATTCATGATCCTGTTACAATTGCTTTGACTGCTACTGCTACTAAAGTAATACGAAAAGATATAATTGAAAAACTTGGATTAAAACAGGAAGAGGTAAGTATTTTCAATGAAGGGATATGCAGACCGAATTTGTCTCTTACTGTGGAAGAAGTTATTGATGAAACTGAAAAATTTGAACTGGTCTATAATTATTTGAGATCTGAAAGAGGAAGCAGGATAGTTTACTTTAATCTGATAAAAGGGATAGAAAGGTTTGCTTACTATCTGGATTATAAGAATGAGAGATATCTTGTTTATCACGGCAGACTGAGTCCCCAACAGAGAAGGTCGTCACAGAATCGTTTTATCGATTCGGATTCGATGATAATGCTTGCAACGAACGCCTTCGGCATGGGTATTGATAAAGGGAATATCCGGATGATAATACACGCTGAGATTCCGGATTCGGTTGAATCGTATTATCAGGAAATCGGAAGAGCGGGACGGGACGGAGAAAGATCGTCATGCATACTTTTTTATTGCCAGGATGATCTTGCTGTTCAGATGAGTTTTCTTGAGTGGGAGAATCCCGATGCGGTTTTTATCAAAAAAGTATATGATCTGCTTCTTTCTTTGAGAGATACTATTAATTCATATACTTATGAAGATATTCAGGAAAAACTGGTATACAAAAATATAGGAGATCACAGGTTGAAAACCGTTCTTAATCTCTTTGACCTCTACGGTGTAACGGAAGGGGATATTGATACATTGAATATCAAAGTTGTTTCCCATTTTCCCCATGAAATTTTTACGGAAAGTTTTTTAAGATCCAAATTGGAAAAGGACAGAGAAAGGCTTATTGGCATTGTACAATATGCAAAAACAGATAATTGCAGAAGAGAGTATATAAATAGCTATTTTGACGCCCCTTCTGAGAGATGCAGTAATTGCGACAACTGTTTATCCTGATATTTGTTAATAAATAAATATTCGTTAAATGACCTCTTGAAAAAGTTGTTATTTGATATTAGATTCAGTATTATAGGCTGCAAATAATAGTTCGTAAAGAAGATGAAAATTCGGAGATAAGCAATAAAAATGGTGGAGAGTAATAAATGCCTCTTTTTAAAGATCTGAAAGTTAAGTGGAAAATTATTCTTCCTTATACTTTCATGATATTACTGATTGTGGGAGCGATTCTGTTATGGTATATAGTTAATGAAAGAGAGAGGCTTGAAAAGGACCAGCTCCAAAAAATGGATATTATTATTCGAAATCTATCTGACGCATGTTCGGGCCCTCTGTCAGCCGGAAGATACGGCAGGCTTAATGAGATCCTTTCCAATCTTAAAACCATAGATTCGGACATACTTAATATTATACTCCTTGATAAGAATGATCTGATCATAGATAGTACGGATCGGAGTCTCTGCAAGGGGTGCAGACACAACATAAATATAGTAAGATCAAAGGTGCTTCAAAGCGGAGTTAACTATGTCGAAATAGAGGGCCGCAATAGATCTTTCGAACTGCAGGCGCCTGTGAAATTTTCAGAGAATCTCCTTGGTCAGGTTCGTATCGATGTTTCCAGGGAAAGAATATATGACAATATCAGAGATTTCGTTGTTATAAATATAATAGTAGGCCTCATATCCCTGTTTGCGGGCCTTCTTATTTTCAGCCGGATCATAAATGCAGTAGTTAACAAACCTATTGAAGAGATAAACAGGGTTTCACGTAAAATAATTGAGGGGAATCTGACGGAAAGAATTAATTATGTCTCGTCCGACGAACTGGGAAACCTTGCAGCTACATTTAACAATATGACTGAGAAGCTTCGGAAGACTCTGTCCGGACTGGAAGAACAGATCTCAGGGAGAGAACGGGCGGAAAGTGCGTTGAAGGACAGTGAAGAGAGATACAAGATCTTAATTGAGAACATGAACGACGGAATATGCATCATTGACAGAAACGTTATGTTCAAATACGCGAATCCCAAGTTTTGCAGTATGGTAGGTTATAGTTTTGATGAGTTGAACCGCAGGCACATCAGCGCCTATTTTGACGAGAAGAACCTTGCAATTTTTAAAAGAGAGCTTTCGAAAATAAAAAAAGGCCGACCCGCCCCCTATGAGATCCAGTGGATAAAAAAGGACGGAAGCAGAATGTATACTATTATTTCGCCTCAGCCTATGTTTGATGAACATGGCAATTACGAAGGGAGTTTTGCGGTTATTACCGATATTACGGAGAGGATCAAAGCCGAAAAAGAGCTGCGGGAAAACGAAAAAAAACTGAGGCAGGTCCAAAAAATGGAAGCCATTGGAACTCTGGCAGGAGGGGTTGCCCACGATTTTAACAATATACTTGCTGCAATACTGGGCTTTTCACAGCTCGCTAAAGATAAACTGCCCCAAGACAATGCGGCAAGATCCGATCTGGAAATTGTAATAAATGCCGGAAATAGGGCAAAAAATCTTGTCAAACAGATACTGGCATTCAGCAGACAGACCGAAAAAGACCGGAAACCGGTGAATATTCAGTCTATAATTGACGAAGGTATAAAGATGCTCAGAGCTTCCCTCCCCAGTACTATCACAATTAAACAGGATCTTGACAAAAAATGCAGTCTCATCCTTGCAGACGCGACGCAGATCCATCAGATATTGATCAATCTCTGTACAAACGCCTATCATGCCATGAGTGAAAAGGGAGGGCTCCTTGAAATAACGCTGTCGGAGAGAGACCTGTCATCCGGGGATATTTTGAGATATCCCGAATTGAAAGGGGGGAGATATATAATACTCACCGTTAGTGATACGGGTCACGGTATGAGCGATGAAATACTTGAAAGAATTTTTGAACCCTATTTTACTACAAAATCTCAGGATGAAGGAACGGGCCTTGGACTTTCCGTAGTTCATGGAATTGTTAAAGCTCACAATGGATATATTACCGTTGACAGCGAGATCGGTAAAGGAACTATATTTAATATCTATTTTCCCGTAGCTGATATCGGATCGGATATGAGTAATGTGAGATCAGCAAGGCCTGTTCCTTTGGGGATCGAATCTATACTATTTGTAGATGATGAAGAGGTCATTGTCGATATGGCCAATCAGATACTTGCAAAACTCGGTTACAGGGTCGTATCAACAACAAAGAGCAGTGATGCTTTAAATATCTTTGAAAAAGATCCCGAGAAGTTCGATCTTGTAATAACGGATCTGACAATGCCCGGTTTTACGGGAATTGAACTGGCAAAAAAAATTTTGAAAATTGATCCCTCTATGCCTGTAATAATGTGCACCGGTTTCAGCGATAAAATATTGGAAAAGAAAGCCAAAGAAGCCGGTGTCAGAGAATTTGTAATGAAACCATTTGTTATTCGGGAAATAGCCTCTGTGATCCGAAAGGTTCTTGATAAAAGAAACGGGTAACGCAGAGGAAAATTATTTTATAATATTCATTGACAAATAATAATTATTGTAAAATTGTCATTTAATCACATTTAATCAGATTATTCGGATTTCTGCCTTAAGGTGATCTGTAATGTCTAAAAATAATTTTGTTAATAGAAATGACAGTTTGAAAACAAAAAATTTATATGCCAATATAGGTAAACTGATCACCTCGTCACTTGATCTCGATGATATTCTTACAGGCATTATGAAAGAAGTCCAGATCTATTTTGACCCGCAGTACTGGAGTCTTCTGAGACTTGATGATGCTACAAAAAAGCTTTTCTTCTGTATTTATAAAGGGGAAAATGCTGATGAGGTATGCAATATAACATTATCTCCCGGTGAAGGTATTGCCGGTACTGTTGCCCAATCGGGGGAGTCTGTTTTCGTGCCCGATACGTCTAAAGATCCCCGTTTCAGCGATAAAATAGATCAAATATCAGGGATCAAAACAAAGTCCGTTATTGCTGTTCCGCTTGTTCTCAGAGGCAAAGTCTTTGGCGTGATAGAAATAATCAACCGCATTAATGGTAAGAATTTTACCGATGATGAACATCTGGTCTTAAAGACTATAGCGGATTTCTCTGCCATAGCTTTCAGCAACGCTAATCTTTATGAACAGGTGATCTCAATGAGTATCACTGATCATTTGACAGGTCTCTATAATCATTCAATGTTAAACACTATAATTGATGATTATGAGTCCAAAGGGAAGAAGAAAAAGAGAAGAAGAAGGGAGAAGGATACGGAAGCAAACATTATTGTTGTGTATACCGACCTTGACGAATTTAAAAGTATAAATGACAATTTCGGGCATAGAGAGGGAGATAAAGTTTTAAAAAAATATGCAAAAAAACTCAGGGCGCTTTTCAGAAAGGAAGACCTTATCATCAGGATCGGAGGAGATGAATTTATAATTATAATAAATTTTTCTTCGGAAAGAGAGAGAGAAGAAGTTATTGAAAGGATTGTTGACGAAATGAGCACGATCAAGATATCGTCAAAAGAGAAAGAATATTCCGTTTCGGTTTCTTTCGGCATTGCCTGGGGGGCCGCTTCCGGCATCAACCAGATCATACATAAGGCAGATATGAATATGTACCACAAAAAACGGGATTTAAAAGGCTGTTGAAGGTTTTATACCAAATAATTTTTCTTCATTTATTCAAATACTGCCGGTTTACTGCAATATTGCAAAATACATTAATCAAATAGCCTATATATATTATGACATATATACTGGAAGTAAAGAATCTTGTAAAAGAATACGGTTCTCTGAGGGCTGTTGACAATATCAGTTTTTCAATTCCAAGTGGGGTCTGTTTCGGTCTGCTGGGACCCAACGGAGCAGGTAAAACAACAGCTCTTGAAACAATTGAAAAGATAAAAGAACCCACATCGGGCGATATCCTATTCCGGGGAGTTCACAGAGACGCTTCCTTTCATGAAGAGATCGGAATACAGTTTCAGGAAACGGCTCTTCTCTCATATTTGACGGTGCGGGAGACTCTTGAAATTTTCAGAAAGCTCTATAGGGATCCTCTGGATACCGACAGGGTAATTGATATATGTCATCTTGCCTAAATAGCAGATCAGTATAATGACAGGATCTCAGGCGGACAGAAGCAGAGGCTCATGCTTGCCCTTGCCATCATAAATGATCCCGCGCTGGTTTTCCTGGATGAGCCTTCAACCGGAATGGATCCTCAGAACAGGAGAAATCTGTGGGAGATCATTGGAGCGATAAAGAAGGAAGGGAAGACCATTATGCTTACAACTCATTACATGGAAGAAGCGTCGTTCCTCTGTGATGAAATTGCTATAATGGACCATGGCAAGATAATAGTGCGCGGAACTCCGGAAGAGCTTGTAAGGAATTATACAAAACATGTTACTGTAATTCTTCCTGCAAGCAGCTACAGGGGAACTTTTCCCTGCCGGTCTATGAATTTCTACGAATTTGACAATTATGTTGAGATCCAGACAGACCATATCAACAGTTGTATAAGAGAATTGATTGAAAGCGATATTGATCTGAACGAAATGATTGTCCGATCGCCCAATCTTGAAGATGTTTTTATCCATTTAACAGGGAGAAGGTTGAGAGAGTAGAATGAGCTGGAGACGAATGTGGACAATGCTTCTTGCAAGGAACAGGGAATTTTTCCGTGACAGAGCCGCCTTCGGATGGAATTTTCTTTTCCCCTTTTTGATCATAGTGGGCTTCGGGATCATATTCGGCGATGAGAACAAAAACCTCTATAAAATAGGCGTCTTTCCTGTTTCGGATAAAAAGATAAACCTTTCTTCATCGGCGGTATCTGAATCGTTAAAGAGGATCAGGTATGTGGAATTTATCGGATTTCGGGACTTTGATGAAGGAATGAAACAACTAAAACATCATCGGATCGACCTTCTCCTGCGGAAAGGTATGGGGAAGCCCTATTACTGGGTCAGCAGTACGTCACCGAAGGGATATATTGCAGAACAGATGCTGAGATCTGCTATGGCGTCCGATCTTGGGGGTAAATTGGGAGAGAAAAAAACTATCAAAGGTGTTGAGATAAAGTATATAGACTGGATGTTTCCCGGTATTCTGGCAATGAACATGATGTTTTCGGCTTTATGGGGTGTAGGTTATATTATAGTAAGATATAGAAAGAACGGAGTTCTTAAAAGACTGAAAGCGACACCCCTTACTGCCCTGGAATATTTAAGCGCCCAGATGCTGTCGCGGATATTTTTGCTGATGTTTTCTCTTGTTATTATATGGTTCGGCTGTGATTTGATCTTTAATTTCAGAGTGGAAGGGTCATACTTAACAATATTGCTGATATATTTTACCGGAGGATGCGCTTTGACATCTATGGGTCTTCTTGTTGCATCGCGCGGTACCAGTGAGGAATTTACAAGCGGGATCCTGAATTTTATTACATGGCCCATGATGTTTCTTTCGGAAGTATGGTTTTCCCTTGAAGGAGCACCTGAATGGGTAAAAACATCTGCAAAAATATTTCCTCTGACATATATGAACAGCGCTGTAAGAAAAGTTATGAATGACGGAGCCGCGCTTTCCGATGTAAGCTTTGAAGTTGCCGTATTATGCATAATTACTATTGTCTGCATTACCATAGGCGCGAGGCTCTTTTCATGGAGCAGATAGCGCATTCCCAATTCAATTATCTGCACGGTGGTATGTAATTTTTCAAAACAGCTTGTATATGTATTTCTCAAAAAGAGGCACTTGGCAGATACCCCTTGTCCGTAGTAATAATTCATTGAGCGGGATATGCTTGACAAGGTATATACTCATTCTAATCTTGTAAAGAGATCTTTTCCACAGTAATTAGCATAGAGGTTCTAATGGAAGTTGATTTTGATGATATAAGGCCTTATAGAGATCATGAAGTTTCCGGTATTATGAAGAGACTGGCTGAAAGTCCCGATTTTTATCAGGGAATAAAATTTTTTATGGGACAGGGGACTTCGCAGGGGAATCGGGAGGATAATATCCTGAATTCTTTAAAGAAACAGCTGCTGGAGATCAGAACTGTTAAAGAGTTTCAGGAAAAGATCGTGATCCGATTAATGCTTCAGCCCGTAATTGACAACACCATAGATGAATTGACATGTTCGGGTCTCGAAAATTTATCTGCAGATGAAAATTATCTTTTTATCAGTAATCACAGGGATATTACTCTTGATCCGGCTCTCGCTAATTATCATTTGCACAAAAACGGTTTTGATACTCTGGAAATAGCTTTCGGGGATAATTTATTAATAAATAATTTCATTTCGGATCTTATTCGCGTAAATAGATCCTTTATTGTTAAAAGGGATCTTCCAATAGTGGAACAGTTAAAAGAGTCAATAAAACTATCTAAGTATATTGAATATACGCTTAGTGAAGGGAATTCTGTTTGGATCGCCCAGAGAGAAGGAAGAGCAAAAGACGGCAATGATTTTACTAATCCTGCAATTATAAAAATGCTGCATCTGTCACAGCGCGAACGCGGAATGGAACTTGCCGATTATATAAAAAAACTTAATATTGTCCCTATTTCCATATCATACGAATATGACCCCTGCGACAGGCTCAAGGGGCTGGAACTGTTTAAGAAGAAAAAGGAAGAATTACCGGGCAAGAGTAAACGAGACGATCTGGTAAGCATGAATCTCGGTATAAAGGGATACAAAGGAAGGGTTCATCTGAGCTTCGGAAAGCCTCTTAAAAAAGAACTGACCAGTGAGAAAGAAACAGCACTTTATCTTGACAGAGAGATCCAGCTAAATTACAGACTCTGGCCTTCCAACTACATCGCCTTTGATGTATTGAACAGATCGGGCAAGTACAGCGGCAAATATGATCAGGAGGAGAAAAACAGATTCCTTGAACGCTATAAACGGCTTCAGCCCGAATTGCAGTTGATAATTCTGGAAGGATATGCAAATCCTGTAAAGAACTATGAGAAGCAAGAGGCTTCTATTTAGCGCCTCCAAACTCTTCAATAAGAATATCGTCCCAGTAATCGGAATAGTATCTGACTTCGTCAACAAGCGTTTTTAATTCGGCGTAATCCATTCCTACGACTTCTCTGGTTGCGAGAAGCATTACAAGATCGCCTCTTATAGCGAAGTATACGCCCACGGAAGTGGAATTCAATTCAAGGAGGCGTCTGTACAAAGGAAGGAAGTTATCCTCCGGCATTTTCATAATAACGCCGCCTATTTCTATGCAGTCAACGTCTCCAATATCTCTTCCCTTGTTGAATTTGAATAGTTCAATATGGAAATCGGCCGACCCCTGAACCAGATACCAGATATTTTTATCTTTGCTTTTTACGGATTCGGGCTCGATATTCCAGTCTCTCAACAATCGGTTTATAATATCAATTGTACTCTGAAGCGGCTCTGAATCTGTTCTTGTAAATCGATCTGACATGAATAAACCTCCTTCAAACTTAAATTAATGTTTTCCCGCATTTTCTGCAGTATTTCTGTCCTCTGTTTTTGTGCCCGCATCCGGGGCATTCTATTGTTTCGTTCGGTTTTATACTGCCGGCATTATTTGAGTTTTTCGGCTCTTCTTTTTTGAGAAGCTTTGCGCCGCATTTTTTGCAGTATTTTTCATCGATCTCATTCTGAGTTCTGCATATAATACAGTATCCGGTATCTTTTACGATCTTTTCATTAAGTCTGTCTTCGAAAATTTGATGCCCGCAGTGATTGCAGTATTTGGTTTTTTCGTCATTCATTTTACCGCATGCGGGACAATAATATCCGGATAGGATTTTTTCAACGGGAGGAAGAGAATTATATGCCTCGATTATATATTTCGAAGGTACGGCAAATGATAGATTCTGTGCGTTGGAAACGATCCAAGTATTGATACCTATGATTTCGCCTCTTGAATCAATTAGAGGGCCGCCTGAATTTCCGGGATTAATGGGAACGTCGGTCTGTATATATTCGATGCCCTTTACTTCTCTTCTCAGCGAGGAAATTATCCCCTTTGTAACAGTAAAGCCGTAGCCGAAGGGGTGGCCTATAGCAACCACATCCTCACCTTCAAGAATATTCTCCCTTGAGGATAGAACAGGCCTTGTATTGATATTCAGATTATTGCAGAGGAGAAAAGCAAAATCAATGATTTTATTAGAATAGATAACTTTTGCAATAAAGGGTTTTCTGTCATTTGTTTCAATTCTGGCATTTCTGCAGCCTGTAACAACATGGCTGTTTGTAACAATTATCGAGAGGTCATCCAGTATTATACCTGTACCATTGGACCCGTCGGGATTCTTAATAATAACGATTTCTTCTTTTAATTTTGCGATAGTTTTTTCAAGCATTACATTCTCTTTGATCCTTTTTACCGAAATAGAAAAACAGAGATTAAAATAATAATTTAATAATTTCAAGTATCTTTTCAAATATTTATCATGAAATTTGCGGCATATCAATGAAAAATGCTGTATATTTATACAGCATTTAGTAGAAAAGTCTCTTATAAAGGTTAGTATTAAAAATCGGTCAAACCGCCAGCGCTGACAGCTCATTTTCGAGACTCTCTGCCATATCATTAATGTTTTTATTATTGACTGGCAGATTGGATTTTCGGCACATCTCTATAATTTTAATTTTTAACATGTTGTCTCCATAGCGTTCTGCAAGCAGAGGATACATAGTAATATCCAGATCAAAGTCGAGTTCTTTCATTTTCTTCCTCCGAGAAGTTTTCTCATTATTTTATGATATTAACAGCTCTTTCCTTGCTGTCTAATATTTTCGATATAGATTAGTAGTGCATTAACGTATTACTCTTGCATTTTATCTATTAATATTCACTTTCCTAAGAAAAAGTGTAAAATTAAATAGTCATACTTTTATTATAAATATAAAAAATTTTTTGTCAACCTTTCCGGAATGAAAGGTTTTAATAATGTAATAAACGCTACATATAATGTAATAAACAGCAGTAATAATTTTGTTATATAAAAATCAAAAAATACTTTATAAATTACTGACTTTATTAGTATTAACTATAGAAATAATGTTTCAATTTTTCAGGTTAATATGAGTATAAAAATAGTTCATCTGTCGGATACACACCTTGGCTTCAATGACCTTGATTGTGTTGATGCTGACGGGATTAATTGCCGTGAAGGTGATTTTTACAGATCTTTTCGTCAGATTGTTGACAGAATAGTACAATTAAAGCCCTATTCTGTTATACATACGGGCGATTTTTTCCATCGGCCATCGCCGGCAAACAGGCCGATGATTGAAGCTTTGAACCAGTTAAAAAGGCTTTCAGATTCCGGAATCCCCTTTGTTGTAATAGGAGGGAACCATTCAACTCCAAGAACAGCATATACAAGTCCCATACTTAAGGCTTTTAAATCAATTGATGGCCTCTATCCGATATTTCGGCAGAGTTATGAAACTGTTGTTATAGGGAACATAGTTTTTCACGGTCTCCCGCATATCAATGACGAGGATATTTTTTTAAAAGAACTTAATGCTGTAAAACCTGTTAACGGCAAAATAAATATTTTAATGCTTCATACCTCTGTAGGAAAAGATTTTCTTATGGAAGAATATGGAGAGCGGATTTTCCCTTCTGATAAATTTAAGATGCTTGATAATTTTAATTATGTGGGAGCAGGGCACTGGCATAACTTTCAAAAGATAAAAAGGCTTAAAAATGCATATTATTCAGGTTCTACTGAAAGGCTCAGCGACAGGGAATCGGGTAAGGAGAAGGGATTTGCCCTGATTGAAATTTCAGATAAAGAAGAAGTATCCGTAAAGTTTGAAACTATCAGTGTAAGACCCTGGCACAGGTTTGATATAAAAAATTGTTTTGATAAGAGTGTTTCCGATTTAAAAAAGGAAATAAAAGAAAAGAATGATTCAGTTAACTGCAAAGAAGCCATAATCAGTGTTTACCTTCATGGTGTGAAATCTTCTCAGAGTGCGGAAATATCAAATAGCTGGCTTAATGGTCAGTTTCCGGGTTCTCTTGCCGTTCTTCCCAGAAGAATTTTTAATGATGAAAAACATAGCATATCATTTATTGACAGGAAAACTGAGAGCCTTGATATTTTATTTAAGGAATTTTTGAAAAAAAATGCTGAGAATGATAAAGAATTTAAAAAAATATACAACCTTGCAATGAAATATTTCGGAAAATACAACAGGGAAGAATAAGAAAATATTTAACGAGTTAAAATAATGATTTTAATTAAACTGTATTTAAAAAATTTCAAGCAATACAAAGATCAGAAAATCCAATTTATGGAAGGTTTAACAGGTATTATTGGGAAAAACGGCTCCGGCAAATCAAGTATATTTGAAGCCATCCTGCTTGCATTATACGGTGAAATGCCTTTTAGAAAAGAATACCTGCGGACAAGCGGCTCTGACTCAAAGGATAGTGTGATTGTTGAACTTGAATTTGAAATAGGCGGAAGGTTATACAGGGCTTTAAGGGAATTCCGCGGTAAAAACCTTAATCCTTCCGGAAATCTCTATTGCAATGAAAAATTAATTGCAACCGGACAGAAAGAAGTAACTGGTGAAATTATCAAGGTGGTTGGAATGGGTAAGGATGCTTTTACCAGGTCAATTTTTGCCGGTCAGAAAGAACTGGGCGCAATCTCCTCTGCGACCGGATCTGACAGAAGACTCCTTGTGAGAAAAATGGTGGGTATGGATAAAATCGATGATATTCAGAGATTAATCCGTGATGACCGCGCAAGAGTACGAAATGAAATGGCAGGTCAGGAGATGATGTTACTATCTCAGGACGAAATCAATAAAAGAGAGAACATCATTAGGGGATTGTCTGAGAAGAGGCAGGAACTTGAAAGTGAAATTAATAGAATAGTTGATAAACATAAAGAAGCACTTGCAGCATATAATGCTGCAAAGAAAGAATTTTCTTATCAGCAGAGTCTTTACAGGCAGTATGCTGAAATCAATAGAGATCTCGTTAAGGCAAATACTCAATATGAAAGTACTGAGAAAAATATATATTTAGTTAAATCGAAACTGAAAAAATTGTACGACAGCAGAGAAGAGACACTAAAGCTTGAACCGGAGGAAAAAGAATTTTATGAAGTGAAAAAGAAATGTACGGAATTAAATGAGAAAAAAAATAAGTTCATAGAATTTGAAGGGCTTTTAAAGCAGATAGAAGCGACTGGCAATGATATCTCGAATATTACAGTTGAACTTGAAAAGAGTAGAAATTTTCTTAATCAGGAAAGTGATATAGCAGGCAAATTATCGGAGCTTGAAAGTGACCTGAAAAAAATCGATTCTGAAATTGAAAAGTGTAAATCTATCCAGGTTGATTTAAAATCTGAAATAGGAAAGGTCAATGAATTGATTAAGGAGAGAGGAGACAGTATCTTAAAAATAAAAGATGCAGGCAGGGAATCATGCTGCCCCACCTGCCTGAGGCCTCTTATGGATGCATATGAAAGCACGCTTGAAAAACTTAATGGCGAAATTGAAAAATACCGGCATAATGAACTGGCAGGCTTAAGGGATAAGTTAAAGAAGACTGAAAAATCAATTGATAATCTCAATAGAAACAAAGAAAAAACATATAATGATATTCAGTCATTAAAAGATGTTATTGCGCAGTTAAACCAGGCGAAGAGTAATATGGAAAAGCTGAACAACGAGATGGCACTTAAAACAGAGCATTATAATGAGCTTAAAACTGGAATGGAAAATTTCGGTAAAATTGAATATGATTCAATCGAGCATAAATCCCTCTTGAATCGCCTTGACGAATTAAATCATATTCATGAAAAATATTTAACCCTCAATGCAGATGTAAAAAATATTCCCCATCTTGAAAATGAATTAAATGAATATAAAAATAGTCTTGATAAACTTGATTCAGAAAAAAGAGCAATCAACAGCAGGCTAAAAGAAATACCCTATTCGGAAAAAAAATATAGAGAAGCAGAATTAAATCAGTCGGAAAAAGAGAGTGAGAAAGATATTATTCGTGAGGAACTGAATAGAAAGAAAAAAGATATATTAAATATGGATATTAAAGTCAACGAAGTTTTAAAAGAGCTAAAGGATGACCGGAAGAGAAGGGACTTTGTTGAAAAAACAAGAAATAAATTTGTTGATCTGGATAGGCTTAACTGTTATATGGATGATTTTAAGAATGCAGTTCTTGAAAAAGTAAGGCCGGCAATAGCGGGTTATGCAGGAAATCTTTTCCAGCAGCTAACGCGCGGCAGGTATGAATCGATAGATGTTGATGATGATTTCAATTTTTATATAATGGATGACGGGCAGTTTTATCCCATACAGCGTTTCTCAGGCGGAGAAATTGACCTTGCAAATTTGTGTCTCAGAATATCAATTGGAAATGCAATACGTGATCTTTCAGGTGCCGGTTCGTCAGGATTCTTAGGTTTTGATGAAATTTTCGGAAGCCAGGATAGGGAGAGAAGATTTGAAATTCTCAATGCCTTTAATATGCTGCAGGAAATTTACCGGCAGATTTTTATTATATCTCATATTGACGAAATTAAGGAAGAATTCCCTCAGATCCTGGAAATATCAGGGGGACCTTCAGGATCAACAGTAAATATGCTGACAAATTCCTGACCTTTTTGTATAAATCATTAATCAGAAATAATCTGTTTAAAATGCAAGAAAGAGGGTTCTCGTATGAGCTCTCCTCTTTCTTAATCTTATATGGAGAAAATATTCGTAATAATTAATTTGCTTCGTTGTAACAGCCGCCGAACCATCCGTATCTTCCAAAACTGTAATAGCTTTTAAATTTTGCTCTCTGTTCTTTGTTCAGGATCTTTTCAATCTCTTTTCTGTGTTCAGCTCTCAGAGAGTTAAGTTTGCCGTAATTATTGCGGTTTGTAAAATATTTCTCTCTGTATTTGGTGCCCAGTTTGAAGATCTTTTCAATCTGATTTTCACTTAATCCCAGTTCATATTTCATTATTTCAAGATGTCTGAAATTCATTCCTAATCCTGGACCGTGTAAAAATCCGGGTCCTCTGCCGAAACCCGGGCCTCTGCCAAAGCCAGGACCGCTACAATATCCGTATCCGCCCGGGCCTCTGCCCCAGCCGTGAGAAAAAACATCTGCAGCAGTAACTGATACTATTGCTGCAATAGAAAGTGCCAGTAATCCTTTTTTCATTTTTGATACCTCTTACCTCTCTTTTAAAATTTACTCTTTTGACCTGCCTGCGGATCAAATGGTTCCATTTTTTTAAAAAAATACGGGCTATACCTTAAAAAAATCGACTCTGTCCTGAAGAGTTTGAGCCATTCCGGCAATCTCTTCAGAAGTCGCAGCCATCTCTTCAGCTCCTGACGCATGGGTCTGAGTAAGTTCATTAATATTGGCAATTGACTGAACAATTTCCGATGCAGCAATTTTCTGTTCGCCTGTAGAAGATTTGATTGTTTCCGATAATTCTTTTACATTTTCAGCTTCACTGTTTACAGTGAGATTCATCGTAGTTTGTCTATTCATGTAGTCGGTGATTTTATTCATCATATCATTTATAGTTTTAACTCCGTCCATTATTGTCCTCATCATATTGATCGATTCTTTGATGTTATCCATTCCTGTTAAGATTTCGTTATTATTGACCTTGATAAGCGAATCTATTTCATTTATACTTGATGCGGTTTGGTCCGCAAGCTTTGATATTTCATCGGCCACAACGGCGAATCCTTTCCCTGCTTCTCCTGCTCTGGCCGATTCAATTGCGGCATTTAAGGAGAGGAGATTTATCTGATCGGAAATATCATTTATCATTGCTACTATGCTTTTCATCTCTTCCGAGCTGGAATCGATTTTCTGCATACTTGTATTCATTTTGTTAAGAGAATCTTCGCCTACCATTGCATCTTTGTTTATTTTTTCAGTCTGGTTTGTCGATTCTGTTACGATCTGTTCCATTTCCGATATAGTATTGGATAGCTTATTCATATTGTTCATTAATATTTCTAATCTGCCGTATTGGTCGCCTGCGCCGTCTGCGACATGGTCCATAGCTGCTGAGATCTGTTCAACCGTTGCCGTGATCTCTTCTGCAGAAGCTGCCTGATTTTGTGCATGTTCGGAAAAGGATATTGATGAAGCTGACATCTCCTCGGATGACGCTGCAAGTTGAGCGGCTATGGCTTTGACGTCGGCGATTACCTCTCTGATCTTGATCACAAATTTGTTAAAATTATTAGCTGCCATTCCAATCTCATCTTCGGTGTTTATCTGCAGCTGCACTGTCAGATCCCCTTCGCCTTCGGCAATATCATAAAGTTTTTCAGATATGATCTTTAACGGTTTGATTATTCTTTTCACATAGAGCATTGATAGAGATATACATATTAAAGATAATATCAGGAATATTACCTCAATTGCCTTTGCCAGAAAGATTTTTTTGTTGGATTTTTCATTGAACAATTGAACTAATCTATGCACTGCGTCTTTCAGTTCAATTGTTTTCCAGATGGATATACTCTTCATCCCATCGGTGTTGTCGGAGTGTTTTATCTTTTCATCAATGATCATATAAATTCCCTTTTTATAGGGTTCCCACAACCGATATATGTTTTCCAGAGATTTTTTTATCTCAGGATCGTCAGGTTTTGATATTAACAGTTCTTTACTTCCATCCTTAAGAGCATCTAAATATTTTTGATAGGTATCAATTTCTTTTTTTATAATACCTCTGAGTTTGGACATCTCTTCCAAATTGTTTTCAAGGGAGGCCATGTGGTATCTGTGTCCGGCGTATCCGAGAAGTATGGTTCTCATCCGTTCGCTGCCCGAAATATTGATCGTATTGCCGTCGGTTTCCAGCATTTTGAATACAACGAGAGTTGTGCCCACTATTAAGGAAACTAAAAAAAGTGTTAAAACAGCCGGTATGGCTATTTTTAAGAATATGGATGATGCAATTTTTTTCTTTAATGAATTCATATGTACTTGCCTTGTATTAAAAAGTGTGAATGTTATTATATATATAGCAAAATGAGTTTTGTTTCAATTAATTTAAACAAATTTAATATTTGAGAGCACTTTTTAATTTATTCTTGCATTTGATATTAGTTGAGTAAAATCAGTCGTAATTGTCTTTGAAAAAATAGACATTTTACAAAAAAAAATAAATATTGACAAAAATGACAGGCTGGTTAATGGTCGTTCATTAACCAGCTCTGAAACCATTTAGTGAATAGAAAGCGGGAGAGAATATGGCTTCAAAAAAGCAGTGTAAAACTCAAAAGGAGCTTATTATTGAAAAATCCAGCATTCTTTTCTGGGAGAAAGGGTATTCCGAAACAAGTATGCGCGATATTGCCGATTCATGCGGTTTCAGGCCGGCAAATATTTATAACTATTTCAGAGGAAAAGAAGAAATTCTTTTTGAGATGCTTCTCGGAGAGATGGAGGAAATTCTTGCTCCTATCAGATCAGTTAAACACGATGTAAAGGGTGACCCTGTTGAACAATTGAGGGCAATTGTAGAATCTTTTGCAAAGACAGCTCTTGGAAACAGAAGGTCTTCCAAATTATTATTCGATACAGCTCTGGGCAATCTTTCTTCTGAGAACAGAAAGAAAATAATTCAATTAAGAGACGAACTGGACAATATCACATATATGGTGATCCGCAGAGGAGTTGAGAAGGGTGTTTTTTCCGATATTGATACCAAATTAGCCGTATACAGCATTGCTTCAATGATTTCAAGGACGAGGATCTGGTTTTCTCACAAGGGCAAGTATTCGGCAGATGAAGTGATCGATTTTCTGTTCAAATTTGTGCTTAACGGCCTGAAAGGTAAGTGAATAAAAAATTATCTCCGAAATAAAATATATGAGCAGATGAGCTCAATGAAATATTAAACACATGAGGAGTTTAAAATGGCACTAAATCCGCTGGTTGATACAAGACATTCAAGATTTGTTTTATTTGAGATGCTTGACTCTGTAAAATTTACGGAGCAGGAAAAGTATTCCGATTTTGACAGAGAAATATTTGAGTCCGTACTTGACTTGGCAGAACAGATAGCCTTTAACAGAGTATACCCGGCCAATATTGAAGGCGATAAGATTGGAGCTGTTTATGATCCTCAAAGTAAAGGAGTTACGGTTCCGGAGGGTTATAAATCGGCAATGGAAGTTTTCAATGAAGCCGGATTTTCGGGGTTGTGCAGCGATCCTCAGTGGGGCGGTATGGGACTGCCTTCCGTTGTTTCGCGGGCGGCACTGGAGTATTTTTTCTCTGCAAGCGTGGCTTTCACAATTTATGCAACACTTGCAAACGGCGCCGCTCATCTCGTAAAGAATTTCTATGAAGGCGAACATAAGGACTTGATTCTTGAAAAAATGGTCTCCGGAGAGTGGGGAGGCACAATGTGTCTCACCGAACCCGAAGCAGGGTCCGATGTGGGAGCTCTCAAAACAAAGGCGGTTAAACAGCACGACGGAACCTATCGTATTTTCGGGCAGAAAATATTTATTTCAGCCGGAGAAAACGATCTTTATGAAAATATAATTCATCCTGTTCTGGCCAGAATTGAAGGCGACCCTGCCGGGACAAAGGGCATATCGATTTTCCTGGTCCCAAAATACCTTATCAATCCCGACGGTTCGATCGGCGCTAAAAATGACGTTGTATGCTCCGGCATTGAACACAAAATGGGCATAAAGGCATCGGCAACCTGTTCTCTCAGCTTCGGCGACGAAGGGAATTGCGCGGGCTACCTGATGGGCAGAGAACGGATGGGTATGAAGATTATGTTCCAGATGATGAATGATGCAAGGCTTGATGTAGCCCTGCAGGGTCTTGCCGTTTCAAGCAGCGCCTATATGCATGCCGTTAAATACGCAAAAAACAGGGTTCAGGGAAAGAATATTCTGGAACTTACCGATCCGGACGCTCCCTCTACGGAAATTATTAATCATCCTGATGTGAAAAGAATGCTCTTATGGATGAAATCTCATGTTGAAGCTATGAGAATGCTCATGTTTTACGCATTTTATAATGACGATCTTGCCCGTATTGAAGAGGGAGAGAGCGCAAGGGAAGCAAGGGCGCTGCTTGAGTTCTTGATCCCCATCTGCAAATCGGGGAACACCGATAATGCCTGGCTCATTGTTTCGGAAGCAATACAGGTTCACGGCGGATACGGCTACTGCGGAGATTACCCTGTTGAACAGCTTGCAAGGGATTCAAAAATATTGTCAATATATGAAGGAACAAACGGCATTCAGGCAATGGATCTTATGATGAGAAAACTGCTTATGAATCCCGACATGTATAATTACGCTGTTTATAAAAAGAGATTCTATGAAACGGTTGAAAGTGCGGAGGGAATTGTTGATAAAAAATATATTGAACCTTTGGTTAAAGGCATTGAGCAGATGGATGATACTGTTCATTATCTTAATGAACTGAAAAGAACGGGCAGGTTTTTGCCGATTTTCGCAAATGCAGTGCCGCTGCAGCATGCCTTTGTTATATTCAGCTATGCCTGGATGCATCTCAGGGCTTTGACGATTGCAATTCCGCAATTGGACAAAATATCCGGCGGAGCTCGGGACAGCAAACTTGATGAAGTTGTTAAGGATAATATTGAGGCTGCATTCTACCATGGAGTTATTTTATCTTCACGGTTTTACATAGGATCGGAGTTTAACAAATTTGAAGGGTATCTCAACTATATTAAATCAGGCGAAAGGGCAGTTGAGGAATCCTCGGTTGAAATATTTACGGGCGCTCCTGAAGAATAAAACCCGAAGGTGAACATGAATAAACAGTAAGAAACATTAATCGTCTGCTGTCGGTTTGTCAATAAGGAGGATATCAACATCTCCTCCTCTCTCTCCATCGGTAATTTTGTAGATATCCCTGTCTATCTTGTTGAACTCTTTGTATGCCTGGTTGTAACTGCCCACTGCAGCTCCAAGATTCTTGCCGAGCTTTTGCAGATAGTTTTCATACTGAGCCAGATGTTTATGCAGAGTCCCGATCCTTTTTACTATTTCTTTTATATTCTCCTCAACTTTCTGCGCTTTAAGCCCCTGAAGAACGGTTTCCAGGTATGCAAAGAAGGATGTGGGCGATACAATTATTACATGTTTGGAGAAGGCATATTCTATTAAGTCCTGAGTTCTGATGGCAACGCTTCCCACATTGTAAATAAGAAGGTTGTAATAAACTCCTTCGGCAGGAATGAACATAAAGGCAAATTCCGTTGTGTTTTCGTCAGGTTTTACATATTTTGCAGTTTCGTCTATTCTCATCTTTATATCTCTTCTGAAATCCTTTTCAAGCTGTTCCCTTAAGTTACGGTCCTCGGTTTCCATTATTCTGTTATATTTTTCAAGGGAGAATTTTGCGTCAATGGGGATGATCTTATCTCGGTAAAAGATAACGGCATCTACGGTTTGCCCGTTTGAGAATGAATACTGCATTTTGTACTGATTTGGCTGAAGAACGTTTCCCAGGAGGGTTTCCAGGAAATATTCGCCAAGGATTCCCCTCTGTTTCGGATTTTTTAAAATATTTTCCAGGCTCTGCATCTGGCCGGAAAAATCGAGTATCTGTTTGTTTGTTTCGTCAATTACTCTGAGACGATCGGTAACTTCCCTGATGATTTCGGCAGATTGCTTAAACTGGCTCTGAATAGCCCGGTTATTTTCCTGAGCGCTCTGATTGAGCTGTTTCATCAGTGAATCGAATTTTTGTTCCACTTCAAGCCTGTTCTGGTTTGAAGTCATATTTATGTCCTGTTTTAACGATTGAATTAACTGCAGTATTACTTCGTCTTTCTGATTTGAATTCAGTTCCTGAAGTTTTTTCAATTTAACAAGCAGAATTATAAAACATACTATTCCTATAACTATAATAGCAAATAAAGCTATGATTATATAGATATTCCTGTCCATTAAAGATATCCTTAAATATTTGTTGTATTGATCTGATTTGAGGTAATGTTAAACCGGTATAGGGGTCAATCAAATTTTTTAAATTCTCTATTATAGTAAGTATTCATATTTTTTTTTAAATTTGTTGCTTTTTCCTGATTCTGTTTATAATATTATTTTATCAGGTAAAAAAAATAAAACCTTTATGATGCGAGGTTCCAATGCAGATAAAAAAAGTCAGATCATTAATGATGATATTTTTTCTCTTCTTTGCAGGCGCAGATCTCTTTGCAGGCGGAGACAAGGAGATATCGGCAGAACAGTTCAAGTGGATGTCGGAAACTTCGACAAATATAGTAGGGAAGTTTAAAGAGTATAACAGAGAGCTGGATAAGTACGAACCCTATTTTTTTCTCGATTACGATCAGGTTCTTACCCCGGGCTATGAATATACTGTGCCCACGCCCGCGGGAAACTGGAATGTGGGGCCCATAGAAGGAAATATGGGCTTTTACGCGGGGTATAAGTTTTTAGGTTTAATGGGAGTCGTCAATGGAATAAATCTCTTAATTGACGACAAACATAAAACAGGACAGTATGCGGAGCTTTCGGGCTGGGCAAACTATTATTACATTTTGGGATTGAGGCTTGCTCTGAGCAGGAATTTTCAATTTTTCGGCGGCGGTATTTTAAAACGGAAACCATATTTTATTGAAGACAGCGACGGGCAGTTGAAATTTGCAGCTTATTATGACAGCGACGGAATATTACAAACAAATGACAATGAAATAGAGATGATATTTATGATAAAACTCTTCGGATATGATTTCGGAACGATCTTTAACTATGACAATAAGAATGTGAGCACGTTGAGCCTTGATAAAGATATACTTAAATCGGATAAATTGGGGACTCTTAACCTGAATGTAAACTATTTTGATCTGGATAAAACTTTTCAGGCAGGATATAAAATAAAGGATCTCTATCTTTCAAGATTTATTTCTCTGGGGTCAGGGGGGCTCTTCAACGCGTATTCTCAGGATGACAATAAGAGCGTGCTGGCAAGCGTGTCCCTCTACGATACGCTGTATCTCTTTAAGAAGAGCGGCAATAGTGAAAGCGGGGATTCCGGTTCTCATGATTTTTATATGGGAATTAGAACAGGCGCATCCGTTACAAGAGATCTTTTTGACGAGTATCTCTACGGTTTTATTGCAGAAGTGTCAGCAGAGAATATTATACTGCTGGGAGTAAACAGCAAACTTACGGCGGGTCTGTCATATAATTATGAAGAAACCTTGAAAAGGCTTCCGATAAAAGATCAGTTATTTTTATCATTCAAAATCAGAGTACTCTTTTAATAGCGAAAAAAGGAGAAGGACTATGAAGAATAAATTATTTCAAAGAAAAAATATAATATTATCCTTATGGGTGGTCACATTAATATTTTTATCGTCATGTTTTATTCAGAAAATAACGGAAAATGCGTCCCAAATCGCCGAAGGTTTTGCAACCCTTATAAAGGGGTCTCTGGGCCTCGGTTATTCCCATGCGGATGATTCGGTTTCCGGAACTTCTGCTGTTGACAAAGTATGGGCTGTCCCCTTGAAAATTGCTTCGGGCACAACCGCTGTTGGCGGAATTTTCGGCGAATACGACCCGCAGAATCCGGATCAGTATGTTACATATTATAAAGAATTTCCCATAAGAGATCTGACCGGCAGTACAACGAATTTTACAATAGATGTGGATTCTTTGAAGGGGAATATTGTCCAGAACAGCGTCTTTAACGGCGACTGGCTCTTTATTCTTGTTAATACAAATAAGGTTGGAACTGACAATCTGGACGATGTCCCCATGTCCGATTTTCCGGCATTTGTGGAAACCCGCAAAGACGCTCTTGTTAGCTTTATAGGGATCAGCGAGAACGGCTCCACAGGCGAGCCTGAAACTCTTATAAGAATGCCCATAGAGAGCATTGTTCAGGATTCCGTTATTGACCTTGGCAATGTTAATAAGAGCACCGACGGTACTGAAGCTCAGTCAACAAACACAATTGATGAAAATGCATCAAAGATAAACCTCTCAGTTGAAAAGATAAAAGAGCTGGCCACTGTTGACACAATTTTCAAATCGATAAAGAATAACTATATCAATTTTATTAAAGCCGGCGTACACTATTTCTGGAACGGCAGTACAAATTTTCAGAAATTGAAAGATACGGCAGGCAGAAGCGCAGCCGAGCTTGTTTATACAGGCTCTCAGTTTACATTTAATTACAGGACCGATATGTGGTCAGGTTTTGCAGATGAAAATACAAATCTCACTCTGGAAGTTCCGGGAGAAGTTGTTCATACTGACGAAGGCGGTTTTGTTGAAGATGACACAACAGCGCCGGCAACAGTAACAACATATAAGGCAGGTGACAGGATCTCTCTTCTTACTACTCCCGAAGGCAATATAATATTTGAGGGCAAGATCAAGAATTTTATTCCCAGCGGCTGGTTCAGGCTTTTAAAGGACAATACCGCCTACGGATATTACGATTTTGCAATTATCAACCCCTTTGTTGGAAATACAACCGACTATGCCAACATATATATGCCTCTGCTCACCATATATACGGACGGAGGGTCAGCGGATGAGAAGATTACCGGAGTGAAAGTTGACTGGTATATATACGACAGTACAACCGGTTCGTATAAACTGCTGGATGATTACAATCTCCTCTATTCAATGGTGGATTATGCGGTTAATGATGCGGGCCAGACCTTTGATCCTTCATATATGGAAACTACGGATTTTGTTGTTTCATTTCAAGGGACAAATACTGATAATAATGCTTATCAGATCTTAATGAAAAATGAGAGCCAAAGGACCGCTCTGGTTGAAACAGACTGGTATTTTCCGCCTGCAAATGCGGGCGATGAAAACGGAAGCATTACAAAATATGCCAGGCTCATTAAAGTATTGTATAATTATGCGGGGTTCAATTTCCAGTTTTACTGGTGTGAGAACTGCGTACAGTAGGTTCGGACAGGGGCGGCCTCACCGGCTGTACAAATTGTCAATCAATTTTAATATATGTACAATTTCTTCCGGTTGAAATCGAATTTTCATCTGTCACCTCCGGCGCCCAATGACGAAACCGAAATGGGTTGGTTTGAGCCGCTCTCATCGGTGTCAGAGGAGAAATTTATTGCTTTACTAAATATGTAATATGATAAATTATTGTATCGGAGTTAATTATTCTTTATCATATTAATTATATCTTTGGCTGAATTCCAGCCTTTTACATTTATTTTATTGAAAGTATAATTCTCTTCTCCGCCGTATATCAAAAAGGTATTCCCCGGTTCGCTTTTTGTGAGTTTAATCCAGTAGTTCAGACCGTCAAAAAAATTTTTCTGAACGGTTTTGCCCGATTTTATTTCAACTCCGCAAATATTGAGTCCGTATTCAATGATCAGATCAATCTCTTTTCTATGATTATCTCTCCAGAAGTAGATATCATAAATTTCACCGGAATTATAGCTCTCTTTTAAAAATTCGTTTATAATGAATGTTTCAAAAATATTTCCTTTGAGATAGTGCAAGTCCAATTCTTCCCAACTTTTGATTCCTATCAAATTGCATATTAGTCCGGTGTCTGTAAAATAAATTTTAGGATTTTTGATCAATCTCTTGTTATAGTTTTTATGAAACGGCAACAGTTTGTGAATAATATAACTTGTTTCCAAAACGGATATCCATTCTTTAACAGTATTATGTGAGATACCGCAGTCTTCGCTGATTGCAGTTGTGTTCAAAATCTGCCCTGTACGTCCTGCCAGGATCTTGATGAATTTTATAAAAAGGTCTCTTTTCTCAATATTTTTCAATAATCGAACATCTTTTTCAATATATGTAGATATATAGTTTTTGTAAAATGTTGAAGGCCTTATATTTTTGTCATATATTCCCGGATAGGATCCGGAAAAAAGTATCTCTTCGATTGGCAAATCGGAAATTTTTAATAATTCATCGGCTGAAAAGGGCAATAGTTTTGAAATTCCTACTCTTCCTGCAAGGGATTGGCTTATTTGCTCCATTAACAAAAAATTATGAGAGCCGGTAATAATAAATTGTCCCTTTTTATTCTCATTGTCAACATGGCTTTGAAGATATGAAATCAGATGCGGAACCCTTTGAATTTCATCAAATATAACTTTGTAATTATATTTTGAAAGAAAACCTCTGGGGTCTTCCTTTGCAAATTCCCTGTTATCAATATCTTCTAAGGAGATATATTTGAATTCCGGAAAAAGTATTCTTGACAGTGTGGTTTTGCCCGACTGCCTGGGGCCAAGTATGGCAACTATGGGGAATTCCCTGTATAATGTTCTGATTTCTCGTTCAATGTTTCTTTTTATCATGCGCCATTGTCTCACCGGTTGTACAAATTGTCAATCAATTTTAATATATGTACAATTTCTTCCGGTTGAAATCGAATTTTCATCTGTCACCTCCGGCGCCCAATGACGAAACCGAAATTGGTTGGCTTGAGCCGCTCTCATCGGTGTCAGAGGAGAAATTTATTGCTTTACTAAATATGTAATATGATAAATTATTGTATCGGCACTTTATCTTATGTATATCAAAAAGCATCGATTTTGTCCCTTGATAAAGGGCAAAATCCTGGTTAAATAATATACCGATCCATTTAATATGGAAATTTTCAATGGTGATCGGTATAAAGAAGAGAGGATATATTCTTTGCTGAGCAGAAAAAGATTTCTCATATACGGGCTTGGAAGCCTGCCCTTACTGGCAGCGGGAGCTGTCGGTTTTACCAAAATATATAAAAGAAACCATCACGTAACCGATATTGTTGAGTACCCCGATCATATACTTCGTGAGCAGTCCGAACCTGTCAGCAGAATAACGGAACCGATTATTGCCCTCAGTAAAGGGATGATCTCAACTCTCAGATATTATATGCTTATTGAAATTAAAGATCTGTGTATCCCGCTGGGGCTTTCGGCTCCGCAGGTGGGAGTATTAAAGAGAGTAATTGTATGCGGAATTCACGGTGAAATTTATACACTGGTCAATCCTGAGATTGTGGAGAAGAGCGGCTCGTATATAAGCAGCGAGGTGTGCCTGTCGCTGCCTCAGTTCGATGAAAGAGAGGTAAAACGTCCCTATCATATAAAAGTCAAATATAGGGCTCTTGATAATAAAGAAAGAACGCTGGTTCTGAGCGGCCGCTATGCTGCCCTGCTTGAGCATGAGATCGACCACCTGAAGGGCAGGCTTTACATAGATTATCCGGAAGTCCTGCATGCATAAGCCGCCGAAGAATGAATAATGGGATTGCAGGAATATATGCAGCATGACGAATATTGAAGACAGTCTGAAAGAGCTGGAAGATGAAGCCCGAAAGTGCCTTCGTTGCAGACTGAGTACAACGCGCACAACGGTTGTTTTCGGCGAGGGCAGCTCCGCTGCCGACATTATGTTTATCGGCGAAGGCCCGGGAAAACAGGAAGACCTCACAGGCAGGCCCTTTGTGGGCAGAGCCGGTGAACTTCTGACGCGGATAATCGAAAAGGGGATGGGGATACCGAGAGAGGATGTTTATATAGCCAATATAGTAAAATGCAGACCAACCGTAGATCTGAAATTTACCAGAGACCGTCCTCCCGAAGCCGACGAGGTTAAGGCATGTACGCCTTTCCTTTTAAGGCAGATAGAAATAGTCTGTCCCCGTGTGATCGTTACTCTGGGCAGTCCTTCGACAAAGTTTATTTTACAAACTTCAACCGGCATCACCAGAATGAGGGGGCGCTGGGGCCGGTTCATGGGAATTCCCGTAATGCCCACTTACCATCCGAGTTACCTGCTTAGAAACGGAGGAGAGAAAAGCCCTCTCCGTAAAGATGTATGGGAGGATATAAAAAAAGTGCTGGATCGTCTGGAAATGCCGATCTCTGCAAAGTAACGGTTTTAATGCAGTGAACAACTGTTGTTTTATACCGCCTGTTGTGCCCGCTGCAATAGACATATTATCCTGAAAAAGATATTATTGCTTATCCTATTGCTACGGCGCCTGTTTCACCGGTTCTTATCCTTACGCACTCCGTCATATCAAAGATAAATATTTTGCCGTCTCCTATTTCGCCTTCCCTTGCGCCTGTTGTAATGGCTTCAATGGTTTTATCGAGATATTCGTCATTAACGGCTATCTCAATTTTAACTTTTCTCAGAAGGTTTCCGACCTCTTTAACGCCTCTGTATACCTCGGTGACGCCCTTCTGCCTGCCGCAGCCCAGTGCGTCAACAACAGTCATAAGGTGTACGCCTACTTTGTCCAGTTCCTCTTTTACATCTTCCAGTTTATGGGGGCGTATTACTGCTATTACATATTTCATAAAAGTATCTCCTATAAAGTAGATTGATCAATTGAAAATTATTATTTATTTCCGGTTCCCGATCCCTAATCCATGAGGGTATAACCCACTTCATGATGCTGGGACAGATCGAGCCCCAGATATTCGGATTTTTTATCAACGCGGAGTCCCAGAGTTGAATCCACAATTTTCAGCAATATGTATGTACCTATTGCAGAGAATAGAACGGCAGCAAGTACGGTTATGAATTGAACCCATAATTGGTGTGCGTTTCCGTAAAGCAGTCCATCCGCACCGTCAGGGTTGATAGATTTTGTTGCCAGAATTCCTGTGGCAAGAGCTCCTACTATGCCCGCTATTCCATGGACGCCGAAAACGTCAAGAGAATCGTCGTATCCGAATTTCGGTTTTATTTTTGTGACAAAGATAAAACCGAATATACTTCCGGTTATCCCGATAAATATTGCCGATATGGGGGTCACAAATCCTGCTGCAGGCGTGACGGCAACAAGTCCGGCTACTATTCCGGTTATAACCCCAAGTACGGTGGGAACCTCGTTAAATTTCCAGTCAAGAAAAATCCAGGTAAGACCTCCTGCTGCAGCAGCGGTATTGGTTGCCGCGAATGCAGCAACGGAAACTCCGCCAACCGACAGAGCGCTTCCCGCGTTAAAGCCGAACCAGCCGAACCATAATATCCCCGCTCCCAAAACTGCAAAGGGAAGATTATGAGGCGAGCTCTGGTGTTTAAAACTTGATCTTTTGCCTACATAGAGAGCCATAACAAGAGCCGATATGCCTGCATTAATGTGAATTACAGTGCCTCCTGCGAAATCGAGAGCTCCCAGTTCTGCCAGCCATCCTCCGCTGCCCCAAACCCAGTGGGCAAGGGGGTCGTATATAAAAGTTGCCCATAGAAGAGAAAAGAGCACAAACCCTGAGAATTTGATCCGTTCTATAAAGGCTCCGACCATAAGAGCCGGAGTTATTACGGCAAACATCATCTGGAACATCATGAAAAGCTGATGCGGGATAGTAACGGCATAATCTTTGCTTGGACTCAACCCCACGCTCTTTAAACCGAACCATTCAAGGCCGCCTATTATTCCGCCCTTATCCGGGCCGAAGGAAAGACTGTAGCCGAAGAGAACCCACTGAATGGAAATTAAACAGAGAATTGTAATGCACTGCATTAAAATTGATAAAACATTTTTCTTTCTTACCAGACCTCCGTAAAAAAATGCAAGGGCCGGCGTCATTAACATAACCATTGCCGTGGCAATTATCATCCATACTGTGTCGGCACTGTTGATCATATTTAAACTCCTTGGAAAAAAATAATTAAATTACAGGTATAGTAAATTAAGTTTTAATTCATACAATTAGTATAAAATGTTGCTGATCTATAAGTATAAATGAAAGAATAGAAATTGTATATTGCTGTGTCAATGTCATATATTTTAACTGTATGGGATTTTAAATAATTTAACATTACTGTAATAGAGTTGTAACATAAATGTAACAAAATATTAAAGGGAGTATAAATGTTGTGGACAAATTGTTTTGGAAGTATTATATATTGTCATAATAGCATAACACTATTCCTGCTTTGCCGGGTTATTGATGAGAAAGAGGTTGCGTGATGATAGAACTTAACAGAGAACAGCAGGCAGCTTTGATCAGGCTGGCGAGAAAGACCATAGCCGAGGCGTTGAAGGTTGAAACGGATATAGGCGATCTTGATTTTAAAGATGAAATATACGGCAATAAATGCGGGGCCTTTGTTACGCTTCATCTTAAGGGAAAACTCAGAGGATGTATAGGCAATATTATCGGTACCAGGGCGATCCCTGAAACTATAAAAGAGATGTCCCTGTCGTCGGCTTTCAAAGATCCAAGGTTCAGCCCTCTTACAAAAGAGGAATATAAAGATATTGACATTGAAATCTCAATTTTAAGTCCCATTGAGACTGTAAAAAATGTTTCGGATATCGTTGCAGGCAGAGACGGGCTTATTATTACAAGGGGATTTAATTCCGGCCTGCTTCTTCCCCAAGTGGCAGCGGAATACGGGTGGGACAGAAACACTTTCCTTGAACATACCTGCTACAAGGCCGGGCTTCCCGCAGATTCATGGAAGCGCGAGGGAACAAAGATAGAAAAATTTTCCGCTCAGGTTTTCGGCGAAAAGGAACTGGGTTTGATCTGAGATAATAATTTTAACAAAAGATATTTATGCTATGAGCGGGAAGATTATTGCAATTGTTGAAGAAGATTTTAAAGGGGAGGTAAAGGCGAGGCCCTGTACCTGAATCTGGGGAGACTTAAAATGAGATAAAAGAAAACAGTGGATTCCCCTTTTTGTTCAGGTGTACCAGTTTATTACAGGGAATAGATATTCGGATTGGAACGGACAGAATCCTCCGTTAAATGCAGGCAAGTAATATTTATGTCCCCCTCTATAATATATGTCGGCAATATTGAAGCGCAGTTTTTACACGGTGTTGGTCCATCCCTGTCCTGAGCGCACACGTTAAAGTGCCCTTATAGAGTAAGGGCTTTTCAAATTTATACAAAAAGTAAATGACAAAAAAATATCAACTGCAATTCTTTGTTTTATCTCTGGTAAAAATAAAGTTCGGGATATTTTATGAAGAAGGTAATGTTCTCCATATTGGTTCTTTTGCTGGTTTCGCCTTCCTGTAAAAAGAAGAAGAAATTTGTTGAACCGGAATTTATTTTACAGAGATGGGCAAAAGCCGTAAAAACGCTGAATTATAATGAATATAAAAAGCATGAGGCTTTTCCCAAAAGTCAGGCTGTTTTCAGGGAAATTTATAAAGAGTATTATTTTACAGAGATTGCTATAATAAAGATCGAAGACTCTGATGATAAAATTATTAAAAAGGATCATACCGGAAGCAGCTACAGACAGAGAAGAGTTATTTTCCAATGTAATACAGTAAACAGAAAAACCAAAAAGGCGCTCGGTTACATTAAGGGAGACCTTCTTTTTATTAAATATGTTAATGGAGAAAAAGAGAAGAGGGGCTGGCTGATGCATAACAGAACACTCATTAAGGTGAATAATAAAAGGTAAACTATGAGTCTTTACGAATTATTTGTGGGTTTCAGATATCTTAAATCCAAAAAGAGTCAGGGATTTATTTCGTTTAATACACTGCTCTCGATTGTCATTGTTTTTATCGGTGTTTTTATACTTATAATTGTAATATCCGTAATGAACGGTTTTCAGGCTCAGATCAAAGATAAGATCCTGGATGTTGAGGCTCATATTACCGTTTCCAATATGTACGGTTCCAGAAAGGGAGATACCATCACAAATTATAGAGAATTAACCGAGAAGATCAAAAAAGTGTCGGGAGTTGTATCTGCGGACCCCTTTATTCAGGGACAGGGATTGTTAAGATTCAGAAAAAATATTACATATGTAATGATAAGGGGCATGGGCAGTAAGGGGAAAATGCCTGCTCATATAAAAAAATTCATTACCGAAGGTGAGAAGGAATTTACAGGGAAACGGGGAGTTTATATAGGTTCGGAAATGGCCCTGAACTATAATATAGCAATAGGCGATTGGATAGAAGTAATTGTGCCGAAGGGAAGACTAACGGCCAGGGAAGGCGTGGTTCCCGGTATGGGAAAGTTTAAAGTTCTCGGTTATTTTAAAACCGGATATTATGATTTTGATACAAGGCTTATTTTAATGTCCCTGAAGCAGGCTCAGAGACTCTATTCCGTGGGCAATATAGCCTGGGGGATCGGAGTAAAAATTAATGATGTTTATAAGATGAATTCAATGTCGTCAAAGATCCAGGCTGAGATAGGATTTGAATATATCCCCATGACAGCGGAAGAGAAAAATCAGAATCTCTTTTATGCTCTGAGACTGGAAAAATTGATTATGACGATAATTCTTTTTCTTGTTATTGTTTCGGCCGGTTTTACAATTATGGGTACGCTTGCAATGGTTGTAATGGAGAAGAGGAAGGCAATAGGCGTTCTCAAATCGATGGGGGCAAAACCGAAATCCATAATGATAATCTTTATCCTTGAAGGATTTCTCATAGGAGTGCTCGGGTCGGTTACGGGAGTTATTTTCGGTCTTGCGGCGGCCCTAAATCTGGAAGCAATAATAAGATGGGTGGAACAGTCTCTCAACGTTGTTATGGCCTTTGCATATGAGCTGTTAAAGCTTGGCAGGTTTGAAAAGATCGTTATTGTTCCTACGAATGTTTACTATATTGACACAATACCAACGGAAGTAAAGCCCGAATTTGTTGTTTTTATCTCAATTATTGCAGTCTTTCTTTCAACGGTTGCCGCAATTTTCCCGGCATGGAGCGCCTCAAGGTTAAAGCCCGTGGAAACGATCAGGTATGAATAAGGAGCGGCACATGGAAAAGACTCATGCAATAAAATGCAGCGATCTGGAGAAAGTATACGGATACGGAAGGAACGCCCTTAAAGTTTTAAAGGGAATTTCTCTTGAGATAGGGCAGGGTGAGATTGCCGCTATTGTAGGGCCTTCAGGTGCGGGTAAATCAACGCTTCTTAATTTGATCGGATGCCTTGACAGTTTTAACAATGGAACTCTTAATTTACTTGGAAAGGATGTTTCTGATTTTTCCGTGGAAGACCTCTCGGGATTCAGGAATAAGCATATAGGTTTTATTTTTCAGCAGCATAATCTTCTTACAGAGTTTAATGCTCTGGAGAATATAATGATGCCTCTTCTTATCGGCAGGATGAGGAAGAGCAGAGCAAAATCTATTGCAAAGGATCTCCTGGAAAGGTTCGGTCTCTCGAACAGAGCGCATCATCTTCCTGCAGAGTTATCCGGAGGCGAATGCCAGAGAATCGCAGTTGCAAGGGCTATTGTAGGCAAGCCCGATATTATTCTTGCTGATGAGCCAACAGGAAGCCTTGACAGTGAGAATTCAAAAAATCTTACTGAAATTCTGTTAGAGCTTGGCAGAGAGAACAATACTACTATCCTGATTGTAACTCACGATCCGGGAATTGCTTCGCTTACTGAAAGAACCATTTCTCTTATGGATGGGGAAATAGTATAGAATAATAAAAATTGCGGTGAAAATTTATTTATTAATTGAATAATTGGTTTTTAATTGTTAGTATGGAGGTAATATATAATATAATTATTATAAAAAGGAACAAATGACTGCTCAGATTAAAACAATAACAGACCCGGCTCTCTTCGGAGAGATGATCAATGAATATTATATGGGGGGAAATGTTTTTCTGAAAACAAAGAGTGGAAATATCTATCTTCAATTTCTCGGTTATTCGGACGGCCGTGTTGCTTTCCGGATCCCCCGTGTGCAAAATCTTCCTGAGAGGATCACTCTGTTTTCCAGAACCAGAGGAGCCACAATAAATGCGAAGATGAAATTTCTTGAAAGGAACGAAGATACCTTTATATTCCTTCCGGAACAGTTTCAAATATTGTCTTTAACGCGCAGAGAAGATCGTAAAACGGTGGGCGGCGAGGGCCAGAGCAAAAATGTGATTTACATTGAAAAGATCATTTCGGATTTTATTGTAAAAAACGAACTTTCAATGAATTCGAAAAAAATTGATAATATAAAAGAAATGATAAAGTTTGATCTGTCCAAACAGTTCGAAAATGTAATGATCAGCTTCGTCCATGAAGGAAAGGGCGATGTAAGAATGAAGTATTTTGCAAAAAACCCCACTCCCTTTTTTATATCCGACATAAACAGCGAGCCCGGCGAAAAGACGAAAAAGATGCACAATTTCTATTTGAACAACATATATTCAAAAGATTATAAACTATCCGGGAAAAAGGAATTGATCTCCGAGATATCCTGTCCCGTGTTAATAAGAAATACGATCCCATACGGTTATGTTCAGGTAAATAATTCAACGGCAATGAGTGACGGGCATTTATCAAAGATCAAAAGGATGTCGGTTGTTATAAATGAGCTTTTCAGAAAAGATAACTTTTTTCAACCTGCTTCGGAGAGACTGCTTGTTTCCGATATGTCGAAAAAAGGACTGGGTATTGTTTTCAGAGACAGAAGGACAACAAGATATTTTAAACAGGACAGTATTGTGAGCTTTGAAGTTATGCTTCCGACTATGAAAAAAGCCATGGTGGGAGCAATTGTCAGAAATATATCTTTTATGGAAAACAGTATAATTAAAGTGGGGGTTGAAATAACAAATATTGACGCAATCAGCGAGGTCAACTATGATGAGTTCCTTGAGATGCTGGAAGAAAAACAGCAATAAATGAGAAGCAGCATCAGGCTGACGCTGCTTCCTTATATTTTACATATTTAATTTTTTATTTAATCTGCCCATCATATAGTAACCGGATTTACTGTTATCTTTCGTAACTCCGTCATTTAGATAAAATATCCATGTGCCGTTTCTTTTGCCGTTCATATATTCGCCTTCGGCCATGAGTTTGCCGTTTGGATGATATTCTTTAAATTTTCCGGTTTTTTTGTTCATCATGTAGCTGCCCATAGATTTTATTTTACCGTTGGGGTAAAATTCTTTACCTATACCGTTCTTTTTGGGATTTTTCGGCAGTCCTGTCATTTTAAATTCGCCGATTATTTTACCGTTTTTGTAAAGCCAGCATGGCCCGCTTACCATGGCCCCTTTGAGCGTTAATTTTTTAGTTATAAGTTTCTTTTTGTCGTAGTAAGTCCAGATGCCTGTCTGCTGATTATTCTTAAAGGATCCTTCCGATTCAAGCTGCCCCGTTGGGTAATACATTTTCCAGTGTCCCGACATCTTGTCATCGATCATGTTCCCGGTCATTTTTAGCCGTCCGTTTGTATGAAAAAATTTCCAGGGGCCGGTTTTTTTTCCTGCTCTGTATTTGCCGAGCATCTTCTTTTTTCCGTTAGGCCAGTTCTGATAGTAGGCCCCGTTCAATTTGTCATTGCTGTAATATGAATTTGTTTTAAGTTTGCCGTTTGGGTAATATTCTTTTGAAATACCCTCTTTTTTATTATTCCTGTAAATATATTCTGCCTGCGATATCCCGTTTTTGTAGTAGGTTGTACTGGGCCCGTTCAGTTTATTATCTCTGTATGACGATTTGGACTGAATTTTGCCATTGGGGAAATATGTGATCTTTTCGCCGTTGAGTTTTCCATATTTGTATAGAGCTTCCATCTTCTTTTTCCCGGTATCGTAATACAATACCTGTTTGCCATGGATCTGATTATTGACGTATGATGCTTCAAACATTTTCTTTCCGTTTTCGTAGAAACCGACCCATGGACCATCTTTTTTATTATTCTTAAAATTTCCTTTGGCTTTGATTTTTCCTTTATTGCCTTTATAATATATTGTCCAGGCGCCGTTTTTGGCTTTATCGGGAGTAATTTTACCCTTCCCGAGAATTGAACCGTCCGGGTAGTAAACTTCCATAGTATTGCCTGAAATTTTAGGCGGATACTTTTTTGCGCCGGTATCTTTTTTGGATTTTGATGTACATGAAAAAACAAACAGAACAATAAGCATTAGGTAAGCAAATCTCTTTAATTGCATAGATTAAATTCCCTCCGTTGTTGGTGTAATTATATTCTATATAATATTTATTGTGTGTCAATACAATTTATTTGATGATACAAAAAATAGTATAGTCCTGAAAATATTTTATTTGCAATTATAATGGTTTTGAGAGTTGGGGGCCTTCGTGCACATCCGCCGGCAAGAAATATCCTCATTAAATTCTTAAAAAAATCCGATAAATAAACCGGAAAAGTATTAAATATGCGGCAGTTTTATGGAGGTAAAAATATGTTCAGGCCCGTAGTCGATATGGAGAGAATTTTAACCGAAGAAAATAATATTTACACATGCCTGTATGATCTTGAGAGAGAAAAGAGCGAAGCCCTTATAAAAAAAGACTGGGAGAATCTGGAAAAACTGTCAATCGAGCAGGATAAACTTTTTTCTAAACTTGAACTCATCGAAAAGGAGAGGGAGCAGTTGATTGACGAATACAGTAGGATGAACAACCTTGATGATTTACAGAGAGAAATAACGCTGAAGGATATAGTGTTATCCATGGACGAGGACTCTTCTCATCATCTTCTGGAACTGGGAATGGAATTAAAGAATATAATGATGAAAACGGAAGGGCTCGTAAGGACGAATGAAAAAATACTTAATGACAACATGGAATTTTTCAATATACTTATTTCGGGATTAAAAAACAGAACCGCAATAAATGAAGGTTACGGAAAAGACGGCAGAGAAGAGAACAGAAAAGCAGCAGATTCCCTTCTGTTTAACCGTACTGTCTGATTAAAGGAGGAATAATATGGCAAGTACATTTATGGGGTTGGAGATCGGCAAAAAGGGACTCATGTCTCATCAGCAGGCGCTGCATGTTACGGGGCATAATATATCTAATGCGGAGAATAAGGATTACTCAAGGCAGAGAGTAGTTATTAATTCCGTTGATCCGATTTATCTGCCTTCCCTGAACAGAGCAAATATTGCCGGTAATATTGGCCAGGGATCTGTTGTTTCAACTATTGAGAGGATCAGAGATACATTTATTGATGACCGCATTGTGGCGGAAAAAAATGTGATGGGTTTCTGGAAATCTAAGAACGATTTTATTTATCAGATCGAAAATATCTATAACGAACCCAGCGACAATTCGCTCCGGTCGCGCCTTGACGAATTATGGAAGGCCTGGGAGGAGCTCTCTAAGTATCCGGAAGTAAGGTCTGCAAGAGAGGTGGTTAAAGAAAAGGCGGTAAATCTAAGCAATGAAGTCAACATGATCTTCAGGCAGCTCTATGAGCTGAGAGTGAATGCAGACCGTCAGATAGTGCACAGGGTAAAACAGATCAACATGTATGCCTCAGATATTCGGGATCTCAATGTGAGGATATTGAAATCCGAAGCTGTTGGCGACAGCCCCAATGATCTAAAGGATAAAAGGGACGCTCTCATAGAAAAACTTTCGGAGCTTGTTGAAATATCAGTGGGGAGGAGCGATAAGGACGAAACAATTGTCTATATAGGATCGGAGAATCTGGTGCAGGGAGAAGTCTTCAGACCTCTTGAAACGGTAATTGACCCTGAAAACGGGGGTTTCCATAAAGTGTTGTGGAAAAGAACAGGGACCGATGTTACACTGAAAGGCGGTCAGTTAACCGGTCTCATTGAAGTGAGGGACAAAATATTAAGAGAGAATATAAATGATATTAATGCCTTTGCAGTAAACCTTGTTGATTTGACCAATGAAGTCCACAGAGACGGGTTTGGCAGGCGCAATGAGACCAACGTGAATTTCTTCAGGCATCTTGCGGTAAGCGATAATGTTGAAGGCAATTTTGACCTTAACAACGACGGAGTGGAAGAGATCACTGCAATTTTCAAAGTAGCCGGCACCAATAAAGTTGACGCCTCGGCAGCCGTCGGCGTTTCGGGGACTCTTACCTTCGTATCAAATGACGGCCTTGAATCTATTAAACAGGTGGATTACAATTCTTCCGATACTGTAAATTCGATCATAAAGAAGATAAATGATGCGAAACTGGGAGTGGTTGCATATATTGACCATAACAGTCACTTTGCGGTCAAAGCAACCCTTGCAGGGGATACCGACAAAAAGAATTTTATTATTCGTCATCTTGAAGACTCGGGGCAGTTTCTTGTGGGGCTTACCGGCATATTGAAACAGAGCGGAAATGAGGGAGCCTTCGATTACAGAAGAATAAACGAAATAGCAAAATTTCTGCCGGCAAGGGAACACATCACAATTACGCCGAAGTTTGATCCCGCAGCGTATATGGCGGTATCGGATGCCATATTGGGCGATGTTGACAGGATCGCAGCGGCAAGAGGAAAGGATATTGGTGGTACCGGGGATTTCAATAAGTCAAACGGTATCGGAGACGGGTCCAATGCGCTGAGACTTGCAAAGCTCCGTTACAGCAATGCAATGGTAGATACAAATTCAACATTTAACGATTTTTATATAGCGGTAGTATCAAGGATAGGAACTCAGGGCGAAGAGGCAAAGGACAGAATTTCCAATCAGGAAACGCTTTTAAAAAATTTGACCAATCTGAGAGAGTCCGTATCCGGGATCAATCTTGACGAGGAGATGGCCAATATGGTTGCCTTTCAGCACGGCTACAATGCCGCGGCCAGAGTGATCACTGCTGTGGACAGAATGCTCGACACGGTAATAAACAGGATGGGGGTATAAATAGATGCAGAGAATAACAAATCAGATGATCAATAACACAATGACATATAATCTCCAGCGCCACCAGACCGAGATGGACAAAATTCAGAACCGGCTTGCTAGCGGAAAAAATGTCAATATGCCCAGGGACAATCCTATAGCCGCTTCAAATCAGATGCTTTACAGGTCAAGGCTCACAGAACTTGACCAGTATATCAGTAATCTCAATGAAAGTACAATAAAGCTGAATGAGGCGGATACGGCAATCCAGTCGGTATTGAGAATTTTTCAGAGGATCAGAGTGCTTACGGTTCAGGGAGCCCATGGAATATATTCATCCTTTGAAAGGAAAGAGGCTGCTGCAACAGAGATCAATCAGCTCCTTGAGGAGCTCGTAAATATAGCAAATACAAAGAGTTCAACCGGAAGACCCATTTTCGGAGGCCACCATACCGGCACTGAAGAACAGCCCAATCCCTTTGTAAAGATCTATCAGACGCTTACTGCAGGGAATCAGGGCGATGCTATGATCGGAGTTGAGTACAGAGGCAATGTGGGCGCAATTAAAAGGGAAGTGGCAAAGGGCGAATATATGGAGGTCAATATTCCAGGCAATAAACTTTTTTGGGCGTCAAATCAGATCCTCACGTCAAATCGCGATTCTTCCGGATATTCGGCTGTAACAAATCAGAAGATCAGCATTGACGGCAAAGAAATAAATATTTCAGCCGGTGACACAATGGATATTATTATAGATAAGATCAATAATGCCGGATTAAGTGTGCGCGCATCCAAGGGGGGCAGAAATAATATTATTCTGGAAACCACGACCCCTCATCAGATATGGCTTGAGGATGTGGGGAGCGGTACAATCCTTCAGGATCTGGGATTGATAAACAGCAATTTCCCGGAACCTCCCAATAATATAGATCCGACGGTAACTGTGGGCGGGATGTCGCTCTTTGAAATGGTAATTCAGTTGAGAGACGATCTGGTCAGAGGAGATCAGGAGCTTGTGGGAGGCAGAGACCTGGGTTTGATAGATATAGCGCTGGACAATCTTTTAAGGCATATTGCGTCTGTAGGAGCAAAGCAGAACAGGGTGGACGAGCTTATCAAAAGGACCGAATATGATAAGGTTAATGTTCTGGAGATGCTTTCCAAATCGGAAGGGATTGATGTGGCTGAAACAATTATGAATTTCAAGTGGCTTGAAAGCGTTCATCAATATGCTCTGGCCGTGGGCGCTAAAACGATCAAGCCTACTCTGATGGATTTTCTAAGATAGAGCGCAATAAATCAATATTATCTAAGGAGCTATAGTTGAAACTGAAGATTAAAACAAGACCCTTTGGCGAGGTTGAAATTGACGAAAGGCAGGTAATAGATTTTCCGGAAGGGATACCGGGATTCGATTTTGTTAAAAAATTTGCAGTAATTGATAATGAAGATGAAAAGTCTCCATTCAAATGGCTTCAGGCCTTGGAGGAACCCGAACTTGCCTTTGTTATTATTCAGCCCCATGATTTTATGAGATCTTATGAACCCGATATCTCAAAAAATGATTATAAAGACGTTAAAGCCCAAGGTCCTCAGGATGTGCTTGTTTTTGCCATTGTAACAATACCGTCAAATCCTTCGGAAATGACGGCAAATCTTCAGGGGCCTATAATAATAAATCCTCATGAAAAATTGGGCAAGCAGGCTATCTCTCTTACAGACAGATATGGGGTCAAACACGGAATACTGGCTGAAATAAAAAAATCGGCTGAGGGAGGGGGATAGAAGATGCTGGTACTTGCAAGAAGATTAAATGAAAGCATTATGATAGGCGACGATGTTGAAATAGTTATAATTGATATTAAAGGCGATCAGGTTAAGCTTGGGATCAGAGCACCCAGGAATGTAGCGGTTCACAGGAAAGAGATATATCAGGATATTAAACAGGAAAATATTGCGGCAATTAAATCCGATTTTAAACCGGATGATCTTAAAGAGCTGTCCGATTTTTTCAACAGAGGTAAGAAGAAAAAAGAAAAAGATAAGTAATAAAGATGTCTCATATTTATTCAAGAGATTATTTCGCCTTAATATTTTTTACTTTTATTATGCTTTTTGTTTTGAGGCAATACTTTACATTCAGGAAAGTAAAACCGCTGAAATATGTCCTCACTCCTCTGGTTACAGCTTCAATTATGGGGTTTGTTATTCTCTCTATCGGTCAGGATGGCCCCTCTTCGTACAGCCTGTTAATTTTTGCAGCTCTTACATTTTCACTGATTGCAGATGTGATCCTTATGATAGAAGAAGTTGATCTGATGAAATACGGAATTGTATTTTTTCTGATGGCGCATATTGCATATACAGCAGCATTTGCAGAGGGATATCTCTTCAGAGTCTGGAATTTGTCTTTGCCCCTGATGTTCATTTTTATGATTGTAAAGCTTGATGCTTTATTTAAGGAAAAGGCAGGAAATTTACGTGTACCCATACTGGTCTATATGACAGTAATCCTGACCATGGCATTTTTTGCAATAACAGGGTTGAACAGAGGAGTAAATCTCGGAAATTTAACAGTAACTGCCGGAGCGGCGCTCTTTTTGATATCGGATTTAACGCTGGCATATAATGCTTTTGCCGCAGAGATCAAGCACAGTTCTGTTTTTACATGGGCATCTTACGGGCCTGCGCAGTTTCTCATTGCAGTCTCCTGTTTTATGCGGGATTTTTGACGAGGATATGATTTTTCCCGAATATCTTAATATGTCCCGGCGATATTAAATTGTTCTTAAGTTCTTTAAAGGGGATTATTTTTTCTTTGAGAAAATCATTCCTGGCAAATATTTTTTTACCGGTTTTATCGGCGGCAAAAACTTTTTTCCCGCTATCGATCAAGAGATAACGCGTGGGATTTTTATATCCCCGATTTATATCTGCAAAGAAATCCTTTGCGGTGAACAGTTTATCGTTATACCGGATTATAACAGTATCCGGTTTTTCGAAGGATATAAATTCAACATCACTGTCATTTAATATCTTAATATTCTGGAAAGGGACAATGAACCATGACCCGTTCCGCATAAATGTTAACCATTTGTATGGGCGTTTATGGTATTGGGGATCTTCGGGATCAGCGTTATTTCCTGCAATTACTTGGGCTATGGGTCCATTCTTCTCTGTATGAACTATATGGGGAAAATTTTCTAAGCTTCTGTCCCGCAAATCTGAAATTTTGGAAAGAAGGAAATGTATGAGTTTAAAATCGATCCCGTTGTGCGTGTATCTGTTCTTATAGTTTTTAATTAGTGAACTAAGTCTGAAAATATATTCAATTCCCTCAAAACAGTTGAAGCTTGAGTATATTGAAAGGAGCGTGTTGATCTCTTCTTCTGCTTTTTCATAGATATCGTCAAAACCGAAATATTTTTTTTCAAGTTCATATATGGTTCTGTTCAGTTTCTGTTCGATCTCCTCAATCTTCTGGAGGCTGTTCTGCCAGAATTCGCTGTAATCAATGTATTTAAAATTTTCTTCTTTTAAAGGTCTCATAACTGTCTGGTTTGTATTTATTATTTTCATCTTAACTGCCATTGGCCCAATGCCTTATATATCTTTTAAATTCATTATCGACTATCTTACGGTTTTTTAGATCTATCAATGAATAAAGCTCTTCCGCACGAGACTCTTTTCCTGCTGCATCATGGGGAACAAAATGTAAAACTGTCCAATTTGAGCCTTTGTGCCAATCTATCATAGTAAAAATACTATATGTATCTTTGTAAATTACAACACTTTTTTGAGCCTGTGATCGACTAATAGAGTATTATCATTTTCTATGTAAATATTTTTAACTTCATTATATTTGTCAGGATATAAAGTAATAAATCGGTCATTAAAATTTCAAGTAGAAAATACAGGTGAACTGAAAGTTTACTCCCGAATTCAATTTTGTCTAAAAGTGTTACCTATGTCCTGGTTTCACCAGCCTAAGCCAAGTACGGCGCAGGCTGGTGAAATACAGTTAATTATTCTGCTGGGATAACTGTTGTATATATTGCAGTTAATATTGATCTATATTATAGATATAGTATATTGATATAATTAATAATTGACAGTCTCATTTGTAGATATATTTTTGGTATATTATTGGAATGACAAATTATAAAAAATTTATTTTTGGCCGGTTTAGGGGGCCGGTGCTCCCCGCGGGCTGCAAACCCGTTGAGGCGTCTATAAGGTGCCTGTCTGGTTCGACTCCGGATCCGGCCTCATGGGAAGTTAATCAATGGGAAAGTTTGACCCGGTTATTATTTGCTTGACTTAAAATATTTGTTAAATATTGGTTGAGATTATATCAACAGCCGGTATGAGAGCTGATCGCTGTAATTTATTTTTGAGGGTTTTATCATGATTGGGAAAAAGATTCGTTTACAGAGAATTATTAACAGAAATACGGAAAAAATTATTGTGGTTCCAATTGACCATGGAGTAACAATAGGCCCGATTCACGGGCTTATTAACCTTGCGGGAACAATTGATAAGATTGCCAGAGGGGGAGCCAATGCGATCCTTCAGCACAAGGGGCTTGTTTCAACAGGCTTCAGAGGTTCGGGAATAGATATCGGACTGATCATACATCTTTCTGCAAGCACGGTTCTTGCGCCCGATTCAAATGCAAAGACACTTGTCTGTTCGATTGAAGAAGCATTAAAACTGGGAGCCGACGCTGTGTCCATACACGTAAACATAGGAGCAAAAACAGAATCGGAGATGCTGCAAAATTTCGGCATTGTTTCCAAAGCCTGTCTGGAATGGCAGATGCCGCTCCTTGCAATGATGTATACCAGAGGCGAAAAGATTGAGGATGAGTACGACGTTAATGTGGTTAAACATGCAGCGAGAGTGGGAGCGGAGCTTGGCGCAGATATTGTAAAAGTGAATTATACCGGTTCGCCGGAAACATTCAGGGAGGTGATTGAAGGATGTCCTGTCCCTGTTGTTATTGCAGGCGGTGAAAAAATGGAAACCGACGAGGAAGTACTGGAAATGGTAAAGGGAGCAATAAGTGTAGGCGGAGCCGGCGTTTCAATAGGCAGGAATATATTTCAGCATGAGGATCCTGAAAAGATGGTAAGAAAAATATCTGAAATTGTCCATGGTAAAGTCCGATGAAAAAATGCTGGCTAAACTTAAAAGACTGGGATAAAAAACTTGTAACCGAAGCGCTGGAATCGGGTATTGATGCAATAGTGGCGCCTGCTGCGTTTGTTCACAGGATCAAAGAACTGGGACGTATCACTGTTGTTGCTCCTGAGAAGGGAGATATGAAGATCCCCGAAGATGTTGAAGTGATAATAATTAACAATAAAGATGACGAAGATCGTGCTGCTGATGCCTTGAGGTCTAAAATTGTTGCCGTAAGAACAACCGACTGGAATATAATTCCCATTGAAAATCTGATCCCCCGCGGCGGTGAGAATCTCTTCACCTTTGTCAGGGATATAAACGAAGCTAAACTTGCTCTTGAAATAATGGAGAAAGGGGTTGCAGGAATAGTCCTTGAGACCGACAACCCCGGTGAGATAACTTCTGTTATAAAATATATAAAATCAATAAATTCTGAAACATTTAACCTCATAACTCTTCAAATTACCGAGATACGGAATATCGGAACAGGAGACAGGGTCTGTCTTGACACTGTAAGTAATATTGGTCAGGGTGAAGGTATGCTCATCGGCAATTCAAGCAGGGGTATGTTTCTTGTTCACGCGGAGAATCTGGACAACCCCTATGTTTCGCCAAGGCCCTTTCGTGTTAATGCAGGAGCGGTCCATTCCTATATCAGGGTTCCAGGAGACAAAACCGGATATCTTGGCGAACTCGGCACAGGTGATCCCGTACTTATAGTAAACAAAGAAGGCAACTCTTATATGTCTTATGTAGGCAGGTCAAAAATTGAAAAACGTCCCATGGTGGTTATATTTGCCGAAGATGAAGAGGGCGGAAGGCATTCAATTATTCTGCAGAATGCCGAAACAATTCGGCTCACAGGCATATCAGGCGAAGCATTAAGCGTTGCGTCCCTTAAAGGCGGAGATAAGGTGCTCGGTTTTGTTGAAAGGGGCGGCAGGCATTTCGGCATGTCTGTTGAAGAAACCATAAATGAAAAGTAGAGAAATTTACTTAATAAAACTTGATAAAAAAATAACGGTATGGTATTCTGTATAAAAAAACAATTTTACAATTAAGGAAGGAGCATAAGATAAATTTTAAGGTGTCTATCCTTTACATAAAATTACATTATTTTAATTTAAGATAAACTTGACATATCTCTTTTATAATTAAATATGTGCAAACTTATTTGAAATGAATGTATAAATTAAGATACTTAGCACAATAAAAATATATTAATATAAGGAGATTGGTAATGTCCCTGAAAAAGAAAATGAAATCAATGGATGGTAATATGGCTGCCGCGCATGTCGCATACGCTTTTACGGAAGTGGCTGCAATATACCCTATTACTCCTTCATCGCCAATGGCAGAACATGCTGACGAATGGGCTGCGTATGGGAAGAGAAATATATTTGGAAACATTGTAAAAGTCATTGAAATGCAGTCCGAAGCCGGCGCAGCAGGCGCTGTTCATGGTTCATTGCAGGCCGGAGCTTTAACAACAACATTTACCGCTTCTCAGGGGCTGCTTTTGATGATACCCAACATGTATAAAATATCGGGCGAACTGCTTCCCGGTGTATTTCATGTAAGCGCCAGATCCGTGTCGGCTCATGCGCTCTCAATATTCGGAGACCATTCCGACGTTTATGCTACGAGGCAGACCGGTTTTGCCATGCTTGCATCGGGCAGCGTGCAGGAGGTTATGGATCTGGGAGGGATCGCTCATCTCGCAGCTATAAAGAGCAGAGTTCCGGTGCTTCATTTTTTTGACGGTTTCAGAACTTCCCACGAAGTGCAGAAAATTGAAGTCATTGAATATGACGATCTGGAAAAATTGCTCGATCATAACGCTGTTGATGAGTTCAGAAAGAGATCGATGAATCCCGAATCTCCTGTAACAAGAGGGACTGCCCAGAATCCGGATATCTTTTTTCAGGAAAAGGAAGCTTCTAATTTATATTATGATGCCTTCCCGGATATAGTTAGCAATTATATGGAAGAGATAAGCAAAATAACGGGAAGAGAGTATATGCCCTTTAAATATTACGGGTCTCCCGATGCAGAGAATATTGTTGTTGCCATGGGGTCCGTTACTGATGCATTAACGGAAGTTGTGGATTATCTGATGTCAAAGGGCGAAAAGGTCGGTATGATCTCGGTTCACCTTTACAGGCCCTTTTCGTCAAAATATTTTAAGAAAGTGCTGCCCCAAACGGTTAAACGCATATCCGTTCTGGACAGGACCAAGGAGCCCGGAGCCGGCGGCGAACCTCTTTACCTTGATGTAAAGAATATATTCTACGGCGAAAAGAATGCGCCTCTCATTACAGGCGGCAGATACGGTTTAAGTTCCAAGGATACTACGCCCGGGACATTAATACCTGTTTTTGATAACATGAAACTTCCGGAACCGAAAAACGGATTTACCGCGGGGATCGTGGATGACATTACATTTACTTCGCTTCCTCTTCACGAGGAAGTAAGCATAGTGCCTGAGGGAACTTTTGAGGCAAAGTTTTACGGTCTCGGTTCGGACGGCACGGTTGGAGCCAATAAAAATTCCATAAAGATCATAGGTGACAATACGGATATGTACGCTCAGGCCTATTTTGCCTATGATTCTAAAAAATCGGGCGGCATTACGGTTTCCCATCTGAGGTTCGGCAAGAAACCTATAAGATCGACTTATTTGATCACAAATCCCGATTTTGTGGCATGTCACGTACCGTCATATCTTGATAAGTATGATATGCTCAAAGGGCTGAAAAAGGGCGGCACATTTCTGCTTAACAGTATATGGGACGCTGAGGAGACAAAGAATAAGCTTCCGAATAACATTAAGAAATATCTTGCTGATAATGACATAAAGTTTTATATAATTAACGCTACGAAAATTGCAGAGGAGATCGGGCTTGGAACAAGAACCAATACCATCATGCAGGCGGCATTTTTTAAAGTATCCGGCGTTATACCCTATGAAGAGTCAAGCAGGCTTATGAAAGAAGCCATTAAAGAGACTTACGGCAAGAAAGGCGACAATATTGTTAATATGAATTATCTCGCTGTTGACAGGGGAGGAGATGAACTTGAGAAGATAGATATCCCCGGAGAATGGAAAGGTATAGAACCTGAAGATAAGGGTGATGAAAAGGCCCTTCCCGATTTTATTAAGAATATTGCCGATCCTGTTAACAGACTGCAGGGAGATCTTCTGCCTGTCAGCGTGTTTAAAGATATGGCAGACGGAACATTCCCGCCCGGAACAACAGCTTATGAGAAGAGGGGCATTGCAGTTCATGTTCCGCAGTGGATTCCGGATAACTGCATTCAGTGTAATCAGTGTTCCTATGTTTGCCCGCATGCGGTAATAAGGCCTTTCCTCTTTGATGAAAATGAAGCTGCAGGCGTACCGGAAGGCACTGTATTGATCGATGCTAAAGGGAAGGGGCTAGAAGGCTTGAAATTCAGAATTCAGATAAGCCCCCTCGATTGTACGGGCTGCGGTAACTGCGAGGACGTATGTCCCGCGAAGGAGAAGGCTTTATTGATGAGATCTCTTGAATCCCAAATGGATGAAGCTGCGAGGTGGGATCATATTCATCGTAATGTAACCTGTAAAGGCGGTCTTATATCGACAAAGAGCGTAAAAGGGAGCCAGTTTTTACAGCCTCTCTTCGAATATTCCGGCGCATGCGCGGGATGCGGAGAGACTCCTTATATTAAGCTTATTACACAGCTTTTCGGATCCAGGATGATGATCGCCAATGCAACGGGATGTTCTTCTATATACGGCGGTTCGGCTCCGTCAACGCCATACTGTACGAATGCTGACGGATGCGGGCCTGCATGGGCAAGTTCTCTCTTTGAAGATGCGGCTGAATTCGGCTACGGTATGCTTATCGGCCTCAAGCAGATGAAGGACAGAATTGCGGATTTAGCAAATGAATGTATCCGGGGAGATGTTTCTTCGGATTTAAAAGCTGCGCTGAAAGAGTGGCTTGACGGATGTGAAGATGCCGAAAAAACGGCGGAAGCGGCAAAGAAGCTGGTTCCCCTGCTTGAAAAAGAGAATAACAGTGCTGCTAAGGAGATACTGAAATTAAAAAAATATATGGCCAAGAAATCGGTATGGAGCTTTGGCGGTGACGGATGGGCCTATGATATCGGTTATGGCGGACTTGATCATGTAATCGCTTCGGGAGATGATATCAACATACTTGTTATGGATACCGAAGTATATTCCAATACCGGAGGGCAATCTTCAAAAGCTACTCCTACCGCTTCTGTTGCAAAGTTTGCCGCTGCCGGTAAAAGAATAAGAAAGAAGGACCTGGGTATGATGGCAATGTCTTACGGATATGTCTATGTTGCTCAGGTGGCAATGGGAGCGAATCAGTCTCAGTTTATCAAAGCAGTTCTCGAAGCTGAAGCGTATCCGGGGCCTTCCCTGATAATAGCATACTCGCCGTGCATTAATCACGGTTTAAGAGCCGGGATGGGTAAAACACAGCAGGAGGAAAAAGCCGCGGTCGAAGCAGGATACTGGCATCTTTACAGATATAATCCTCTCCTTGAAAAGGAAGGCAAAAATCCCTTTACCCTTGATTCAAAGGAACCTCAGTGGGAGAAATTCCAGGAATTTCTTAAGGGAGAGATCCGGTATACTTCTCTGGAAAAGACCTTCCCCGATGTTGCGGATGAGCTTTTTAAAGCGGCGGAGAATGATGCCAGATGGAGATATAAAAAATATACAATGTTAGCAAGTCTCTAATATTAGTAAAAACCATAGTATGCGGGTTGAAAAAGAAAGTGGGGATATATATCCTCACTTTCTTTTTGAGTTTCATATATTCTCTAAACATATTTAATGATCCTTTATACTTTATAATATAATAAAAAACCCGCATTTGCCGTGTAGGTAAGGATTTTTGAACCTGGTAAACCAGGTGGGTTCCCGCATGTAAGTTTCTACCTTCTCTTCGAGAGAGCATGGTATCCGCTTCCAGATTAAGGATCCCGTGCAGTATTATATTGGCTCAAAAATACTGCAAACCTATCACGAGCAATGCAGGCAGATAAAAGATAAAAAAAGCGGGAAATAAATCAACTATTTTTTAATAATTGACAGCAGTAACAAAATATTCAATAAGGTAAAGTAAAAATAGCCGATTTATCTGAAACAATTTAACTTCTAAAAATGGGAAAAACGGATTCCCGGCAATTACAAAAGTTTTTTGTTGAGAATATCTTCATAATCGTATATTAATTAAATTTTATCCGGGAAAAATCCGTGATACATATTAGAATGAATCTGAGAGGGAACTTATGATAAGTAAATATTTTGATGACTTTAATAAAAAAATCGTAAAAAAAAGAAAAACCGCTGCTAATAAAAAAACTAAAAGTGCGGCAAAAAAAACATCGGGGAAAGGCTCCTCGGCCGGCAAAAAAACAACTGAGCAGATAAAATTTGACCTTAAGCTTTTCAGTGAAAAATTAAATAATATTATACCGGCTTTTCTGCAAATAGCTTCTGTTAAACCCATTGATTCAAGCGGTTTTTCCCCTTCCGGCGCTGATCTTATCGCCTATAAACCCTTCTGCAGAGACATTATTGAAATAATGGACGGATATATACCCTACGAATCCGTATACGGGACATATCATATTGAGCCCGCTCTGAATAAAAGCGACCTTGGGAGTCTCCTTGGCAGAGTGGCGGCTGTTAAAAGATTGAATACATCTGCAGAAAATCCCGAAGGCGGCAAGAGTGTTGTAGTTCCCGCATTCATAGTAATAGGCGAAACAAGTTTCTCCATCAGGGACATTAAAAATGAAATAATTAATTTTTACATAGAAAAGAGCGTGAACAGTGATTTCGAGTTTGACATATTGATTATCTGGAATAAAGGTATTATAGTAAAGAACTGGAGAGAGAAAAGAAGTTTTATTGCTCTGGAAACCGGAGAAGATACTATGCTCTGGTTTTTTATTTTAATGAACGAATATCTTGATGTTGAAAAGAATGTTGAACCGGATTTCAGACAGTATCTTAAAAAAGACATAACATATAAAGAGTATTAGACCTAAAACAAGCGTTAATTACCCAAATTGTATTCAAAATTTTATAATTTTACAAATTATTGCCTTCTAACCAGTGTTATTTCAAGGGAAATCAATTCAATTTATCAAAAGTTATCCTTTTTCTATCATTTTCTTAGGCAACAATATTTTTGAACACACCTCTCCCTGTATATTTTATTATAGAAGAGATCAATCTTTCAAGCTGATGAAAACTTCATTTTCTTAATTTTTATAAATGTAGCATAACTGCTTTCAATCCATAAGTTATAATTCAAATAACGGAAAATTATTTTTCTTCCGGTTGTCAATACCTGACAGGGGATTTGTATAATTTTATTCTGAAAACTTTTAAATTCTGCCTTGATCAATTCTTCTCCCTTTACTTTGTCCACCATTAGCAGGCCAAGCCATGATTTAATATTCCAGGCAAGCGAACAGATTACCATATATGCCCAGTTAGCCATAAATTCTGCCGCAGGCATCTTGAGGGCATGAATGCCATTGGCGAGCTGTTCGATTTTATTTTCATGATTGCAGCGCCCATGTATAAATTTTATCAGATCAGTTGAACACGTGTCATAGATATTGGTTATATAAAAAAAGTACCGAACATCTTCAAAAAGCAGTTGTTGTCCTTTTTTTACATCAACTATTTTTTTGAGAACAATAACCCTGTAGTCCTTTTTGCATTTTCCCGGCCTATATTTAAATTCTGAAACATAAAGTTTTTTCTGGATTATATTTTTATATTTTCTTCTGATTACAGCAACTTCTTTTACTCTCTGCTTTTTCTTTCTTTTTTTCTCACGCCTCTTCTTTGGTTTAGAAAAAGATTTCCATTCATTTTTCCCCAATAAATCAGCCTTTTTTACCAGATTGGGAAAAGCATCATAACCAAATATGAATTTTACGTCTTGATCATTCCATTCGTCAAATTTCCATGTCAGACTGAAAGCCGAGTCTCCCCGGAGATATACGCTGTCAAATGTCTTCTTTACGGTATTTATCGATTTATCTATCCATTCATCAGCTCCTTCCTGCGACAATGCATTCCCAGCCCGGTTTACAACATGCAGGTGAGCGCCCGTAGTCGCTTCGGTAATTGCAAGTGTAGAAAATCCCCACTCTCCCGTATAGGACATATCCATTCCTTCTTTGCATTCTCCATATGTAGACTGTATTTTCCCGTCAACGTCAAGAATGCAGGCCCTGCGGCTTCGCTTATCAAGGGTATTTTCCCATACTATTGTATTCGCTTCATTAAAAACATCCATTAATTTCCATATGTCATCCTCTTCAAATCTTCTTAAAAAATCTCCCGCCGTTGTCGGATCAGGAACCCTCTTTGCCCCAAGGGCATCCATATAGGAGATGTTGTTTCTTAACAGTTCAATATCTTCAAGACAGGTACCCCCACATACGATATTGTAAGCGATATTTAGTATATGATCTGATTCAAAGTATGGTTTATGACGTTTCAAAAGATGAATGTTTTCGTTTATCATATTAGGCAGACCTGTTCTTTTTATTAGTTGGTCTACAAGTCCAATGCCGCCGCACGGAATAGCCTTGATCCTTTCGGATATTTCATAATCTGTATTTGATGCTGAAAATACAGGCTTTATCCGTTCATCATTATTATTTTCTAACCGGATTTTTAAATTCTTCTTGTAATTTTCAGCGATTCTGGCAAAGTTATTTTTCACTTGAAATGCTCCTTCTGGGGTTCTTTTGTTTTTGTATTAATTACAAAAAACCATGTAAATTGGAGCATTTCAAGTGTTTTATGTTATGTCTCTAAAAAATACACAAAATACACGCTTGTTTTAGGATTAGAAATAAATAGAAAAAATTGTACATATAAATTTTATATTACTTGACAACTTTTTTTTTAGTGCTAATATTATTTTATAATAGGGGTAATGTTATTTCATTATAATTTTTAGGAGATTAGAATTGAAATTAAAAACAATCAGAAAGGCGGTTTTATCTTTATTTATTGTAATATCAATTTATTTGTGCCATGGCGCCTCGCAGCTTTATGCAGGTGATAATCGAAATGTAATACTTGTTCTTGACACGTCAATGAGTATGATCGGCTTTGGCGGCAAGGATATACTGGAAGATGTCAAGGGCAGCATCGCCAGATATATTGATAAACTTCAGGACGGCGATAAAGTAACTTTTATGACATTTGATACTGAGGTAAGAACATATCCTGCAATTCTTGTTGATGATGAAAATGACCGTGATATTCTGAAGAAGTATATTTCCATGACCGAGGCAAAGGGCAAATGGACATATACTATTAATATGATGAAAGAGGTATTTAAAAAAGCCGAGGAGTTAAGCAGTGCCGATAAGGATCGGAAACTTGTTATTGTAATTATGACCGATGCGCTGGACGATCCGCCTCCGGGCAAGCGGAAGGAGAGTTTTGACATAAAATCCGTTGCAAGCGATTATGCCGGCAAAGATTGGTGGATATATCTTGTCAGCTACAGTGATCTGAAAAAGAATGAGAAGGTGATCAATGAATTAAAGAAGGAACTCGAAAAGGTAAGCAGCAAATCGAAAATTATTTCAGCCGGAGAAAGGCCGGAAGAGAGTTTCAGGGAAGTTCAGAAGGATGAGCTGCCCGACGAAGGATTTCCGGTAAGTATAATTATTGCAATTGTTGTTGTTGTCGGAATTATTATTTTTCTCGTTGTGAAGAAAGGGGGAGGTCCTGTTGTTACCGGCAGATTGGAGTACTGGAACACTGAAATACTGGATCCCTATATTGAAAAATTTGACGCTTCAAGGCACATGTCAAATGAGATAGTTATTGGTAAGGGTGTAAATTGTCATCTTAATCTCCATGATTTCGCATTTCCGGGATCCTTCAGTATTATTGCAGATAAAAAGAGCGGAGGATCAATGCTGAAGGTACCTGAAAATATAGAATTTGAATTCAAGAATAAAGAAGGCGGAAACATCCTTCAGGACGGAGATATTTTTCAGGTTGCCAATTACGGGTTCAAGTATATGGCATCTTAAATTGGGGTGCTATATTTTATACATTTTAGTAAATATGGCTAATTTTTTATATATAGATGTCGAAAATTACATATAGGAGCAAGATTTTTATATAAATATAAATATATCTTGACATTAATTCTATTATTAATTAAGTATTGTAATAATTTTTACAGGTACATTAAATTGTTGCAATTAAGAAATATTTAGATAATGTTTTGAAATTGTTCAAAAATACAAGGAGGATCAATAAATGGCTATAGGTCAATTCCCAAAAAGTCCTAATAAAGTTCACCCTACTATTCCGAGTGCTGTGGGCTCCAGGAATTCACTCGTTCAGGAAGGAAGGGATAAGGTAGAAGAAGCTAAACTGATTCTGGAAGAGACAACTGATAAGGTGTTGAATCATATTGAAAGCAAACTGCCTGAAGAGGTCTTGACAAAACTGGATGTTATGGGCGGTTTAAAGGAGAAACTTTATAAGTATATTAACCAGAATTATGTTAATATGTTCAATAGATATACTGTAACTATGGAAGATGAGTTTATCAAGAAGGTAAGGGATTTTGTTGACAGGGAGGAATCAAAATGCCTCAACAGGTACACTCCGAAAGAGATAACTGAAATGCTCGATAAGATCGGCGGCGCGGACAAATTCCATACCGGTGAAATAGAAAAATCGATTGTTAACATGTACGGTCATCTTCAGGGGCATATTCAGAGGGGCGTTAACGACCTTGAGGTTGAAACAAATGCAATTTTAAGGCAGAAAACCGATGTCGGAGCTTTTGTACGCGGTGAAAACGCTTATTCAATATTAAAGTGTGTTTTTAAAGACAACAGTTTAAGAAAGAAGCATGTGTATGATGTAAAGCTTTCCATCAATATTCTGGACAGTGAGCTTATCAGCCCTATGTACCATTATCAGGTAACGCTTGAAACACTTCTGAAAGAGACAATACAGAAGCATATTCAGGAACTCATTGACCATCAGGTGCAGGAACTGAATGACGAGCTGGTAGATCAGGGTAAGAGAGATCTCAGCGCCAGTGAAGTAATGTTTGAAAAGATCAAGAAAATAGAAAGCTTTACTGACGATGAAAAAGAGGATGAGAAATCAAAGAGATACACAATCCTTGCAAAGAAATTTCTTGATAAAATTGAAGGACTTCGGGCGGAAATTGATCTTGAAGAGAGAGATCCTCTTAACATCAGGGACAATATCAAGTATATAATAGATGAAGAGAATATTCGAAACAGAGGATATAATACCTGTGTTAATTCTATAACATCGATCCTTGATACAAGTAAACTTGGCTATCAGGTTTGCGATAATATGAAGAATGCAAGGATATGCCATATAAGAGAGTATGAAGAGAATGATCCTCTTGAATTACCGGATGAAAGATATTCCATGAGGCTCGCATATTATGACCAGAATCAGTTAAGGGAAGAAAAGAAAGAGTATGACAAACAGATGAGGGCCTTCTCAATTGCTATTCAGGAGGTATGGGATATTGTACATGCTCATTATGAATCAAAGAAGAGATTCAGATCCCTAAAAGATCTTGATGATCTGGCGGGTCGACTCATGAGTAAAGAGTGGAAAAATGAGAAGAGGGCAAGAGAATCCGATCCGGATCATGTTCTGTGGAACGAGATTGGCGAAATGTATAATGAAAATACCTTTGTTGAGAAGAATAACAGAACCTATGAGGACAGGATCAGAAACCTCAAAGGAAAGATCAAGTATCTCAGAGAGATATTACAGAAGATGCATGAATTCCAGAATCCTATTGAAAGAGTTATCCTTGATGAAAGGCTTAACTTCCTTGAATTAAAGTTCAATGAATTCACATATCTTGTAAATCCTCATCATATACAGCCGGGATTGGTTCTGGATATAGACATAACAACTATTAAAAGAAAGCAATATATGCTTAAGGGGATGGCAAATGTTCTTAATGAATTCCTCTACGGAGTATCTAAAGGATTTGCTGATGCCGCGTTTGCAACCTATTCCAGAAGAAGGTCAACTGTCAGAGCGGATATTGATCAGTCTTTCGGGGAAGTGCCTCAGCAGGAAGAGTTTTATGACGGCTTTTATAAGGGTGAAACCGGAGCTGAAGAAATTAAAGGTTCCGTTGATCTGAAACCTTCAAAAAGCAGCGGTAAAAAGAAAAGTTCTGGATTGAAAGAACTATAATCAAAATAGATTTTAAAAAAAAGAGGATGCCCCCATGCATCCTCTTTTTTTTGATTAAACAAAAAAAAATAACAAAGTTCTTGCAATATTTTTTATCATGGTATAGGTTCACATCTATATTAAGATGAAAACTACGGGAAAATTCATCTTAATAACTGATATTAATCGTCATGTTTTTTTAACTGTTAATGTATTGCATAATAATACATTTATTGTTTAAGAATTTTATAAAATAATAATTGTATAATCTAATTAGTATTCTGGAGTAAATAATATGGAAACTACTTATTATTCTCTTGCATCAAAAAATAATTTTAATAAAGCATTAAGACATTTTTTTAGTGTAAATGAGATTGTAGACGAAGTTGAATCAGATAAGAATCTGGCAGATGTAATAAACAATATGCTTGCCAGTGATGAACTGACAAATGAGCAGGTTTTACCGGTTGTGGGAGCTGTAATCCGGGATAAATTTAATTACAGTTACGATTCCTACAGTATACCGGCAACAATATCCGATTTCAGCAAAATTACAGAAGAGACAGCCAAGTGGACTGCGCTGGATATTATACTTGTTTATTACAGTCCCATCGGGGATATCTTTCTGATCAATCCCAAAAATCCTCTTCATTGGGAAAAAGCCAGAGAATTGGCAGCAGATCAGTTGCTTGTAATATATGTAAAATATCTCAAAGAAGAAAATAATAAAATTGAGAAAGAGGCAATAATTGCTGTTGAGGAAATGATCGCAGGTAAAGATGTTTTCATAAATAAGGAATTTATTGATGCAACAAAAGTTGCCAGAACCGTACAGCCTGTGCAGAAGGCTCCTGAATCTCAAGCAGGTATTAGCGGCAGTAGAAATGTAACTGAGAAGTATGCAGTTGTGGTTTCCAATGAGTTATTTCACAATGGTAATGTTGAGGCATGGAAAAAGATCATTGAAAGCTATAAGGCCAAGTATCCCCATCTTGATGTGTCAATATTCTTTAAAGGTGAAGTAATAAATGATATTAATTCGCTTTTTAAATGGGGCAAAGTAAAGCATGCCGATTCGATTTTTTTTCAAATTGCCGGTGATGATATAAAAGGCGTGTCAAAGCTTAAGAAATATCTCTATGAAGGGGCCAGCCCCAGATTCGAGCAGTTTCTTAAAGTCGGTATAGGCAAAGTGCTGAACCTGTTTTAATATAACAAGTTGATGATTATGCTCAGGGAGAAAAAATAATGGAAAATATAATATATTTCAATAAAGATTTAAAAGACATTAACGAAAAATCGAGAATGAAACTGGGTATCAGAGGAAGACGGGCTGTTGATCTGGCTATGATGGGTCTGCCGATAGCGCCCGGTTTTATCATCGATTCGGAACTTACGCAAAAGCTTCCGCAGGTAAATTTGAAAGCTCTGCTTAAAACTTATATAGGTGATATAGAAAAAGAGACTAAGAAGAAGTTTGGCGATCCGGCAAAACCATTAATGTTAAAAATTGTTTTGAGCTCCGACCTTAATGTTCCTTATTTCCCGTCAATACATAATGTTGGCATGAATGATAAGACTGTTGAGGGGTTCGGACAGTTCACAGGCAAGGATTTTGCTTACGGCGAATATCTCTATCTTTTAAGGAACGTCGGCGACAAGCTATTCGATCTTGACGATGAAAAAAAGAAGTCCATTGAAGGAAAGCTTTCCAAGAAACCTAAAGTTGATGACTTGAAAAAGGTTATCGCTCTGTACAAAAAGGAATATGGCGACCATTTTGAGGAAGATGTCTATGAACAGTTAAGTAAGTTTCTTAAGGCAGCGTCTGAGAGGTACTGTGATTCCGACATTGATGTTGATAATTCCCTTTCAATAATGGTTCAGGCAATGGTTTATGGGAATTTCGGCAAGAATTCTTATTCAGGGAATTTTTATACCAGAAATATAATAACAGGCGATCCGGAAATTCAGGGAGATTTTGTTCAGAATGAATTTGATTTAACCGGCGCAAAAGCAAAGGATATAAGTAAGATCGATAAAAAATATTACGAAAAGTTTACCAAAATAGCGCAAAATCTTGAAGAGAATTTCAGAGAAGTTCGAAATATCAAATTTACCATTGAAGAGGGAGATTTCTGGCTTGTTGAACAGCGCGAGGTTGACGAGAAGTCCACACAATCACAGCTTAAAGCGCTGCTGAATCTTGTAGAAAACAAAAAAATATCCGAAAAGTATCTTGTTGAGAATATTAAGCCAAATCAGTTGAACGAACTGCTCCACCCTGTTATAGACCCGAGAACCACAAAGGGGATCAAGAGCATTAAAGGCGGCATAGCCGGTTCAACAGGCGCTGCAATCGGAAGAGTTTATTTTTCAACTCCCAAACTCATGGAAGAGTACAGAAAAGCTATCATGAGGGGTGGAGATACAAATGTGATACTTGTTCTGCCGTCTTCCTATGCAGAGGATGTCAAAGCCATCGAAGTTGCTCAGGGCGTTGTAACATGCGAAGGGGGATTCTCATCGCACGCTCCTGTTGTAGCCAGAAGTCTGGGTAAAGTCGCTATGGTCCAGCCTGAAATGAAGATCAAGGGTAAATCTTTTACGCTTGGCGGAAAGATCATTAAAGAGGGTGATTATATTTCTCTCAATGTGCCTTATTATGAAGACCCTACGCTCTATCTTGGGAAGGTCGGTTTGATAGAGCCTGATTTTAAGAATAACGGTTTAATTGAATTCCTGGGAATTGTAGAAAATTTTATATACAGTTTTAATGTTCGCGCAAATGCGGACCAGGGAAGAGACGCTAAAGTAGCTAAAGATTTTAATGCCGATGGTATAGGTCTGTGCAGAACGGAGCATATGTTCTTCAATGAAAAGAGGATCATGAGATTTCGAGAGATGATCATTGCCGAAAGCGAAAAAGAAAGACGGGAGGCTCTTAAAGCTCTTGAACCGATGCAGAGATCCGATTTCTATGACCTTTTTAAAACAATGGAAGGCAAACCCGTAACTATCAGACTGCTGGACGCGCCGCTTCATGAATTCTTGCCGAGATCCGAAGCAAGCATGAATGATTTTATTAAGTATATGAAAAATAGAAAAAAGAAAATACCGCCTTCAGAGATCAGAGCAAGGTGTGACGAACTTGCAGAGATGAATCCTATGCTGGGGCACAGGGGCTGCCGTGTTGCTGTAACGTATCCTGAGATATATGAGATGCAGTGCCGGGCTATTTTTGAAGCGGCATGTATGCTTATTAAAGAAGGAATTAATGTCAAACCTGAAATAATGATCCCCATTGTTATGAGCGAAGAGGAGATTAAATTCATAAAAAACGGGAAGTCCATTGAAGGCACAACGGTCAGGGGAATCCGCGATATAAAAGATGAAGTTATTGAAGAGTATGGTATTGACGAATTGGAATACAGTGTTGGTACAATGATAGAGCTTCCCGCTGCTGCTCTTGGGGCCGGTAATATTGCAAAATATGCGGAGTTCTTCAGTTTCGGCACAAATGATCTAACACAGACTACCTACGGTCTTTCCAGGGATGATTCCAATTCATTTTTCCCCGATTATTCGCTTTTTGACCTTATTAAGCACAATCCCTTTAAATATCTTGGTGAAGAAGTGAAAGAGCTGATCGGTATTGCTTCAATCAGAGGAAAGCTGACAAGACCGGATATTAAAATAGGCCTCTGCGGCGAACATGGCGCAAATCCGGATAATATCAAGTTTCTCATGGAGGCAGGATTAAATTATGTATCCTGCTCGCCGTACTCAATACCTCTTGCAAAACTTGGAATCGCTCAGATAAATATTGAAAAAGACGGGGATAGTGAAGAGTAATTTTCTGAATTGCACGGCATAAACAGAAAGCGGCCATTTACAGTGCCGCTTTTTTATTATCTTTCAAGGGCTTTAATAGCCGGCAGTTTTTTACCTTCCAGCAATTCCAGGAAGGCTCCCCCTCCGGTTGAGATGTATGATATTTTGTCGGCAATGCCCAGTTGATTGATCGCAGTAACGCTGTCGCCGCCTCCCACAATACTGAGACATCGCGATCCTGCAATTGTTTTTGCCAGCTCATTTGTACCTTCGGCAAAACGCGGCATTTCAAAGGCGCCCATGGGGCCGTTCCATATTACTGTTTTTGAGTTTTTTATTTTTTCAGAAAATAGATTAATTGTTTCAGGCCCGATATCAAGCCCTATCATATCTTTGGGAATATTTTCTACAGGCACAACTTTTGCAGGAGATTCATTCTTAAATTCGGAAGCTGCAACTATATCAACCGGCAAATAGACAGGAATATTTTTTTTTGAGGCTTTATGGAGGATTTCACCGGCTGAAGTAATTAGATCCTCTTCTATTAATGATTTGCCTGTATCATAACCTTTGGATTTTAAGAATGTAAAGGCCATTGCGCCTCCGATAATGATGTAGTCCACTTTGTTCAGAATGTTCTCCAGAACATTGAGTTTTGTAGAAACTTTTGCGCCTCCGATAACAGCGCCCAGGGGTTTTTCAGGATTTTCCAGCGCCTTTTTAAAAAACTCGATTTCATCTTTCAGTAAGAAGCCTGCGCAGCTTGTCTTGATAAATTTAGTAATAGCATCGTTGGAAGCATGCCCCCTGTGCGCTGCGGCAAAGGCATCGTTTATATAAACATCCGCCAAAGAAGCAAGTTTTTTGCCAAGATCGTCATCGTTTTTCTCTTCACCCGGATAGAACCTGATATTCTCGAGAAGACAAATATCTCCCGGGTTGAGCCGGTCGATCTTATTCTGCAATCCTTCGCCGATTTCATCATTAAAGAATCTCACTTCTTTTTTTATGATCCGGGAAAGCCTTTGAGCCGCGGGTTTCAAAGTCATTTCAGGAACAATTTTCCCTTTTGGTCTGCCCAAGTGAGAGATCAGAATTATTTTCGATCTCATTTTTACGCAGTAGTTAATTGTTCTCAGAGTTGATCTTATTCTGGTGTCGTCTGTAATCTCCATACTGCTGTTATATGGGACATTATAATCTACTCTTATTATTACCCGTTTATTTTTAATATCAATCTGATCAATATATTTAACAGTCATAACATAACCGCCTGTAAGATGAGATTTATGATGTAAAATAGTTCTGTCTTCATATTACATTATAAATAGATCCAGTCAAGATCATTAATCCAAGGCTTCTCTTTTTCTTTTGCGGATAAATATTATTCTGGATATGACAATGGAAATTTCATACAGCAGCATAAGAGGTACTGCAACCAGTACCTGCGACAGAACATCCTGCGGCGTAATTACTGCCGCTATTATCCAGATAATTACAACGGAATATTTTCTTTTGGTAATAAGAAAACGCGGCGTTATTAACCCTATTCTTGTAAGTATCATCACAACAATAGGTAATTCAAAGAGAATACCCATAGCAACGCTCATAAGAAGTATAAAACTCATATAATCGCTGGCGCCTATTGTGCTTAGCATATCGTCCCCGATGAAACTCAGAAGCATATCAATTGCAAAGGGCAGCAGAATGAAGAACACAAATGCCATGCCTCCGTAAAAAAGGAAGAAAGCGCATATCAATGATATAATAGAAAATTTTCTATCCTTTTTAGAAATAGCCGGTGAGATGAATTTCCAGATCTGGTAGATAATAAAGGGAAGACCTATCATCAGGCCGGCAACAAGAGCAGCCTTGATCCTGATTATAAATCCTCCGGTGAGCTTAAAAATATTCAGTTTGTGACCGGTTTTTACAAAGGGAGCGTTCATGAACTCAAGAAGGTGATCGGACAAAAAGAATCCTGCAAAAGTCAGAACTATTACAGCAATGAGGCTCTGTAATATTCTGGATCTCATTTCATCAAGATGTCCCACAACGCTCATGGGCTCATCGCCTCTCTCCTTAGCGGAAGTATATTCGTCGTCCTCGGTTTTTTCGGGTAAATTATTCTTAGAATATTCTTCAGGATATGTATCTTTTTTATAGGTTGTTTTTATTTCAGAAGTTGTATCAGCAGGAAGTTTGGCAGGGATAAGGGAGTTAGATCTTTTCCCCGCAGATTTTTCCCCTGATCCTTTGTCGGTTCTCTGTTTTTTAACGCTTTTTTTTCTTACAGGTTTCTTTACGGATTCAACAACCTTTTTTTTGCCGGGTTTTTTTTCGGTTTTTTTATTTTTTGATTTCTGCGCTGCAGCGGATCTCTTTTTCTCTGTTTTCTTTTTGGAAGTTGATTTTTTTTTTGTTGTGTCTGCCAATCTGAAGTCTCCTGATCGTTTATTCTTAAAATTGGTATCTCATAGAGGAAATAGTTAATGTCAAGTATTTTATAGATCAAAATAATTCAAATAGACCGGATTGTTTTATCATAAAAAGGGTCATTCCGGATTTATGGGAAATATGAGCAATAATATTATTTTCTCAAGGTTCTTAACTTATTCTTGAAAGACCCCCTAATTCCCCTGGCGGGGGTTTTACTTTTATGTATCAATTTACATTTATTCGTTAACATAATGCAGAAAAAACGGGTAAAATTCGCATCAGTTCAGGTAATATGGAAAATTTCAATGATGATCGGTATATCCTTCTCGCGATCTTTAAATCCCCCTTTTAGAGATTTCTAATATTCTGTCCCAACAAAGCGGAAAGAGTCCATAAAAATATTTTTCCGATTAATAAAAAATAGTGGATAAAAAAACAGCAATATGATTATATTACTAACATTAAACTGCAAATTGTATAATAACTAATATAAATTTTGTGTTTAATATGGAGGTTAATGTGGCTAAATTAAAAGAAAATTCAATGGTTGCAATTTTTCAAAATCAGGCTCAAAAATATGGAACCAAGGCCTGTGTTTCTTATAAAAAGGATAACCAATACCATGACATATCATGGGAAGATATGAACAGGATGGTTCATGAGCTGGCATATTATTTATTATCCCTTGGGATTAAAAAGGGTGATAAAATAGGACTTTTTTCGCCAAACAGGTACGAGTGGTGGGTTGCCGATCTTGCGATTCTGTCCATTGGCGCTGTAAATGTGCCCATTTATGCAACAAATTCTGCTGAGGAAGCCCTCTATGTTCTTGAAAATTCCGAATCAAAACTCTGTTTTGCGGGAACCGAAGATCATCTCAAAAAAGTTCTCAAAGTAAAGAGGAAACTTCCTAAAATTAAAAATATCGTTGTTTTTGATGAAATTTCAAAAAAACAGAAAAATGTAACAGGACTTGACGATGCTTTTAAAAAGGGGCATGCATATAAAACAAAATCGAATTTTGAAAAGAGGTTGAAGTCCGTAAAAGGAACGGACCTTGCTACTATTATTTATACTTCCGGAACAACGGGAAATCCAAAGGGCGTTATGCTTACTCACGGCAATTTTTTATCTAATGTTACCAATATTGGAAGCGAAGTTAAGGATTATATATCCGATGAAGATATTTTTCTTTCATTCCTGCCTCTGTCGCACTCGCTTGAGAGGACCTGCGGGCTTTATTTTCCAATACATTCGGGAGCAAAAGTGGTTTTTGCAGAAGATATTACGACTCTAATGGAAAATTTTACCGAGGTAAGACCTACTATTATGGTAAGCGTTCCCAGGATATATGAAAAAGTTCATGCCGGTATTGTGGCAAAAGTCTCCGATGCTTCGCCGGTGAAAAAGATGATCTTTAATTGGGCCATGAAAATGGCTGCAAAAAATCTTCCTTATATATGCAATAGAAAGCCAAGGACCGGACTTTTTGCAAAGCAGTATGAGCTCGCAGATAAACTTGTATTTGCAAAATTGAAAGCCGCGCTGGGAATGGACAGGCTGAAATTTGCCATATCAGGAGGAGGCCCCCTCTCGGTTTCAGATGCGGAATTTTTTCTCGGTATGGAAATTATTATTCTGGAGGGTTTCGGTCTGACTGAGACAACGCCTGTTACGAATTTTAACAGACCCTGGCATATTAAACCCGGCACTGTAGGACCTCCAATACCTGAAACGGAGATCAAAATTTCCGATGAAGGCGAAATTTTAATTAAAGGGCCGCAGGTGATGAAGGGTTATTATAAAAATCCCAAAGCAACAAAAGAGGTTTTTACTAAAGATAAATTTTTCAAAACAGGGGATATAGGCGTGATTGACGAGGACGGTTTTCTTTCAATTACGGGGCGGATTAAGGATATTATTGTTACTGCAGGAGGCAAAAATATATCGCCTCAGAATATAGAAAACAGCCTTAAGGAATCAAAGTATATTGAACAGGTTGCCATTATCGGAGACAGAAGGAAATATCTCTCAGCGCTGATCATCCCGGCTTTTGAAGAAACAAAGAAATGGGCTTTAAAGAATAGTATTACTTTTACCGACAATACCGAACTGATCAAAAATGAAGAAGTGATAAATTTGATCGGTTCGGAGATTGAAAAGTACACTGCGAAATTTTCAAGAGTGGAGCAGATAAGAAAATTCACTCTTCTCGATGCGGAATGGACTCAGGAAAGCGGAGAATTAACTCCCACTCAGAAAGTGAAAAGAAAGGTGATCAATACAAAATACAGTAAAGAAATAGAAGCAATGTACCCTCCTGAATAAAGAAAATAATTACTTTGCATATAAAAAAAGAGCTCTCAGGAGCTCTTTTTTTATTCAAAATGTTTATAAAATCAATTGATATATCAGGTTTAACAATCCTGTTTTAGTGTAAAGACATTAAAGAAAGAAGCCGAAAATATAAATGGCGCACTATAGCTGAAGAAAAAAATAACTATTGGAGTAAGTACAATGATGAGGTCACTCTGGACTGCCGCATCGGGAATGATAGGACAGCAATTTAATATCGATACGGTATCAAATAATCTTTCAAATGTGAATACTACGGGTTTTAAAAAACAGAGGGCGGAGTTTGAAGATCTTTTATATCAGACTGTTCTTCTTGCAGGAACACCGGCCACAGAGGTTTCGGAGGTGCCCACAGGAATTCAGGTGGGGCATGGCGTAAAAATTGCGGCAACACAGAAGATGTTTACTCAGGGAAGCCTGCAGGCAACGGAGAACAAACTTGACCTTGCCTTTGAAGGAGACGGATTTTTTAAAGTTCAGCTCTATGACGGATCCTTTGCCTATACAAGAGACGGATCATTTAAAATAGACTCAAACAGGCAGATAGTAACATCCAACGGGTATCTTCTCGAGCCTCAGCTTGTACTTCCGGAAAACTCAATCCTTGAGACACTGGCCATCAGTAAAGACGGAAGGGTTACCATAAAGATCGTTGGTGAGGATGATCCGGTTGAAATAGGACAGATGGAAATATACCGTTTTGTAAATCCTGCCGGTTTAAAAAGTATCGGCGGGAATATGTACAAAACAACTCCTGCATCGGGCGAAGAGATCCCGGGCCAGCCGGGAATGAATGGTATGGCAAAAATACATCAGGGATTTCTTGAGATGTCCAACGTAAAGGTTGTTGAAGAGATGGTAAATATGATTGTTGCTCAGAGAGCGTATGAAATTAATTCCAAGGCAATTCAGACATCGGATTCAATGCTTGGCACAGCAATAGCACTTAAGAGATAATGAGAAAGATCAAGTATATAATATTATTGATGCTATTATTTTCAGCGGCTTCTCTCTATGCTGATCTGAAGTTGTACATTGTTCCGAAAGTCAATAAAAGAGAATTTTTGCGGATTGGGGATATAGCCAGAATAGACACCATGCCTGCTTATAAAGATGAGGCCATAAGATTAAGCAAAATTGTAATAAACAGCAATTTATATGATGACGGATTTGTTGACAGGAAGGAGATTGCTGATATCTTAAAGAAACATACCGATCATTTATATTTTATTTATGGAAGCGCCTCCAGGATATTGGAAAACAGGCCCGAAGAGAGAAGCCCTCGTGATATTGAAAAAAAGGGTATCTTCCTTATAAAAAAGGGTGACCCGATAAAGCTTATTTTAATTAAAAAGGGGATCAGGATTGAAGTGCATGGTACTGCGGCTTCAGACGGAGAAAGGGGCCGTATCATTCCTGTAATAATAAATGGAAATAAAAGAATAAACGGTAAAGTTACCGACAAAAAATCGGTTGAGATAGATCTATGACAGGAAAATTCGGGCTGACATTATTTATGATCTTATCTGTTTTTTTGTCCTTCGGATATTCAAAAACTATCTGGCAGGACAAAAATATCTATTCATCAAGGGAGAATATAAAAGCCGGCGATATTATAATAATAAAGATAAATGATATTTCCAATATGAGATTTACAGTCGCCTTAAACAGCAGCAAAACATCCACTGTAACTTCAAATCCCGATATGACCATTACTGCCTTTCTGCCCAAGGCAGCATCGAATAGAACCGTTAATTACAGAGATTCAACAGGATTTACCGAAAGGGGACAGTTGAATCTTTCCGTTGCGTCAAGAGTAATAAGAAAGGGCAGAGGGGGAACCTTTACTGTAAGAGGTATAAGGACTTTTTCAATTAATGGAATTACAAACAGGATCATCGTTTCCGGAACAATTGATCCTGCGGTTATGAAGGGAAGGAATGTTGATTCAAAATATGTGGCGGATTTCAGGATAGAAGTAAAAGGGGCCTCCGAAGGGATCAACATAGTAAGAACCGCTCCGAAGGAGGGAGAATCTGCAATAAACACTCTCACTGAGAAAGAGAAACAGCAGATCATCGCCGATTATCTTCAAAAAATACTGAGGGAGCTTACAAGGTAGCATTTATGAGAATAGCCATCAGAACCCTATTGATTGTTGCTGCAGTTATTTTTTTCGAGTTATTATTGAATGCCGAAATAACCGTAAAAGTAAAAGATATTTCCTTTATTGACGGATTGAAGGAGAACCAGATCTACGGATACGGACTTGTTGTGGGACTTCAAGGTTCGGGAGATACAAAATCGGAAATAACAAAGGCTTCGCTTAATAATCTTCTGAAAAGTCTGGGAATGGAGGGGCAAAATACCGATTCGAAAAATATTGCCGCTGTGTTGTTGACAGCTCAATTACCGCCTTTTGTGAGGATCGGAGATAGAATTGACGTTACCGTATCCTCTATAGGCAATGCAAAATCGCTTGAAGGGGGGATCTTGATGCAGTCGCCTTTGAAAGGGGCGGACAATATAATTTATGCAGTTGCTCAGGGAACTCTTTCTGTTGCCCGGGGCAGCAGGAACAGGAGAGGGGTCAAAACAGTGGCCGTAATTTCAGATGGAGCTCTTGTGGAGCGTGAAATAATTCCCAATGTCGTTTCAAAAAACAGTATATATATAGTATTAAAGAACTGGGATTATTCTATGGCCAGCGAGATCATGAAAGCAATATCCAAAAAGTATCCTTCTGCAAATCCGGAAGTAATTAATGGGAAGATCAAAGTAAATCTTATAAAAAATGTTGATCTGCCGGAATTTATATCTGCGATCCAGGATATTGAGATAAAACCGAGTTTCAGAGCGAGGATAGTTGTAAATGAAAGGGACGGAACGATCGTAACAGGAGGCACAGTAAAAATATCCGAAGCTCTTGTAAGCAAAGAGGGAGTGACCGTTGAGATATCCGGTACATATAAAAAGGGGACTGTGTCCCTGCTTAAAGAATCGAGTACTGTTAAGGATCTGGTTGATGCGCTGAATTCCATCGGAACTTCAACAAAAGATATTATATCAATATTAAAAGCGCTGAAGGAAGCCGGCGCTCTGCATGCCGAATTAATAATTAAGTGAGGATAATTATGACTGGGATTGTCGATATACTGAATAATGCAAGATCACAAGTTGATAAGAATATGGGCAGGAAATTAAAGGACGCCTCAACCTCGAATAAATTTCATGATACATTAAAATCGCTTGGTGCAGACAAAAGTCCCGCCGGAAGAAAAGCCGAAGACAAAAGATTAATGGATACCTGTATCGAAATGGAGTCCATATTTGTTGCAAAGATGTTTAAAGAGATGAGGAATACGGTACACAAAACCAAGTGGATTCATGGCGGATTTGCAGAGGAGATCTTCGAGGATATGCTTTATGATGAATACGCATTAAATCTTTCGAAAAATACCGATCTGGGTATTGCAAAGATGCTCTACAACGAGCTCAGCAGAAAATAGATGTATAGCGGCTGATCTAATGGCGCATACCGGCAGTTCATTCCAAGTTAATATCAGCGCTATTCTTTTCCGGCCCAAATAGCCGCGCCGATTATGCCGGCGTTATTCCCCATCTTTGCGCATGTAATTTTTGCTCTGAGATCTATGTAATGCCTAAATTTATCAAAGCTTTCCGCAATACCGCCGCCAATAATAAAAAGATCCGGGTTGGATAGTTTTTCCATTATCTGAAGATATGTATTTAATCTGCGGCCCCATTCTTCCCAGCTTAAATTTTCTTTTGCTTTAATAACGCCGGCAGTCCATTTCTCGATGTCCATTCCTCTGTATTCAATATGTCCGAATTCGGTGTTGGGCACAAGGTGTCCCTCAACAAAAATGGAACTTCCGATCCCGGTTCCCAGTGTTATTACCAATACCACTCCTCCTCCATATCCGCAGTGAGCTTTACCCGATCCATGAAGCATTTCAGCTATTGCTGCTGCATCCGCATCATTGATCACTGTACTTTTATATTTGCACAGATCGTTGATCTTTTCAGCAAGATTTATATTTAATAGTTTTTTCGACATGTTTGCGGCAGTATATATGGTCCCATTCTTGATAACTCCCGGGAAGCCGCAGCCAACTGGGCCGTCCCAGGAAAAATTTTTAATAATTTTTTCAAATGATAATAAAAGATTGTCAATGGTTGAGGGTTCGGGCGTGCGGATCTTAAAGGGTCTTCCAATGAGCCTGCCCTTTGAAACATCAACAGGCGAGGATTTTATCCAAGTGCCGCCGATATCAATGCCCAGTACCGGATCCTTCACAAATTATCCCCTCTTATATTAGAATTAAACTATGCATCTGCTGTATAATAAAATATTACAATTTTGTCTGATTTTGCCTGTTTTTCTCCTCCATAATTCTCATAAACATCTCAACAGTACTGTTGGGAGGTTCTTTTTCTTTATCCTTTTTGATTAAAGTGATAGCGTCAACTGAACAGGAGGGAACGCATACGCCGCATCCGATACATCTTTCGGGGTTTACATGAGATATCCCATCTACCATATCCATCGCTTCCATGGGACATATTTCAATACAGGCTTCGCATCCTGTGTATATCTCAGCATCAACACCGGATAAGTGGTTGGTGGCAAAAAACTGTGCCGGTTTTGGGAATTTTTTTGCTGTTATAAGCACTTCGCAGCAGCAGCTGCAGCAGCAGCATATTGCAAAGGGTTTTTTAGAATTGCCGGGCTGGAGAACGAGCCCTTCCTTTTGGGACTGTTCGATTATTCTCAGTGCTTCGTCTTTGCTTATTTGACGCCCCAGCCCATGGTCAATGTAGTGCCGCGCTGCGCCGCCGAACTGAAAACATGTCTCCATAATATGTGAACAGCCCTTCCCCAGAATTTTTTTACTCTCTCTGCATACGCAATTTGAAACCGAGATCAGATTTCTTGATTCAATAAGATGTATCACATGGTCATAGGATTGGACAAAATGTTCAACTTTGATGCTCTGTTCAATGGGAATGGTTCTCAATTGAGGAGTGCTTGTTTTTGTAAATTCATACTTAAATGCTTCGTCAAGATACTGCTCGAAGTCTTCTACGAAATCTTTGGTAAGCCTTCCCACCTGATATTCGAATATACCCACTGCAAGGAGAGCATTGCTGAAGTATTTTTCACCGGTTTTCGGATTTTTACCGCCGTTAATGGCACCCTTACTTACCATTCTGTCCAGAGCGGTTTCGATATCTTCAGCAGAGAATCCCAGAGGTTCAAGCCGTTTAGAAATATTATCAAGGGATTCGGGTATAAAAGAAAGTTTTGTCGCTATTTCAGCTTCCTCCGGAGTAAAAAATCTCTTTAGAATTCGTATTTCTACTCCTGAATCAGTAGGGGGGAATCCAACAGGCATTTTATCAAGGTGTTTTTGAAGCTCCCGGTAAATATCATTTTTTTCGTTCATATTATTTCCTCAAAGTTTAAATTCTGTATTCAGCACTAAAAAACAATGTTTTTTAATTTTGTCCACTATTTTATTTACGATTTATGTTGAGGATATCTGCTCTTAGACAGGAATATCTTGTTTATTGAGACGCTGGCGCAGCGTCTCAATAAATGTATAAATTGGATTGTATATTTAAATTCTTTATAACCGTAATTATGCTTCCGCCTTATTCTCTTTAAGAGAGAGGAGGTCATAGATTATAATGACAGTCCCGATAAAGAAAACAATTCCGCAAACAAGTACCACTTGAAACCAGAATTGCATCTCAGCCTGAGCAGTCATATAGCCAAGTCCCATTTTACGTTCAAGATAGCTTTGCAGAATTCCTGCAGCACTGAATGCAAGAACCATTATAAACATAAAACTGTTGGTTATCCAGAAGCCCCATAAACCAAGGGTTGATTTGAACCGTTCAATTCCTTTCAGCTTTGGTATGGCATAGTAGAATATTGTCAGGTTGATCAAAACAAAGGCGCCAAAGAAGGCTAAATGCCCGTGAGACACAGTAACCTGACTGCCGTGCGTGAAATAATTTACCTGAGGCAGAGTCTGGGCAAAGCCCCATATTCCTGCTCCAACAAAATGGACTATTGCAGATCCTATAATATAGGTCCATACAACGGGATTAATGATCTCGTTTTTCCTGTCTTTAATGTGTGTGTAAGTATCCCAGACCATTAATAGAATAGGCAGGGGTTCAAGAGCACTGAATATTCCGCCCCACCAGTACCAGTATTCGGGTGTCCCGATCCAGTAATAGTGATGGCCCGTACCCACAAGTCCCGTAAAAAGGAATAATCCTATTTCAATATATAACCATTTTTCAACAACGGCTCTGTCAACTCCGGTCACCTTTATTATGATCCATGCCATTATGGAAGCTGTGATCAATTCCCATGCTCCTTCTACCCAGAGGTGAATTACCCACCACCACCAGTAGAATTCGTTTGAAAGGTTTTTATAGAATGGATGGCCAAAAAGGTATAACAATGATAAGAAGAGTAATCCTGCAAGAAGCGTCCAGGATATAACCGTTCGTTCTTTCGCTTTTATCAGTGTCATGCCGATATTAAACAGGAACATTAAAGCGCCGATAACCACCAGAATGTCAAGCAAGGGCGGAATTTCCAACAGCGGTGTTCCCTGTGTCCAGCCAAAGGAAAATCCTATCAGCGCCGCAACTCCGGTAAGGGCTAACAGAATGAGCTGGATATAGGCAATTTTAGGGCTGTATAATTCCGAGTTTGTTTCTTCGGGAATCATAAAATAAGCTCCGCCCATAAAACCGAGCAGAAGCCATAGAACCAGCAGGTTAGTATGAAAGGATCTTGCAGTGCCGAAATGGAATATATCAACTATGCCTTGAGGAATTGTGAAGGCGTAGTTTGCTGCCAGCCATAATCCGGTAAGCACCTGTAAGCCAAATAACAATAAGGCAAGTACAAAATAGTAGTATGATACTCTCTGTGATTTAAAGACTGTCATTTTTGGCCTCCTTTTTGTTTAATGAGAAAATTACCAATAGTTTGAAGGTTTTCTTCGGAAATGTCTCTTCCGGGCATATTCCCTTTTCCTTCTTTGATAATTTTCCTGATCTCCTGAAGGTTAAACCTGGAGCCCACTCCGTCGAGAGCGGGGCCGTAAGTACCGCCTGTTCCCCGGATTTTGTGACAATCAATACATCCCTTTCTCTTTAGTAAAGTGAGATCATTGGTTCCGCCTGCGGAATTGTTCTGATAAAAGCTGTTACCTCCAAAAGTTTTTTCTTTATGGTCCTGAGGCGGCCAATTGTTGGTATCTATGCCGTCTACCCATTTAAAGAAAGTGATCATTTTTTTTACCTCTTCCGGTGTAACCTCGTATCCCCCTGCGTACTTTTTAGGCATTTTCCTGAACGAGTTTTTCAGCGTGTTTTCAGGATCCATTATAACGCTTTCGATGTATTTAGCTCCTTTCCTTCTGTAAACTCTTGTCAAATCCGGAGCATAGTATCCGCCGATACCCAGAATAGTGTGACAATCATTACAATTGTACTTTCTAAATATTTTTTTGCCTGCAACAACTTCTTCGGAAAGATTTTTTTCTTTTGTTCTCACAGCCATCTGCCCCATAGAATCAAAAGTCAGAATTATTAAAATTAGCATAGAAATCATGGAGCCAACCCAGAAAATGATTTTTGCCGTTTTAATTGACATTTTTAATCCTCCTTAATTACTCAAATTTCCTCATTTTTCGGATAAAGCGCCGGATCTAACTTATCCGAAAAATAGTAAGGATTCCTAACAAATAGCTGACTTCATGTTTTTCTGTCAAGTTTTTTTTTACTTATTTTTTGTGTTCCTGGGCCTTTGAGGGCCGGCGGGAATAAATTTTAATAAAAATCTTGACCATTATTAAATTAAATAATATTTATCATTAAATCGGTTAAATTGTGTTAATTTGATCTGTTCTTTTACTTGGATCATAGAGTCAATTACAATAGGCTGATTACAGATTTATACTAATTATCTCGATTAAGTTTGTTCTATGTGAGAATTGAGCCTGGAAATGATTCACCCTTTGCCTGCTTAGCTCAGTTGGCAGAGCACTTCACTCGTAATGAAGAGGCCGGCGGTTCGAACCCGCCAGCAGGCTATTATTCGATCTTTTTATATTTTCTGCGGGAGTTTTAATCCTCTATTTGAGAGTTCTCATTAATGTCGGCGTCTTTCCAGAAGGGAAAGGTTTCTCTGTAACTAATAAGATCGGATAAGGATAATTTGGCAGTGAGAATCGATTCTTCATCCTGTTTTTCAAAGATAATATCCCCTTTGAAATCTATTAAAGAGGAATTTCCGCTGTATGAAATACCATTCCCGTCGGTGCCGACTCTGTTAACCCCGAGAACATAACACTGGTTTTCGATAGCCCTTGATCTTAAAAGAGTTTTCCAGTGCAGCGACCGTGACCCCGGCCAGTTGGCTGTAAAGATCGCAATATCATATTGATTTTTAAGATTTCTTGTCCATATCGGGAATCGAAGATCATAGCATATAAAAGGCCTTACTTTCCATCCCTTTACCTGTACCGTTATATTTCTATTACCGGCACTGTAGGTTCTTTCTTCTCCTGCATATCTGAAAAGGTGTCTTTTGTCGTATGTAAAAAGGCTGCCGTTCGGTTTTACCCAGATCAGTCTGTTGAAAAATTTTCCTTTCTCCTCAATGATAATGCTTCCTGTTATATGGGCTTTTTTCTGAGCGGATCTTTTCAGCAGCCATTGTACTGTGGGCCCCTTCATCTTTTCCGAATATTTTGGGGCATTCATAGTAAATCCTGTTGTGAACATTTCAGGGAGAACAATGAGGTCGGCAGCTTCATCTACAGCGTCGATCTTTAGATCGAACATCGAAATATTTGAATCAATATCCTCCCAGTGTACGTTTGATTGTATGACAGAAACAATTAGATCATGCATTATAATACTTTAGATTTTGTGCTTACTCAGAAATATCTCAATATCATTTTTATTGAGAGGTCTGGAGAGCAGGTAGCCCTGTATGTGTCGGCAGTAGAGCATCTTAAGTCTTGAAAGCTGGTCTTCTGTTTCGACTCCTTCGGCAATAACATACATATTAAGACTTTCGGCCAGTGAGGTTATTGTTTTTATGATCTCCATTTTTTCGTTTTCGTCTATGCTTATTTTTTTAATGAATTCTTTGTCAATCTTCAGGGCGTCAACGGGAAAATTATGCAGATAGTTAAGAGATGAATATCCTGTGCCGAAATCGTCAATCTGAAGTTCGACTTTTAATTCTTTTAATCGCTTAAACAGGGGTGACAAAAGTTCCGAGTTTTCCATTAATATGGATTCGGTTATTTCAAGCTTGAGCGTATTCGGTTTGATCCCGGTCTTTCTGATTATATTGTCAACATATTCAACAAACTCTTTAGTGCACTGTTTTCCGGATACGTTAACGCTCATTGTAAAGGGTGTGTCGTGAGGGTATTTTTTCTGCCACATGCTTAATTGTATGCATGCTTCGTTCAAGACCCATTCGCCAAGGTTGATTATTATTCCCGATTCTTCTGCGAGGGGGATAAATTCATCGGGATAAATAAGACCGCGCACCGGATGCTGCCATCTTACAAGAGCTTCAAAACCGGTGATCTTTCCGGAATCGGTCAGCATTACCGGCTGGTAGTATAGAACAAATTCTTTATTTTCCAGGGCATTTTTAAGGTCTCTCTCCAGCTGCATTGAAGTCATCACGTCTTCATACATATTTTTGCTGAATATTTTATAGGAATCTCTGCCTGATGATTTTGCATGGTACATGGCAATATCCGCGTTTCGGAGCAGATTTTCCGGCCTGTCAAATGAACTGTCGCTGAAGCAGACTCCAATACTGACCGTATTAAAGATCTTATGTTCTTTTCCATTGTCCTTAATGTAATAGGGCAGTGATAATTTTTCCTGTATTCGTTCAATAAGATGCAGAACGTCGTCGGAATTGGGAATATCTTCCAGCAGTACGGCAAATTCATCGCCTCCGAAACGGGCTATTGTATCTCCCGGCCTGAGGCATTCCTGCAGACGCCTGGCAATATTGATGAGCAGTCTGTCTCCCACAAGGTGCCCCATTGTATCGTTTATTATTTTAAAACGGTCAATGTCGATAAAGAGTACGGCAAACATATTTTTATTTGAGGCTCTTGATATTCTTTTGGCAGCAAGTTCCAGGCGATCGAAGAAGAGAGCTCTGTTGGGTAAGTCTGTGAGCGTGTCATGAAATGCGTCATAGATCAATTTTTTTTCAGCTTCCTTTCTTTCGGTGATATCCGTTTGGGATCCGGCAATACGAAAAGCGGTATTGTTTTTGTCTCTTACAATTATTCCCCGCGTCAAAACCCACAGATATGTCCCGTTTTTATGCTTCATCCGGTATTCAATTCTGAATTGATCCGAAGCTCCTTCTCTGTGAGCCATGATCTCTTTTCTCACATTGATGCTGTCGTCCCGATGAACTCTGCTGAGCCATTCGTCAGGGTGATCACCGATCTCGTTGTCTTCGTATCCAAGAATGGATTTCCACCTGGAAGAGTAGTAGACCCTGTTTGATCTCAGATCCCAGTCCCATAAACCGTCATTTGCCCCGCGCGCAGCCAGGGCATATCTCTCCTCGCTGATCCTGAGTTTTTCTTCAGCCTGTTTGCGTTCGTGGATTTCGTGATTTATTTTGTCGTAGTTCTTCTTTAACTTCAGGCTCATTTCATTAAATGTATCTGCAAGCTCGCCGAATTCGGTACTGAAATTATGATCAATTGTGGCACCCAGACTTCCTGACGAAATGCTTCTTGTAGCTTCCAAAAGCCTGTTTATGGGCTTGCTTATGGAAGAGATAAGCCTTACGGCAAATATAATAGCAAAGATCAGCGCCGCAATTAGTGTTATACTCAGAATTTTGATGATCTTTTTTACATTTTCTCTGCTTTGCAGAGTTACTTCTTCAAGATTGCGGCTTGCCGTATGGGACATATTCTGCAGTTCTTTCAGGATCTTATTTCCTATTTGAGCCGATTCTTTTTTCAGTGCAAGCATTCTCTTCTCATTGGCTCTGAGGGTTATATAATAACTTATGTGCTGTTGGTAATCTTTTATGAGTTGCTCTACTTTTGATATCCGCTTTCTCAGCAGAAGAGGATGGTGACAGCTTGAGCATTCTGCTGCGGTTTTTTCAAGAACGTCCATACTGTCAACAATGTAGTCCAGGTCTTCCAGCATGGATGTCTTTACAGTATAGAAATGATTCTGTACGGTTTGGAGTTTAATTAATAGAGATTGTCTTCGCTGCTCAATCTGATGGAGTTTAATAATATAATTCAATTCTCCTGTGGCATTTACAATATAAATAAATGAGAGCGCTATTCCTATTGTAAACAATAGAAATATTGCAATGAGAGATGTAATTATTTTTTGCTTCATTTATTGATATATTTATAATATTTTAAATTAATTCCGGCTTTTTTTGCCATGTCGAAAACGGGCTTATAGTCTTTTTCGGAGGTTTCAATAAATTTTATGACAAAAAATTTATTCAAAACTCTGGCTCCTTCCGGGTCTTTATCCATGGAAATCAGAACATCTTTTAAAGCCTTTTTTATCTTCGGATCCAGGTCTTTTTTTAATCCCAGACCGTTGGAAGGCACATCCGGAGAGGTTGCCACTATTCGGAGATCTTTTTCTATTCGCTTGTCTTTCTTTTGAAGTATATTAAAGATAGTATTTTTTGCGCATCCTATATCCGCATGTCCGTCAAGAACAGCGTGAATAGCTGCATCGTGACTTCCGGTAAAATAGCTCTCTTTGAAATAACTTTTGATATTTTTTATGCCCTGTTCTTTAAAATATGCAATCGGAAAAACATAGCCCGCTGTTGTTGCCCTGTCAACAAAAGCAATAACCTTATTTTTCATATCCTTCACGCTTTTTACGGAGCTTTTTTTCAGAACAAAGATATAACCTCTATATGAGGATGTCCCGTCAATATTTACGGGCCGGGCAATATGTTCAATGCCGAGTTTTTTAATTGCCATAGCGCCTGTAAAACTTCCCCAAAAAGCACCGTCGAGATTGAGCCTGTTAAAGTTATCTATAATGTTTCCGTATCGCGGCAAAATTGTAAATTTTATTTTTATTCCGGTTTTTTCTTCAATGTATTTGCCAAGAGGTTTATATCTTTTTTTCTGATTCAGGACATTCTGTTCGGGAATAAGACCGATTTTGAGCTTTATGATGTAAGTTGATTTTTTTTCTCCTTTGGTCCGGTTTTCATCTGTTTTGTCAATGCCGCAGCCCCAGAGGGGAAAAATAATTATTATAATAAGGATTGGATAAGAAAAAATCTTATTCTTCATTTTATTTATGTTTCTCCGAAATCATTATTTCCACAAATCATAGAAATCATATTTTTTTTCTTTATATAAGGTCAATTACATATTTTTGTTTATTTCAATTTTTTCTTGATCAATGCTTTTGATATAGTGTTGTTAATAAACAATAATATCTTTTTTAAATAGGTCAAATTCGGTAAAGAAAAATAGTTATGGATCGGCTATATTAGGAATAAATACAACGGATATTATGAATCCGCTCAGCATGTATGATCTGATTACCGGTTTTTCAGTTCCGGTTTCGTTAAATTTTTTTTCTATATGGTTTTTTAATTTTATGAAGATCTTATTTGTATTATCATAGTTTATTTCAATATCTTTAAGGTTCATATCGAAACCGGAATTTATCGATTTTAAAAGGGCTTCTTTTATTGTCCAATGGAGCGTTATTTTTTCATCATCCCAGACTGATGCATTGTCTCTTATTTTCTTCAAGCCTTTTGTTTCATTCTTGCCAAAGGCAATATTAATAAATGATTCGTCCCTTGAATCAATTATTTCAATATCTATACCTATGCCTTTGAAGTGTTCGGTGCTCCCGGCAATGGCAAGAGCCGTGTGTCCCGAATGGGATATGGAAAGGAGGATATCAGAATGTTTATTATTAATAAAGATACGCGGTGCTCCCGAATCCATTCTGCGGATGTCAATATTTTTGAAATGAGCCGGTTCTGCAGCGGCATTACTGTCGGATAAAAGATCTTTTACTGCTTTTTTCCCGGCAATCCTGCCGGATAAAAAATCGGATCTCCTTTTCGGAATCTTTAAATTGTTAATATATGACAGCTCCCACCGGGATAGCTGACCGGCAAAAGCGTCGATCCCATATCTTTCAAGCCTGCTTTTAATTCTGCTGATATTTACATATTTAAAAATGGCATTGCGCTTTTTTATTTCATTTTCGACTTCGCTGAAATTGACTGCTTCAATCATCTTGTTTCGTTTTATATAATGTTTATTAGTAAGGTTATAAAGTTTTTAGCATAAGAGGTAAAGATCTCACTTAAAATTCAATTATTCTTGGATACAATCTCATAGATATATCATTTTACAAGTAATAAATATTTTTTGGGTTTTTCCGTCAAAAATATTATCTATTTGTAAAAACATATTGAAAATGTTTGACATGAAACATAACTTGAACAATAATCATGCAGCGGGATATTTTAATGATAAGGCGGGATCAAATTGTCGGATGTATTGAATGATCTTCTGGAGCTTTTAAAACTGGAAAAGATTGAGGAAAATATTTTCAGAGGCAGGAGTCAGGATCTGGGGTTCGGCAGTGTTTTCGGAGGACAGGTGCTGGGACAGGCCCTTTCCGCGGCGTCGCAGACAGTTGACGGCAGCAGGAGCGCTCATAGTTTTCATTCCTATTTTCTCAGACCCGGCGATGCCAATAAACCTATAATTTATGAGGTGGATTGTATCCGCGACGGCAAGAGTTTTACAACGAGAAGAGTTAAGGCAATTCAGAAGGGGCGGGCAATCCTTTCTCTTGAGGCGTCCTTTCATATTAATGAAACCGGATTTGAGCATCAGACCGAAATGCCTCATGTTCCGGGACCTGAAGGCCTTATATCGGAACTTGAAAGGGCAAAAAGAATTAAAGATAAAATTCCTGAGGCCATAAGAGAAAAGATCTTATGCGGCAAGCCCATAGAATTCAGAGCCGTAAATCCGGTTGATCCCTTTGCTCCTGAAAAAATGAAACCTGTAAAGTATATGTGGTTCAAAGCTGCGGGCAGGATGCCTGATGATATATCGGTCAATAAATATATTCTTGCCTATGCTTCCGATTTCGGTCTTGTGGGAACCGCTTTGTACCCCCACGGGCATACTTACTGGGAACCTTCAATGCAGGTTGCAAGCCTTGATCATGCTATGTGGTTTCACAGAGATTTTAAAATGGACGCGTGGATGCTCTACGTAATGGACAGCCCCAGCGCCGGCAATGCAAGGGGGCTCAATCGCGGTAATATTTTCACCCGTGACGGGAAACTTGTTGCCTCCACAATACAAGAAGGTTTGATCAGATATCGAAAGGGGCAGAATAAGTTTCTCTGAAATAATAAGATCGGACAATCTATTTTTTATTGATTTAAGAATATTTTTTCTCAATTAGCCTCATGCATTTGTCAAGCGTTTTCATACAGAAGGGAGCCCCCTTTCCCCTGTCTCTGAACCATTCCGAGGGATTTAACATCCCGAATTTTCTGCATTTTTCAATATGCCGGCAGTTAGGGCATATTTTTGAATCGGGAGCAACGGCTTTGCCGCGCATAGCCGCTTCAAGGAACTGTTTCAGTCTGCCTTCTTTGTAAATTCCCAGCGATTCTCTTGAGGAGTGTGAAAGCGTGACATTTTTGTCTGCCAGAACAACGAGCTTTCCGGGCCTGTGAAGGGGAGGGGTATGGGGAAGCCAGTCCATGCCCATAATATGGGAAACGACTGCGGCAAGGGGGTTCTCAAGTATATCAACAGGGTAACCGAAAAGGCTCAGAAGCGACAGAGCTCTTACCATTTCCATAAAATCTTCGGGCTCAAGCAGTTCGTCCGAAAGGTCAGGTTTATCTCCGGCAGTTCTTATCATCTGAATGAAGGTCAATCCCATGATCCCTTTAAATTCATTAAATATAAATTCCGTATAACGAGGCAGGCTTTTAATAAGGCTTTTCCCTGCAGAGGTGAAAACAAAAAGATCAAGGCCCGCCTCAACAGCGGTTTTAATTCCCTTCGATGTTTTTTCCCAGGACCCGCTCCCCCTGACAGCGTCGTGAAGTTTGGGATACCCCTGGAGGCTTACGGACAGAGTAAGGCTTTTGCCGAATGCCCGCGCGCGGGAGCAGTTTTTTTCGGTGAGAAGTTTTCCGTTGGTATTGCAGAATATTGATTCGTAACCGGTATTTAACGCGGATCCGATAAGCTCGAAAAGGCCGGGCCACAGAAAGGGTTCTCCGCCGGTAATATGAAGATTTCTGTATCCGAGAGCAAAACCTTCTTTCATTATTTGGTGCGCGGTTTCGGCAGCGAGACCACTATACTCTTTCAGCCCTGCCCGAGCAAAACAGTGGGAGCACCGGCTGTTGCATTCTGTTGTGACTTCAATAGAGAGGGGCTCTTTATCGGCGATATCCTGCATTTCGATCAATTTTTCGATGCCTGATTTTTTTGCTTTTTCAGCCATAATTCAAGGGGGGCTCTCATAACAGAATATTGGCGGGATAATTCATCCATTTTATGTTTTCCCGCAATAAGGGACGCTTTTTTGAGTTCTTCTGTTATTTGACTTGTTATGCGCTCAATAATTCTGTTTTCTGTTATTATTTTGGTAATCTGTTCCGCTGCTGTTCCGTTTTTCCCGGTGTCAATGCTGTCCCAGAGTTCCCTGCCTGTGCTTGGCAGAGAGTAGTATAGCCCCGAATGCTCTCCTTTTATGTCCTGTTCCAGATCGTTTATATCGTCAATGAGCCGCCATGCAAGGCCAAAGGAGGCGATACATTTTTTTATATCACTCATTAATTCATCCGTACTGCCGAGCTTTTTTGCGGTTAATAGAGGCATTATATATATAGTTGATATCTCTTTCTTAAATTGTGCGCAGAATTCATTAAAGTTTTTGGGGCAATGCAGAGAGCAGACTCCTTTATAGTATTCATTGATTAATTGTTCCGCTATTGATTTAAACTCCTTATTGTTTTCGGAAAAGGATTCGATCGCCTCTGTCATGCGCATCCATGCCTCTGTTCGAAGAAGAAGCATCAGATGGGAAGTCCCGATCTGGCCGTCGGTGAGGTGGTCGTCAATTGAATGAAGAAAAAGGGACATGGCCTGTCCTTTAAGAGCGGTTTCCATTTCCCGCTCGGTAAGAGAGCGGGCCGGTTCGAATTTTTTTGAAATATGATATATTATGGTCCACACCGGCTTATAGTAGTTCTTGTAAAAATCGAGGGTCTCTCCGGGAGCTAATCCCGAATACTCCATCATGAACATAATACCAGGACTCTGCATCGGTTGGGGCAAGCCCCTGCAGAGGTCTAATATCTGCTCGTTTAAGACTTTATAAAGGGCTTCTTCTTCTCTGCCGGGTACAACCTCGCCAAAGGAGAGTTCTCTGCAGATTGAGAATAGATCTTTTGAATTAAGTTCGGCCATGCGTTAAATCTAATATCATTATTTTTCATCGATCTCAAAAGTGAGGGTTACAATAACGCCCCCTCCGGCTCTGTTCTCTATTGTTACATCGGAGCCGTTAAAATGAAATCTCAGCATATTTTTAATATTTCCCAGCGTGCGTGCATAGGGATTTTCATTGTGCAGACCCGTGCCGTTGTCTTCAACCGAGATCTTTACCGAATTTCCGGTGCACGCGGCATTGACATGAATGTATCCGCCATCTTCTTTATTTCTGAGACCGTGCTTAAGGGAATTTTCAACAAGGGGCTGTATGATCAGCGGCGGGATCATTATGGAGCTGAGGCCGCCGGTTTTGTTCATTTCGAAATTTATGGTTTCGGGAAAGAGAATTTTTTCAAATTTGAGGTATATATTCACAAATTCCCATTCCACGTCAAAGGGCACCAGATCCTGAAAGGATGTGTCCATCTGAAATCTGTAAATATCCGCAAGCATTACCATTGCTTCGTCCGCCTTTTTTACGTTGCTCCGCATCAGAGCGTGAATGGTGTGTATCGCGTTAAAGAGAAAATGAGGATTGGCCCTTTCTCTGAGGTTTTTATATCTGGATTTTTCGTATTTTTTTATGGTTTTTTTCAGCGCAATAATGTTGTTAACCCTGGCAAGAAGCTCTCTTTTTTCAAAGGGTTTTCCGAGATAATCGTTTGCGCCCGTTTCAAATCCCGCAACAAGATCTGCGGTCTGGTTTTTTGCCGTTATCATTATAATAGGCAGTTCGTGCATTGTGTATCTCTCTCTGAGCCTGGAGCAGAGTTCATATCCGGACATGCCTGGCATCATGATGTCCAGCAGAATTATGTCGGGGATCCTGGAAGTTTCAAGCAGTTCAAGAGCCTCGCGGCCGCCTGCCGCTGTTTTTACGTTATACCCTGCAAACGTCAGCTGGCTGGAAAGAACGCGCAGATTGATAGGCTCGTCGTCAATTACAAGAACAGAGGTTTTATTACGGTTTTCGCTGAGATCACTTTCCTTCTTTTCGTATATAATTCGGGGAGCATGCAGGTTTTCAGTTTCAGCATGTTTGAAATAGGCGCGCAGTATCTTTTGCGCTTTCTCCGGATCGATCTCCTCTGGTGCCGCTTTTAATGATGCGGATTCGTCATACTGCCCCGTGAAAAGGGGCATTGTAAATATAAACTTTGATCCTTTGCCTTCCGTTGATTCGGCGTGAATTTTGCCGCCGTGCAGTTCAATAAGCTGTTTCGTTATGCTGAGGCCTATTCCCGTGCCTCCGTATTTCCGCGTAATGGAGCTGTCGGCCTGTTCGAAAAAGTTAAATATCTTCTCAATTTTATCGGCCGGGACGCCTATGCCGGTATCTTCCACCGTAATTTTGACAAAATCGTTCATCCTTTGGGCATAAACCGATATCTCGCCCCGTTCGGTAAATTTAAGGGCATTATCGATCAGGTTGTGCATTATCTGGAGGAGCCGGTTTTCGTCGCAGTATAGGGTAGGAGTATTCTCATCTATCTTGTTATAAAACTCAACTGGCTTATCGCGGGCAAGAGCCGAGGTGAGCGATATAACCATATCGGTTATCTGTTTTATGTCAACTTCTCCTCTCTGAAGTTCAAGGTCTTTATGTTTGATTCTTGAAAGGTCCAGCAGATCGTTAACAAGATTTGAAAGGCGTCTGGCGCTTGACACGATCAATGAAAGGTCTGAAATTGTCTCTCTGCCGAGCCTGCTTTTAGCGTTATCTATAAGCGATTCTGCAATGCCTCCTATGCCGAGAAGGGGAGTTTTAAGCTCGTGCGAGGTCGAGGCTATAAAGTCGTCTTTCATTCTGTCCATTTCAAGAAGCTCTTTATGAGCGATTTCGAGCTCTGTGTGAACGCTTGAAAAGCGGGCCGCAAGAACAGTGGCAAAGATAATTGTCATTGCAAAGAACCCTTCAAGTATGGGAGGGTTAAATTTAATAATATCTATAAATGTGAGGATACTGACAATAGCAGATATTCCCACAATTCCTGTTCCCGCAAATATGCGCCGCGCATAGGGCTTCTTCTCTTTTGTTCCTTTGTAACAGATATAGACCGAATATGTGCAGGCAAGCAAAATGCTCAGCATAAATGGTTCGTATAAATATTTTGAAAAATAGTAAATATTGCCTCTGAGGATATATTCGATCAGTAATGAAACTATCAGGAAAGAGTAAAAAGCTTCGAATGATCTGGCTGTAAGGCCTTTTTTATAATTAAAAAACGAATGAATAAAATTGATCAGCATAACAGGTATAAACATTGAGCCTATATATGTGGAAATAATATAGACCCACTGGTGATCGAATACCCAGAGAATAAGGCCGTTATAGCCCAGAAACCATGATCCGAGCGACAGAGCAAGCCCCGAATAGTATAAATAGTACCTGTCTTCTTTTCTGTTCCGATAATATATGAAGAAATAAAATCCTAAAAATATATTTATGGATGCGAGGAAAATGTTCCATATTATAAATTTTATCCATTTTTTATGAATAAGATTTTGGGGTCCTATATATATTTTCCCGTCAAAACCGCCTGCTTGATTAAGAAATCCTGTTCTCATTGCTAATATATTTTTTCTATTTATTAGATTTGTTGGTATTTTTATTAAATCGGGTTTTCCGATAATTGGTGGTGATTTACCTGAATTAGAAAATTTTCTCGTTTGATGAATAAGAACTCCATTAAAATAAAATTGTGCTCCTCTGTAATGTCTTGGAACAAATAATCCCAGATCAGTAATATTCTTACTGACATAAATTATTAGTCTATACCATGAGTTCCCTCTGTACCCTTTATAGCCGGGGAATTGTTCCCAAGGTAAATGTGGATAAAAAAATGACCAATTATGATGATCAATATTAATATTTTTATATTCAATATTGTCATCCATTTTAAAATACCATTGTTGTGAAAGTTCATATACAATATCATTAGAATTTATATGAATAATTGCTTTATCACTTTGTGGGTACAAATTCTTATTCGAACAAAGAATGAAGAAGACAAGAGAAAGAAGCAATTTATATAAGTTGAATATGTTCTTCATCTTGATAATAATTATTAAAGGATTTTATTTCACCCCTATATTGAAAGGGATGAGATAAAATCAAATTTATTTAGTATGACTTCACACTCGCTCCCTCTGCAATAAGTTCTTTATTCTCTATAATTTTTTTGCAGTCATCCAAGGGCACATCATGATTTTCTTTTTTAAACCATTCCATAAGGCCTTCGGCAGTTATATCTTTCTGCTTAAGAAGATCTGATAGCGCTTTACCCTTTTCCGGATTTTTTGATGCTTCTACTACAAAGTCTACAATATTTCCCATAAAAACCCTCCTGTAATTAAATGATCTTAATTATTAAAATATGAATAGTTAATTGTCAATTTATTTTTAAGGGTCATTCCGTTTTTATGGGAAATATCTCGCCTGTCGTTCATTACGCAAAACATAGTGTTTATTACATTTTACATAGTATTTATTACTCTTTTATTGACAATAGCTGTTATTTTAATTAATATATATCAACACCTCTCTGTCGGGTGATCTGATCTTTTGCTCTGTTATTATTTCTTAATGATGTAAAACAAAGGGAAATTATAGGATAAATGCCGGAAGAAATAACAGCTAAATCTCATTTTTCGGAAAACATTAAAGGAATGTCAATAATGGATATTTTTATTAAATTCGGCAATATCCTTAATAAAATTTCAGAAGGATTACTGCTTTCGGAAGATGTGCAGGGGATCATCTATGTAAATCCCTTTATGCTTGATTTTCTCGGCAGAAGCAGGGAAGAGATGCTGGGAAGCAAATTTAACGATTTCATTTCTCCTGAGTACGGCAATATTACTGAAGATCTAACGGGATCATCTGATATTGAATTTGAATTGGAGTGCATTCATAAGAACGGCACTAAATTGCCTGTTAAAATAAAAGCCGAACTTGTAATAACAGATAATAAGAAAATATCGATATTGGCTGTTGAAGATCTTCATGAGCGAAGAAAATACCGCCAGGCTCTTCGGGAGAGCGGTGAAAAATTTCGTAAAATGATCCGCCTCAGTTCCGAAGTTATTTCTCTGATTGACTCCGAAGGATTTTTTGAATATAACAGCGATTCAATAGAGCGGATTTTCGGTTATTCTCCATACGAAATTGCAGGCAGGAATGTTCTGGATTTTGTTCATCCCGACGACAGAGATTCTATGGAGAAAAATATAGTCCGAAAAAGGAACGGTAAAACCGGTATATCCGGAAACAGCTACCGTTTGAGGCATAAGAACGGAACATGGCGCCATGTTAGTACAACAGGCAATAATATGATAGATGACCCCCTCGTGGGCGGCATTGTGCTTCATACAAGGGACGTTACGGATCAGAAGACTGCAGAGGAGAAGGCTGCGCGTCATCAGTTATATGATACGGAAATTACCGATCTTCCGAAACTCGGTTATCTGAAAAACAGACTGCAGCTTGAGATATTGAAGGTTGAAGAAAGAAATATTGACAATAAATTTGCTCTAATGAGCATCGGTATTGATAAATTCAAAAATATCAATAACCTCTACGGGAAGTCTGCGGGCGATAAAATTTTAAACCGGGCCGCAAAGAGAATTAAAGAAACTTTCAGAGAAGACGATCTGGTCTCGCGTTTTAACAGCGACGTTTTTATTATACTCTTAACATACGTGGCCAGATCTTTTGATCTTAAAGATATTGTGAGGAAGGCTCAGAAAATATTTTCCGAGCCCTTCGTTATAAATGACCGCAGGATAAAGGTTACGGCCTCTATAGGAATCGCTTTGTATCCCCATGACGGCAGGGAACCGGAAGTGTTGATCAACAACAGCGAGTCTGCAATGTACAGAGCAAAGGAAGCAGGCCCCGATCAATACTGTCTCTTTGACATGACCATGCATGAGGAATTAATTAATAATCTCCATATGGAAGAGGAATTAAAAGAAGCAGTTCAGAACGATGAGTTCGCTGCATATTATCAATCGAAATTTAATTCCGATTTTGAGGTTGTCAGTATTGAATCTCTTATAAGATGGGAATCTCCTGCAAGAGGAGTTATCCCTCCTGGGAAATTTATTCCTCTGCTTGAAAAAAACGGAATGATAATCGATGTGGGTTATATTATTTTAAGAAAAGTCTGCGAGCAGATAAAAAAATGGGAGAAAGCAGACTACAGGAAACCTATTGCGGTTAATTTTGCTCCGGCCCAGTTTAAGGATCCCCATTTAATTGAAAATATTAAAAAGATCATAGATGAAACCGGCGTTGATACCGATCTGCTTGAATTTGAAATTACGGAAAGCGGTATCATTGAAAATGCAAAGGAAGCTTTGATGAAGCTCTTTAAGATAAGATCCATGGGCGTTACTATTGCAATGGATGATTTCGGCACCGGGCTTTCATCACTGAGCAATTTGATAAACTATCCTATTGATGTGATAAAGATTGATAAGTCTTTTGTCGATAAACTGCCGAATAACGAGGAAGCCAAGATCGTTGTTGATTCAATAATCAATCTTGCCGAAAATCTCGGCTACAAAGTGGTTGCCGAAGGTATTGAGAATATCAATCAGCTTGAGTATCTCAAAAAGAAAAATTGTAAAATTTTTCAGGGATATTATCACAGCAAACCCCTTTCCGCGGATGATTTTGAGAAGAGGTTCATATTTTCCGATTCCGGTTAGCGTACTTCCTTTCAGAAAAGATCATATAATTGAGCCATGGGGCGATCCCATGGCTGTTTTTTTATGCAATAGGGAAAATCATTCTGTTTTTATCTCTTGAGAGACAACAGTTCCTGAAGCATCTGGTCCGAAGTTGTGATTGACCTTGAATTGGCCTGAAATCCTCTCTGGGTGACGATCATGTCGGTGAACTGTTCTGCAAGATCAACGTTGGACATCTCCAGTGACCCGGCAATAATTTTCCCGCGGCCGGCCTGTGCCGCAGGTCCGATATTGGGAAGTCCCGAATTGTTTGAGACTTCGAAAAGGTTTTCTCCGGCTGCTGTCAGTCCCTGGGGATTTGTAAATACGGCAAGGGCAGTCTGTCCGATAAATTGCTTTGTTCCGTTTGAGTATATTCCCGTGATCATACCGGAATTATCGATATTAAAGGATTCCATATAACCCATGCCGTAGCCGTTCTGCTCAATTGCTTTGGTTGTTGACTGGGATGAAAATTGCGTTATGCCCTCAAGAAGTCCCGATTTGCCAAGGTTGAGTTCAACGGTTCTTACATTGGGATCGCCTGCAACTCTGTAGTTGGCGTTAACCGTTAATGTTCCGCTGTTCAGTTCGTCGGGGCTTGACTCATCGGCAACCGATATTAATCTGCCGTCCGGCGAAAATCTCAGATTTATCCGCGTACTGGGGTTCAATTGATTCTGCTGTCCTCCTCCGGCAGGAACATCAAGCGTGACCGGTGTTGAAGAACCTGTAATTGCGGCCGATGCCGTCCATTGGTTTGATCCGGTTTTCCAGAATGTCAGCGTCAGCCTGTGAGTGTTCCCCTGATTGTCATAGATATCCATGCTGGTTGTAACGCCCGCGGATGCGCGCATTCTTCCGGTTGCATTGGGAGGAACAATGGATCTCCTCGAATCCAGATTGCATTTATATCTGACCAGAGTGGTTTCCTTGGCTTCTATTTTGCTGAATATGGGAATAATTATATCTTCAGGAGTACCGCTGGAGTTTACTACCATTTCGCCTCTTTCATTTCTGGCAGCCATCCAGCCCTGTACTTTCAATCCGTTTCCGGGATTTACAAGGCTGCCGTTTTTGTCAAGCCCGAATGTACCGGCTCTTGTATAGTATTTTTTATCTCCCTCTGCCACAATAAAAAATCCGTCACCCGAAATTGCGAGGTCGGTCTGATTGCCCGTAGTCTGCAGGCTGCCCTGGGTGAAAATTCTGTCAATTGATGCAATGGTCATCCCCAGCCCAACCTGTTTCGGGTTGACTCCTCCCTTATTCTCTTCAGGTTTTGCAGCTCCGGAGATCGTCTGTGAAAGCATGTCCTGAAAAGTAACTCTGCTTGTTTTATATCCGTAAGTGTTTACATTGGATATATTGTTGCCTATAACATCCATCCTTGTCTGGTGGTTTTTTAATCCTGAAACACCGGAAAAAAGTGATCGCATCATAATGAAAAACTCCTGATTTTATTTAGATATATTTATTTTTTTGTTGATTTCCATGCTGTTGTTATGAACTGCGCTTATATCATTTAAAGAGACTTCATTTCTGCCGATAACAAGTTTAATATTGCCGTCGTTATATTTTACAGAAGAAACAGTGCCTGATATCTTCTTGCCTGTTTTCGGGTTATAAGAATCAACTTTTTTACCCAGCAGGTTAAATGCGGATGAAGATTCTGTTCTTCTTAAAAGCGTTTTTATCTCTTTGTTCAGATTTGTCATCTGTTCAAGAGATGAAAACTGCGCCATCTGTGAAATGAATTCCTTATCCTCCATTGGCCTTGTTGGGTCCTGGTGCTTTAATTGAGTTACAAGCAATTTCAAAAAGGAGTCCTTACCGAGAGTTGTTTTACCCTCGTGAGGCGCTTTATTGGCTCCTATCTTTTTATTCAGTTCGTTTACCTGAATGTTGGTTCTTGCAATGTCCAGTGATGACATCTGAAAATTATTCATTGGGGTCTCCTAAATGACATAGTTTACTGCACCGTAGTGCAGCGGCATTGAAATTTTATCGTAATCTACTGCTTTTTCAGCAAGATCGCTGTTCACAGGAATTGAACCTTTATCGGTATTATCGTCACTGTTATATGTTTCTCTCTGATCGTTTACATTAACCTGAAATTCTCCCACAGATATCCCGGCTTCTTCAAGCTGATCTTTAATATGTGACAGGTTAAGCAGCAAAATATCTCTGGCCTCATGATTATTCACAAGAAATTTCCCGCTGATAATGCCGTCTTTCATTCCTATATTTACATTGACATGCCCCAGTTCCCTCGGATAGAGTTTTACCGAAAAGGACCCGTTGCGGTTGTCTTTTATGATCACTTTTGAATTGTCGATTATTGATCTGAGCTGCTGTCTGAATTCGGGATTCTTTGAAACAGCGCCGGGATCAAATTTCGAATTGGTTCCGGTATTACCATGTTTAAAAATATTTATGAAATTGTTATTGCCCGGATCTCTTCTGTCATTGTCTCTGAAAGAGAAATTTGACGCGGCATCCTGTTCGGAGGTTGAAGTATCTGAGAATAATTTTGTTAAGGAATTTATTCCGGGTCTGTTCGATTCGGTTGATTTATTATCGGAAACTCTCAGAGAAATTGTTTCTTCCTTAGTGTGTTTATTTATTTTTTTTATAATGTCATTAATGGCTGCCAGCAGATCTTCGGTCTTAATATCTCTTTCTCTGTCTTTTAAGTATTTAAAACCGATAGAATCTATCAGCGATTTGAGTTTTTTGAAATTTTTTTCAAGAAAGGATACCTTCTCCTTACCATTCATTTTGCCGAAGGCGCGTTTCAGTTCTGTTAATGGATCCTTATTAAATGCTGTATGAACTTTTTTATTGAACAGAGTCCCGAGAGCATTAAGTATCTCCTCAATGCTGCGTATCAGCTCTTCAAAATCGACATCTTCGGAATGCTCAAGGAGCTTTCCGAGTTTTTTCATAGGTTCATTTATCTCTTCAATATCTGCAATATTGAGTTTAAGCAGCTCATTGATATTTAATTTGTTTCTGTTAAGCTTTTTATTTTTCTTTTCATCGGTTTCGTTAACAGGTTCGTCAGCAGGACTCTTTTTTATTTTATTCGGTTCTGTTTTTTCGGTGTTGTGTTTCACACTGCTTACATCGGATCCGCTGCGTTCACCGGGGCCGGTGTGTTCCCTGTTATTTGTTGTATCTTTATCTTCTTTTATAGAATGATCCGAATTATCGGTACTATTATCTTTCCTATAGGATATAGTATGGGTCTCTTCGGGCAAAAGACTCTTATCAGGGGCGTAACTTCGGTTTATACTGTCCTTAAGAGTGTCGATAAAACTCATGCCCTGTATTAGGGGAGCCTTGCCGGAGTCATTTCTTAATGACACTTCATGGTCTCTTTTGAATAATTCGGTTTTCAGCAAATTCATCATAATTTTTTTACTAAATCAAATAAGTTATTGTATAGTTTAAATATCGTTATTAATTAAAATAAACTAAATGTAATTTTATAATTAATTCTCTTATTTGATCCGAATAAAATATTTCCTGTTATGTGACATAATGTATGAATTGAACATGAAAATAGTACTTAGAAATTGAAAAGCATATTGCACTTATTACTGCTCCCTATTTAACTCCAAATACTTGACAGGGAATTTTTTTATGCTTAATATTGATTATCATACAGCTGTAAAGTTGTTTTAATATATTTTATGCTGAACAGAGAGTATAACCCGTCCGGTTTGTTGAAAAAATAACAGCCTCTGTTCATGAAGTGGGGCCGGAGATAATGTGCATGAAGGAGATGCTGATTTTTTAAGCGATTTTAACTTATTAAGATACCCGAAATGATAAAAAAACTTCCATACGAAACAATAAAGGCATTGAGGCCCCTTATCGATGAAGATGAGATTGTTGTTAGGGCTGTTATTAAAGACAAAAATAATAAAATAGTCAAACGTTATAAAAAAACAGAAATTGTGGTTACATGGAACCAGTTATTCATGGCCTCTGTTGCTC
>JAJRXZ010000031.1 GCA_024276015.1 Spirochaetota bacterium | reverse complement strand
GTTGAAGGAGATGATATGAATGAACCCATATCCGATGCTGCAAGGGGGATTCTTGACGGTCATATAGTGTTAGACAGAGCATTTGCCAACAAAGGGCATTACCCTGCAATTAATGTTCTTTCATCTATTTCCAGATGTATGAAAGATGTAGTTTCAGATGAGCACGCTTCCGCAGCATTGAAATTCAGAGAATTGCTGGCAGCATATACTGAAGCGGAAGACCTGATCAATCTTGGCGCTTATGCAAGGGGGTCGAACCCGGTTGTTGACAGGGCAATTGATATGATCGATGTTCTTAACTCATTTCTTAAACAGGAAATACATGAGCAGGATGATTTCGACTCTATTGTAAATAATCTCATAGGACTATTTGAAAAGGATAGAAAAGCCGTAAGGGACAGTTTTGTTGCTCAGGCGCCGCCTTTTGCACAGATTGTCAGATAATATAATTTTTATAAATTATGAAGAAATTCAAATTCAAATTGCAGAAACTCCTTGAAATAAGAGAAGCTATTGAGAAGGAAGTGAAAAATGAGCTGGCAAGATTAGTATCTTTTCAGAATATGGAGAGAACAAAACAACAGGAGCTTAACGATAATATAGAAAGGATGCGTTTGAAATTTCAGGAAAGAATGAGGAAAGGCGATTATTCTATAAATGAAGGGATCTACTTTGAGAAGTTTGTTGATCTTTCTTACAGGGCAATTGATGCGGCCGAGAAGAGGATAATGCAGATGGAACCCGAAGTGGATGCTGTAAGGCAAAAATTAATTAATGTCTCAAAGGAACGTAAGGTTGTTGAAAAAATGAAGGAGAGAAAATTAAAAGAATATAATTATGAACTTAACAGAGAGATAGCCAAGGAAAATGACGATTTGAATCAGAAGATATACCTGAGAAAAAAGATGGAGGTTCGCTATGAATAGTAATATGTTAAGCGATATGTATAAAGTATTTGAAAGGATAAATGAAATAAAAAGCCGCTTCGGTTTAAAGAGACATAATATATATGCCGAAAAAAATTTACACGGAACATCAAATACAAAGCAAAGTTATGCTGAGATTGAGAAGAGCGTAATGGGTTCAAAGATAAAAAAGAACTCCCATAGCGTTAAAAAAGTCTATTCTAAGGATGACATTAATAGAATTGCCGATTACTATTCAAAATTGAACAAAGTCCCCTCAGCGCTTGTAAAATCGGTAATTTTGAATGAATCGGGATATGACAATTATGCTGTTTCGCCGAAAGGAGCCAAAGGTCTGATGCAATTGATGCCTGTTATTATCAGGAAATTAAATGTTTCGGACCCTTTTGAGCCTGAAGAGAATATAAAGGCCGGAGTGAAATACCTGAAGGAACTTCTCGATAAATATAACGGAGATTATAAAAAAACTCTGGCAGCATATAATGCCGGGAGCAGAGCTGTTGAAAAGTATGGCGGTGTTCCCGACTATAAAGAGACCGGACATTATGTAAAAAAAGTTCTTAAGAGTTATATGGACAATAAGTAAAATCCGGATTTAGAATAAATCCTGTGTTTCGGGGGTGCTGCAATGAAAAACGTTTCTAACCGCGCAAAAGCCATTTATCTTATCCTCCTGATATTCTTTATCGCAGGATTCGGAATATTCTGGATGGATTATATAGGCCTGATAGATATGTACAGCTATATAAACAGGTTCAGGGGCGAAAAGCCTTCTGTTATGGAACAGGCCGGGGATGAACCTTCGCTGATCGAAAGAGAAGAATTCGAGAAAGAGAAACAGAAGGTGCTGGACCGCATAGAGGAACTGGATAAGAGAGAAGCCCTTCTCGCAGAAAATGAAAAGAGCTTTCAGGTGGAGAGAGAAAAACTTGAAGAGATGAGAAAGGGACTTGAGCTTGAAAAGAAAAAATTTGAAGAAGAAAAGAAGAAATACTCCGGTTATATGAAAAACGTCAGAATTCTCGCAAAGAAGATCGGCAATATGCCGCCTGATGAATCGGTAAAGATCATGATCAACTGGGAAGATCCTCTGATCATAGATGTTCTGAGGCAGATGGATTCGGATGCAGCAGCAGCGGGAAGGTCAAGCATTACGTCCTATTTAATTACACTGCTGCCTAAGGAGAAGGCCAGCCGTATAATGTATCTGATGACTCAGCTCTGATTTCATAAGGATTTGCAAAAAAGTTATTGACATAACTTCCTCTTAATGTCCCATTATATGCAATTCCTTGGACATAATATATGGAGTAATAAATACGGGTATTCATATGGTTGAGAAGAAAAACGATAAAGAAATATCTGCTTTTGATTTAACAATGATCAATATCATGACGCACCTTTATAAAAAGAACGCGGTTGATGATGAAATTATGAATCATTTAAAGGAGATATCAATGGAGAGGCATCTTCTGCTGTTAAAAAACAATCTTCTTGAGGAGATGGTAAACATTGATACAAAAACCAATCTCTTAAAATACAGAGATGACTATCTTACAATGATATTAAAATCGGCCTCAAGAACAATAGATATAGCCCGCGGTGACTCTTATCACATATCCTTCATAAGGTTTGATATTGATGATTTTTCTCTGTTGAATAACAGGTTTGGTCATGAAAATGGCGACAGAGTGTTAATTGATTTTGCAAACCTGTTAAAAGAGAAATCCAGGCCTACCGATTATGTTATCCGTTTCGGCGGTGAGGAATTCGATGTATTACTGCCTGCCACTCCGCTGAAAGGGGCATATACATTTCTTGAAAAAATTTATGAGGAGGTCAATGGACTTTGCTATGATCTCGATTCGTGTTCTGTCAGGGTTACGGCAAGCGCAGGAGTTTCATATTTTTCAATCCCTTACAACAGGTTGAAATCAATTCAACCTGAAGAAGTTGAATCTATATTCATACAGCTGCAGAAAGATGCAGACAATGCTCTTTATGATGCAAAAGTATCCGGCAAAAAACAGTATAAAGTCTTTGATTGCCATAAGGATTACAAAGAGGTTCGTGAAGAATATACTAAAATCAAACTGGCCAATGCATCATAGGATCTCGTTTGCTGAAAAGGCCGCGGCAGAGCTAAGTTTATAGGTGTTCTTTAATAATTTTTAACAGCTCTTTTTTCCCCTCACCGGTTTTGGACGATGTAAAGAAGAGATTATCCTTATTGAGATTTAGAACTTGCATTATCTCCTTTACCTGCTTTTCCCTCTTTAAATTGGAAAGTTTGTCGCATTTGGTCAGGACAATGGCAACAGGAATCCGGTTCTTAATTAACAGGGAGATAATTTCGTCTTCGTAGCTATCGGGAATTCTTCTGATATCGATCAATAATAGTCCCAGTTTTAAATTGCTTCTGTTGGCAATATAGTTTTTGATAAGCGGCATGAAAGTTTTTTTGAGTTTCAGCGGGATTTTTGCATAACCGTAGCCGGGCAGATCGGCTATTGATATATTGTTATTTACAGTAAAAAAATTTATTGTTTTTGTAACACCCGGTTTCGACCCCGTTTTAACAAGATTTTTTCTGTTCAGCAGCATGTTTATTAAAGAAGATTTTCCGCTGTTGGATCTTCCAAAAAAAGCGAATTCAGGGTAATTATAGGAAGGAAAATGTGAAATTTTGGTACAGCTTTTAATAAAAGTGGCATTTGTAAATTTCATTCCGAATACGTTTTCTCCATCAGAAGGGCATTATCATCGTTATAGTAATCTTTTCTTAAACCGGTTTTTGTAAAGCCCAATTTAATGTAGAATTTGTAGGCAGAGATATTTTTTTCCTTTAGCTCGATGAGGATTTTAAAGGGTTTTCTCATAGCGGAAATTTCTACTATTTGCTCTATAAGTTTTTCCCCTATCCCTATCCCCCTGAATTCTCTCTCCACTGCTATATTGTTCAGTTGAATTTCGTTGCTGACCAACCAGGCAACTGCAAAACCGATTATTCTTTTTTTATACTTGGCCACCAAAAAGCACGAAAAATCGGTTTTGAATTCTCTGACAAAAAAATCCCTTTTCCACAGAGCTGAAGAATCCTGCTCAATTCTGTATATCTCATCTATGTCCCCGGGAAGAGCTTTTCTGATAATATATTGGAATTGAGACATCTATTATCTATATAAGATAGATAGTAATTGTCAGTTATCCTTTGGGACAGGTTTTCTCTTTTCCAAAAAAGCGGCCACGCCCTCTTTTTTATTTTCCGTTTCGCAGAGTTTTCCGAATTCTTCTCTTTCAAGTTTCAACCCGTCTGTAAAGCTTCTATCCAGCCCTGAAGAGACAGCCTTTATTGCCGCTTTAACTGCGGGTCTGCCCTTCTGCGCAATAGTTTTGGCCAGTTTGAGCGCTTCATTTACAACTTCGCCTTCACGCGTAATGCGGTTGACTAAACCGTACATTTCCGCTTCTTCGCCGCTGTAAAAATTGCCCGACAATATCATCTCCAGAGCCCTTCCCTTGCCTACGGTTCTGGGGGTCCTCTGCGTGCCGCCGTAACCTGGTATAATGCCCAGTTTGATCTCAGGCAGGCCCATCTGTGCAGATCTATCTGCAAGCCTGATATGGCAGGCCAGCGCAAATTCCATGCCGCCGCCAAGGGCATATCCGTTAATTGCAGCAATGAAGGGTTTGTCAGAATTCTCTATAAGATTGAAAATATCCTGCCCGTTTTTCAGAAAATCGGCTCCGGCATTCTTACTGTTTATATCGACAAACTCATTTATATCGGCACCTGCAATAAATGCTTTCCCTTCGCCGGTAAAAACAATCACTCTTACCGAATCGTCTTTAAGGGCTTTAAGTACGGATTCCTCAATGTCGTTGAGTACCTTTGTGGAAAGGGTATTCATGGGCGGGTTATTGATGATCATTAATGCAACTCCGCTGTCGTCAACCGTATAAGTACATGTGGACATATTATTTCTCCTGAGTTTTATTTTGAAATGATAATTAGATTTTTTATCGTTTAATGTCAATAATTTAATTATATTGCGCGAGGGCTGGCGGGAACATCCTTTCTCTCTGCAGACAGTAAATCCTCTGCAAAAAGAAGCGAAAAGCCGAGGCCGATTTTTTAACATCCATGTCAAAATAGGCATTACCGGCATCCTGCCGGCAAGACTGTTTGAGCCTGAAATGAAGAGCAAGTTCTGCGCTGAACAGGATGTTCAAGTGCCGCGGTGTGCACGGATGCACATGAACTGCGGCCAGGCTTTTGAGCTTTTTTGCAGAGGAAACTGATATAAATCCCATCTTCGGACGCAAATTTTCTCCTCTGATAGATATAAATTATTTTAT
>JAJRXZ010000030.1 GCA_024276015.1 Spirochaetota bacterium | reverse complement strand
TACATGAGATCGGCCAGAAGAATACCTGCCATTGTCAGAAACGCCGAAATTGCTGCAATTGCCATAATAACCGGAATATCCCTTGATAGAATTGCTTCAAAGGCAAGCATCCCCATTCCGGGTATTGTAAAAATAGATTCCACAATTACACTTCCTCCCAGCAGTCCCGGAAGAAGGGAAGCCATAAGAGTGATCAGAGGGATCAGCGAATTTCTAAAGGCATGTACAAAAATAACCTTTTTTTCAGAAAGTCCCTTAGCCCTTGCAGTTGTAATATACTGCTGATTTATAACTTCAAGCATATTTGCCCTGGTATACCTCGATAAAAAAGCAAAACTTCCGTATGTTAAAGTTATTACCGGCAGCACAAGGTGCCATGCGATATCAAGCAATTTTGTTAAGAAGCCTACGTTGTCGGGCCAGTCCGACATCAAACCGCCCAGGGGGAACAGATTCAAATATTCGCCTCCGCCAAGATAGAGAAGTAATAGAAGCCCCACCCAGAAGGAGGGAAGCGAATATAGAATAAAGAGAACAAGACTTGCCCCTCTGTCAAAGAGGGTATTCTTCTTTACCGCGGAGAGAATCCCCATAGGGATTGAAACTATATACACAATTATTAGTGTTAAAACATTCAGCGTAAGAGTTACGGGCAGGGCATCCTTGATCCTTTCGGAAACGGGCCTGCCGTCCTTTCTTGATATTCCGAAATCGCCTTTTACAAACTTAATCAGCCAATCCGCATATCCCACAAGTAAAGGTTTGTCAAGACCGTAGAGTTTTCTCTCTTCTTCGTAAATCTTTTGGCCCATTGAGCCTGCCTTTAAACCGCCCTGAAGACCCGCTTTTAAATTTGTATAGTCTCCCGGAGCCAAGCGTACCATCATATAGGTAATGAGAGTTATCCCGAGAAAAGTCGGTACTATCAGCAGAAATCTCTTCAATACATACTTTTTCATTTATGCTTTTTTACCTTCCATTCCTCAAAGTCGAGCCCCATAGTATGAACCTTTACATTGTCAAATCTCCTGCTCACTGCAACGAGAGCAGGCGTTGTAAACATAAAGGTATAGGGCTGTTATTCATGTATGATCTCGTGGAATCTGTGATATAGTTTTATACGTCTGGCTTCGTTGAACTCAACTCTTGCCTTTTCAATTATATTATCGGCCTCTTTGTTAACGAAATAGCAAAAGTTCGATCCGCTGTTAACCTGAGAAGAGTGCCAGAGCTGATAGGGATCGCCGCTGTAACCGAGGCTCCAGCCCAGTGAAACGGCGTCAAAGTCTCTTTTATGGATCTTATTTACAAATACTGCCCACTCAAATTTATTAATATCCATTTCAATACCTACTCCGGAAAAATCTTCCTTTAAAATGCTTGCCAGCCTCTCGCCGTATTTTCTCCCGGAGGGTATTGTAAAAGTAAAGCTGAATTTTGTTCCGTTCTTATCAAGGATGCCGTCATTATCGGAATCGGTCCACCCTGCTTCTCTTAAAAGCTTTATTCCCTTTTCAGGGTCAAACTCCCACGGTTCTATTTTTTTGTTATAGCTTTTACTGAAAAGATAAAAATTTCCGGTTACGATCTTGCCAAGACCGAAGAGCAGTTTGTTAAGAATGGCTTCACGGTTTATCAGATGCGTAAGCGCCCGGCGGACTCTTTTGTCGCTGAAAAATTCCCTTCTGGCATTCCATCCGATATAGTTAAAGTAAGGCTGATAGTATTTGAGTTTATAAAATTTTTTCTTGAACTTTTTCGAATTTGTCTGCCTTACCCACTGGATCGAGCGGAGCGACATTACATCCAGCTGACCTTTTTTAAGCATTTGGAGAGCTACGCTGCTTTCAGAAACAAGTTTATATACAACCCGTTTTATTTCAGGTTTTTTGCCCCGGTATCTTTCATTTACTTTCAGCACGATTTTTTTACCGGTATCCCATCTGTCAAATACATAAGGGCCGGTACCAATGGGCTTCCTGTTATTCTTGTGAGTATTAAAATCCGTTCCGTCATCAAAGATATGTTTAGGTACAATGGGCATGCCGCCGCAGAATTCAAGGGCAAGAAAGTATGGGCGCGAATACTCGAATTCAACAGTATATTTATCAATCTTCCTGACATTTTTAACATCAATATAATAGACTTTCAACTGAGCGCTGGCCGTTTTCGGGTCCTTCATAACCTTAAAAGAATACACAATATCATCGGCTGTAAACTCAACACCGTCACTCCAGAGAACACCCTTTTTTAAATAGAACCTGAACTTTTTTCTGTCGCCTGAGATCTCCCATCTTTCGGCAAGCTCAGGCTTTAATTCAAGGGTGTCCTTATCTCTTTCAACAAGGGATTCATATATGTGACTGTTTATGGAACTGGCGTAGGCATCCGTTGCAGTTATGGGATTCAAAGTTCCGGGCTCCGATGTAAGGTGCATATAGAGCGTTAACGGATCCTTTTGGGGCCTGACACCGGAACATCCTGCAATAAGCAAAACAAATGACAGATAGATATTTATTATCCTTTTTTTAATCATTGAAGTAAAGTATAAAATAATATTTTATTTCGGCAATTTAAAGAAAATTGAGATCTATGTCAACTATTAGTTCGACTTGCCGAAAGAGCCGGAATACAATTATTTTTTTGTTCATGTATGATTGGATGTTTGCCGAATAATTAAGCGAAGAACTGAGGCCTCTGCTTCGCTCAATTTCCCGAGACGTAAAATATGCTATACTTTAAACCTGTCCACAAGGTTTTTCAGATGAGCTGATAACTTATTGATCTCAACGGTTTGAGCAGTAAGTTCCTCCGAAGCTGCAGCGCTGTCCTGCAAAACTTTGCCGATCTCCGAGATTGAGACTTCAATCTTTCCGGTTGATATTTTATGTTCTTCGATTGCGCGGTTTATATCTTCGCTGATATTCTTTACTGATGCAGATTCTTTGCCGATGTCCTCATTATACACAATCTGCATCTGCATAAAATCAAACATCTTGTTAATAGTGTCGCTGATCAATGAAATATCCTCAATTATGGAATTTATCAGGCGAACCGTGTTTTTTACACTGCCGATCCCCTTTTCAATCTCTCCTTCGTTTGTTTTTATCAGCGTGTCAATATTCTTAATACTTGCGCCTGTTTCATCAGCCAGTTTGGATATCTCATCCGCAACAACGGCAAAACCTCTGCCCGCCTCCCCGGCCCTGGCAGACTCAATTGCCGCATTGAGGGAAAGCAGATTGATCTGATCGGCTATGTCATTTATCATCTTCATGATACCCGTCATCTCTCTGGAACTCTCCTCAATATTTCTCATGGCGTTATTTGTCGAGTTAAGCGCTTCCTCCCCGGATCTTATCTTTTCAGAAATTTTCCCGGCAAGGCTCATAGCCTGCTTCGATTCGGAACTGACATTTACAATTGCCTCGGACAATTCCGCTACCCTGCTGCCTAAAGCGTTAAAGGACTTTGTCTGGACCTCAACGCTTGCGGAAATATCCTCAACACTCTTTGTGTTATTATTGCTCTCGGTAATGATCTCTTCCTGCTTTTCTGCAAGAGAGAGTGAATTTTGGGACATAGCTTGTGAGGTAAGAGACTGCTCTTCCATAGCATCTGCCAGATTCCGGGCAACATGTTTCACCTCAATGATAAGCATTCTAAGCTTATCAACGAAAGTGTTAAAATTTTTTGACAATTCGCCTATTTCGTCATTTGAATCCACATCGAGATGAACCGTAAGATCACCCTGCCCTGTAGAGATATTCTTTAAATGGTGAGACACTCTGTATATTGATCGCGTGATAAAATTTGCAGTAAAATAATAGGCAACAAAGACCACTGCCGTTATAACAATGCTGATCATTGCTATTTTTATTATTAACGACACAGTTGATTTCCCTGCATATTCCATAGGTATTGCCACAGAAACGATACCCCTCAGATCCCCTCTCTTAAAATTAAAAGCTTTGTCACCATAATCGGTTTTCAATTTTTCATATAACCCTTTCGGGACATCAACCAGCGGTACTCCATGGCATTTCAGACATGCATCCTTCACCGTTAGCCGGTAACCGTAAAGGATTGAATTAACTCCATTATGGTCACCAATCTCCCAGTATTCCTGAAGGTTTTTCTTTTCTATTATATTGATTATTTTCTTTTCGTTTTCATTGGGTTTGTTCAGGGGATTCCTGTAGTTCAAGGCGGTCTGTTTTATGTAAAAACCGGCATCCTCTCCCACTTTTTTTGCAACCTGAGCTCCGGAATATGCCGGCGTTGCGGCCCACCTGTTGATGCCGTTCTTTGTAAACTTAACGTAAGGAGCGATGGTTGCCATATATCCTCTCATGGCAACAAGCTGTTTTGCCGTTTTCCTGGCTTTGTCAACATTTTCTTCAATGGCATATTTTTTAAAATTAAAATATACAAAAAAGATAATTACAATTGACGACAAAGTGAACAGAACAAAGCTCGATAAGACGATCTTTGTTTTTATACTTGCTTTCATATTATATTACTCTGATCAAATTTATATGCTCAGACACCGGAAACTTTTGCAGAGCGGCTCGCCATTCTATTAAAAAGTAGATAAAAGAGCAATATTGTATATATTACAATATTATAATCAATCCAACATTAAAGACATTATACAAGTTAAGTTTTTTAAATCAAGTAATAATTAATATTTTTTTCGGATCAATCGTAAGGTTCTTAAAAAAATGATGCGGTTCATTACATAAAATCTGCCGTTCATTGCACTGCAAGTAGCGTTCATTACTTTACCATTGAATACTATCCGCATTCTCTTCTATATTAATAACAGTTATCAACTGCAGCACTACTGAACAGGAAAGCTTACTTACTAAAAAGCACGCCCGACAATCATTAAAGCGCTGCAGTAAGATAATAAGGACAAAATATCAAAAAAACACAATAATAGGAGGTACAGTTCAATGTTAGTATGGGATGATAAATTCAGCGTGGAAATAGACCAGTTTGACGATCACCATAAACAGTTGCTAAATATCCTTGTTGATCTGAAAAACTCTGAAAAAATAAAGGAAAATCGTACTTATATAAAGAACCTGCTCTTTGAACTTGTCAGCTATACAAAATATCACTTTACTGCTGAAGAACGAATTCTGCAAAAATATGAGTACCCTGATTTTATTCAGCACAAAATGGAACATGAAAAACTTATTGAGCAGGTAAATCGGTTCCTTGACGACTACTCAAGAGGAGAGAAAGACCTCAACAGAGAGATATTTGATTTTTTGAAAAAATGGCTGGTGGATCACATACTGGATTCGGATAAAAAATACAGCACCTATCTTTTGATGAGAGGAGTAAAATAACCGAAAGAAAGTATTCCTATAAAACAACTATTATCTCTTTGTATACCAGTCCTGATCCCCATAAAGCATTTGAAAACATTCCTCACATATACCATGACTAAATTTTGAATCGGAATGATTTTCAATATAAGTTTCAATCTGTTCCCAGTATCCCTTATCATTTCTGATCTTCTTACAATTGGCGCAAATAGGCAGCATTTTTTGAAGTGTTTTAACATTATTGCTCGCAGCAGTAAGATCATTTTCAAGTCTCTGAGCGTTAATTATAATTATTCCAATCGTTATCAATATAGATCCTGCGAAAAAAATAATAAAAGTTGCCTTATGAATCGCCCCTGCTGTCATAAAGGATACTATTCGATCCTCAAAAACAACTGTCTGAACTACCCGAAATAAAAACCACAGAAACAGAAAAAAAAAGGTAAAACAGAGCAGCCTGTTTTTATTCAGCAGAATAGCAGGGATATTCCTGTTCACAAGAAAGAAACACCGGAAACATAGAAGAGAAATGATACCGGAAATAACGGCAATACGGGCATTTACGCTGGGAGAATAATATGTAAAGTAAATGAACATCAAAAAAGTAAAAGCCAGAAGCGAAAAATAGATCCGGAGACTGTCTTTAACCTCTGCAAAGTCAATCAAACCAAGAAGGATAAAAATAAAATAAACAGCAATAAATGTATTGGCGGCAACAATAGTAAAAAAATCGGGAATAACGCCTCTGAGACTGATGAGCAGCATGCCCGCAAAATTAAAAAGAGCGGCAATTGTCCATTGCCTGAAGCCAGGATAGGTCTTACGCGTTGCATAGATAAAAAACAGACACAAACTGAGAACCAAGGCAATAATACCCGAAACAAAAGCAAGCGTTCTTATGTCCAGATAATTGGTCATTCTTACATACTTCCCAGGCAAGTCTTCCGATGAAATTACTACTTTACTCCTGCTCACATCGAATAGAAGAATGGAACCTATTTACTGAAAGCCCGTCAAGTTATTTTTGTGAATAAAAATTAAAATATGTTCAATCCGATTTCCTTGTTTTTTTTGAAATATTTAATTTTTAAACAGATTATTAAGATTGACAAAAAATCCCAATTATTTACAAATATTAAAATTTTGCCCCTGAAATACAGAATTTTTATAGGAGGAGGAAATATGCGAAAACTATTTCTCATTATATCATTGTCATTTGCTGTAATTATAGTTTTTTCTTTCAGCTCGTGCAAAGAAAGAAAAAAGACAATTAAGATCGGAATAAATGCTCCCATCACCGGAGATATTCCCAAAGTCGGCGAAGGCTCAAAATTTGCCGCGCTTATGTGGTTAGAGGATATTAAAAAAGCCGGAGGTATCGAAGTGGGCGGAACCAGATACCCTGTTGAACTTGTTATTGAAGATAACGAATCAAAGGCAGAATCGGCAGTAAAGGCAAATACAAAGATGATCACTCAGGACGAAGTACTCATTATTATCGGCCCCCAGGCTTCAAAACAGGCGGTTCCGGCAGGCGGAGTTGCAGATAATTACAAAACGCCGATGATAAGCCCCTGGTCCACAAACCCCGACACCACAAACAACCGTCCCTATGTATTTCGGGGATGCTTTCTCGACCCATTTCAGGGACCTGTTGTTGCCAATTTTATTAAAAATGAATTCGGATATAAAAAAGCTGCTGTACTATACGATGTTGCCAGCGACTATCCCAAAGGTCTTGCCGAATTTTTTAAAAAGGCATGGGAGAAGATAAACGGCAAAGGCTCTGTTGCGGCATATGAGAGTTTCACCACAAAGGACACCGATTTCAGCTCTCAGCTTACAAAAATAATTAAATCCGGCGCTCAGGTACTATTCACTCCGCAGTACTATAACGAAGTCGCATTAATAGTACAGCAGGCAAAAGAACTGGGATGGAAAGGGCCTATTGTGGGAAGCGACAGCTGGGGTTCTGCCGAAACCGTCAAACTATGCGGAAAGGCATGTTACGGACAGTTCTTCAGTACTCACTATGCCGCTGCCGGAGCCAAAGGCGCTACAAAGGAGTTCATAAACCGATACAACAAAAAATACGGCTACGTTCCAGACGATGTGGCAGCGCTCACATGGGATGCATTAAATATTGCCAAAAGGGCGATTGAGTCAAGCGGCAACATTACAGGCAACATAAAAACAGACAGAACATCGGTTCGGGATGCCCTTGCAAAGATAAAGAACTTCAAGGGCATAACAGGAGATATGACCTTTACAGAGAACGGCGATCCTAAAAAATGCGCCGTAATTGTCAGGATCAGCAATAAGGGCGAATATGAATTCTACAAATCTGTTTGTCCCTGAATAAAGATTGACATTGTAAATTACATATATTCTGTTTATTGTACGGGTTTGCAAAATCCCGTACAATAATTTATTTTAGACCCGGGATGGAATTCCGCAAAAAAATTTTTATGTATTTTAATGTACCGGAGTATATTGAATGACCTATTTTTTTCAAAACCTGATCAATGCGCTGCAATGGGGAAGTTTCTATGCGTTGATCGCATTGGGATATTCCATGGTTTACGGAATACTGATGCTCTTTAATTTTGCTCACGGTGATGTATTTATGGTAGGCGCATACGTCGGTCTGGGAGCGGCAACTCTCCTTCTTATGATCTTCTCAACGCCTCTGGGGCCGCTTATTCCGGGCTGGCTTCTTCTGGTAATAACCATTATTTCCGCAATGCTGTTAACTTCCATTCTGGGCGTATTGATAGAAAGAATCGGATACCGGCCCCTGCGCAATGCTCCAAGGGCATCCGCAGCAATAACCGGCCTTATGATAGGAATAATACTGGAAACGGGCAACCTCTCTATTTTCGGCGCACAGAGGTTCAGCTTCCCTTCCCTGATCAAAACAGAGACATTTCATGTGGGAGGAATATTTTTCACAAATAAAAAGATACTCATAGTAGCTGTGTCTTTAATATTAATGTATGCCCTCCATCTCTTTATAAAAAAAACGAAATGGGGCATGGCAATGAGAGCAATGTCCTATGATTATCTTGCGGTTCCCTTGATGGGCGTTTCAATCGATGTTGTGGCCCCCCTTACCTTTGCAATAGGGTCGGCACTTGCTGCTGCTGCAGGCGTTTTATACGGTCTGGCCTATCCTGTTCTTGATCCGCTTATGGGAGTCACTCTGGGATGGAAAGCATTTGTAGCAGCAATTTTGGGCGGACGCGGTTCCATTATGGGAGCGGCTCTTGCCGGTTTCCTCCTCGGATTCATTGAAATTTTTACTGCTATGGTATTCCCGTCAACATTGCGGGACTTGATAGCATATTCGATCATACTCATGATACTGACTTTCAGACCTCACGGTTTTTTCGGTCAGGCTCATAGCGCTCAGTTGAGACTCTAATATAAGTTTAGGAGATATTAAGAACGGTACCTTTTAACAGCGATTTAAGGAATTTCTATGGAAAAACTTTTAAAAGAACCTTTTGCCGGAAAAATGAATATTTTATCAATCTTTCGCCGGTTATGTTCAACCGTACCTGTTCTGGGCTGGTTGGCAGGCATATCTGCTGCAGTAATTGTCGAATATTTCTTTGGCGATTCGCTGTCATGGATATTGGGTCTGCCTAAAATTCCGGTTCTATTCGGATTTCTAACAATGCTGAAAGAACCGCTTCTTATTCCGGGTTCAATTGCCTATGTA
>JAJRXZ010000029.1 GCA_024276015.1 Spirochaetota bacterium | reverse complement strand
CATTATTGTATCCATTGTTTCCATTGTTTTCAATATTATCATTTATCATAATAATACCGTGAATGTGATTGGGCATTACGGTAAATTGATCCAATGTGATATTTGAATAATGATCCGGCAGGTCGTACCAGCATTGTTCAGCAATTTTCCCCATTTCATTCAACGCCATTTTTCCGTCCAAAACATTGCCGAAGAGACAATCACGATTTCGGGTTACTGTGGTAATAAAATATGCGCCGGGCCAGGCACAATCGTATCCCCGCAAACGTGTGGTTTCCACTCGATACCGGTTTTTATATAATGTCATACTTACCCTTCCACAATTTTTATCTCTTCTTTCATTCGGGAAAGGAGCCCTGTTTTATTCTATGTTCCGCAATATATCTTACTCTCCGGCACTTTCCTTCCTCTTAGCAAAAACAAGATGATATGTCATATCTTCAAAACCATAGCCGTAACCGTAGCTGAAAGGCAACGGCCCGGTTGAATATTTTTTTAACTTTTCTTTCAAACTTTTCTGATAGTACATTTTAAAAACCTTCAGCGGTTTATGATACTCTCCATGGTATGAGAGATCCCATAACTTTTCACTAAATACTTTGATCGGTATTCCGGAATCATCCTGCAGAATGGAGCTGCTTCTGTTTAAAATCAGATTTCTGATTTTAGAAAACTTTTTGGGATTATGCATAAGATAAGAAGCAGATTTGATAATACTGGTAAACATGGGATATTTTTTAATAAATTCGGAAAAAATTGGAAAGGATTTTGACCTGTCTGAAATATCCAGCCTGAAAAACCTGGCCCGCCTTTTCTCTGAATCTCCTGTTTTTCTAAAGACAATTTCCACACCCGCCACTTTTCTTTTTCTGCCTGCCGGTTTTTTTGCAGAAAGGACTCCCCTGCCGGTAAGCCAGATCTTTTTAATATCCATAACTTCAAAGCCGCCTCTGGCAAGGAAAAACATCATAACACCTGTTATACCGGCATAGGGACCGCGGCGCATTCGTTTACCCATATCAGCAGTTACGAAGAAAGCATGGCGAAGCATAAAATTCAACGCTCCTGACAATCCCCAGAGGGCTCTTACAACCTGCCCTTTCTTCGTATTGCGGGGATCGGGGATTTCTCCTACAGGTTCAAGGCCAAACATTACAATATCTTTACTTTTTGGGAAAAACACCAGGGGATGTAAAATATCGGGTCCGCTGAAGGGATAAAATATTTTCTTATCATAATCTTTGGGTAAAAAACGATTTCTCCATTTTCGGCATTTCTCCATATTCTCTACAAAAAAGCCTTCCCAGCTTTTGTTGACCATTTTTCTGTATCTTATATAATCTTTTTGCAGAGTATATTTATAAAGAGGAGAGCTTTCAGAGATCTCAAGCCCGGCAATAAATCTTGCAGTCTCATTAAAGCTGTTGTTAACATTTACAATCGTTATGGGATCCCTTTCGGGAATTTTCTTCTCGGTCTTATTCGCGCATAATATACTGCCTGAAACGGCAATAATAAACAGCGCTGCTGCAGGGAGAGAGATCATTATTGATCCGGCTCTGAAATTTTTCACAGAAGGCGTCTCTGTTTTGATTTATTGCTCATTATTTGCTCTCTCAGTTGTATATTTATTATACAGATGCACCAGCAATATTATCAATGCAAAAAGGGAATAACCCAGAGGGATTTTGCCTGCCATGCCGAATCCCACCTCTGAAGAATGTATAAATCCGATATATGAAAAAACAATTAAAGGTATTGTCCAGTAGAATGATCTCAGAAAATCCCTTTCAATAAGGTAAACCGACACAGCCGTTAAAAACATAGCCGATAAGAGAGCTCCCTCGGAGAATGTTAGAATGCCCTTTAGATGCGGCAGGGATTCGCCTATAATTTTGTTCAACTGAGCCGTTGTATATTTCCCTTCTCTGTTAATATACTGCCTCAAAAGGTTAAGCCCCCATGCCGATATTGCAGGCATAAGCCCCAGAGCCACTGCAGGGGCATGTTTTTTCGGCGTTGTCTGAAATGCCTGTGCCGTAATTACAACGCCTATCCAGAGGAGTATGGGATATCCGGCTTCCATGGGAATCGTTGCGGATATAAGATCCATTAGGCCTGAAAAACATATAACAGTTACTACCGCGCCGTTGATAATTGAATAGCCCGATCTTGCGCCAAGGCCCTTCCACCCCGGATGGCCGATATAAACAGTGGTGGGGAAAGGCGAACCGAAAAGGGAGCCTATTATTGTTCCAACGCCATTCATGGCAAGAGCCGGAGCAACCGGATAAGTATCGCCTGCGGCTGATGCGGATTCGATATTCTGCAGTGTGCCGAAAAAACTCATAATGCCCATGGGAATTGAAATTGAGAGATAGGGCAGGATCTTCCCGGAACCAACGCCGGAAAATATATCCCAAAAGGCAAAACCGGGGAAATTAAAGGAAATTGACTTTGCAGATTCAATGAGCGCATTCTTATCCATTGTTCCTGTTGTCCATGCAATGACCGAACCTATAAAGATGGCATAAAAACCGGCCGGGATCCTGAAGGGCAGTTTTACTCTGGAAAAATATTCTATCAGAATAAGAGCAAGAGGGATAAATGCAATTACAGGTTTATCCCAGATTTTTATTGTATGCTCAAGCGCTATAAAGACAATTGCTATACCTGCAAGGGTGGATAGAAGGGCGGCTCTTGGCGAAATCCTTCTTATTTTGTCGCCGATAAATGCTCCCAGTCCCTCAAAAATACCGCTGATAAAACAGCTGATAACCCCCACTTTCCATGCCAGATGCGCATCCTTTGTCTGCACATATACAGGCGCTATAATGAGCAGAAAAAAGGCAAAGAGGCTGACAGTGTTAATGCCGTAGGGCAGCGCAGTTACGTCTCTTCTTTTTTCCTTTAATGCAAGCTTCCTTGCCTGGAAGGAGTAAAAAATATTTCCCGCCAGAACAGAAAGAGCCGTAGCAGGAAGAATTGTTCCGAAAATCAGTGGAGCGGGCATACCCAGAGAGAGGCAGAGCCCGGTAATTATTAAAAGATTGATCAGATTATCAATAAATAGTCCTATAAATCCGTCAATATCGCCCTTAACGAAAAGCGGATAGTAGAAATTATTGCTTTTGTCCATTATTTATCTCCTAATAAATAATGCGGTTAATTTTATTCAATAATTTACTTTGTAAGTAAATTGAAGGCAGACCCTTTTCTTTAGTCTTAAAAAAGGGATGTCTGGTCTTCATTTATATTATTGTTGTAATCCATACCAAGATGGCCGTAAGCGTTTGCAGTGGCAACTCTTCCTCTTGGCGTTCGTTTAAGCATTCCTATCTGAACAAGAAAGGGTTCGTAATAATCCTCAAGTGTATCTATCTCCTCGCCGATTGAAATGGCTATTGTTTTGATTCCCACAGGCCCGCCATTGTAATTATTGATGATTATTGATAAGATCTTTCTGTCCATTTCATCAAGGCCCAGATTATCAATATCGAGCTTTTCAAGGGCATATCTTGTAATGTCAATATCGATTTTTTCCTTTTTCCGGACAATGGAAAAATCTGCAACTCTTTTCAATATTCTGTTAACAATTCGAGGAGTTCTTCTGGATCTTCTCGCTATTTCAAGAGCCGCTTCTTCAGTGATATTGCACCCCAGTATTTTCGACGACCTCATGGCAATAACCTGAAGTTCATCCGGCGTATAATAATTGAGTCTTAAAGGGATCCCGAACCTGTCTCTGAGCGCCGAGGTTAAAAGTCCCGTTCTTGTTGTTGCTCCGATAAGCGTGAAGGGGGCAAGGTTAATTTTAATACTTTTGGCTCCAACTCCCTGTCCGATAATTATGTCAATTGCCCGGTCTTCCATAGCCGGATATAAAACTTCTTCCAGGGCCGGCGACAATCTGTGGATCTCATCAATGAAAAGCACGTCCTTTTCTTCAAGCCCTGTTAGTATTGAAGCAAGATCGCCGGTCTTATCAATCACCGGTGCTGATGTGACTTTCAGGTTGACTCCAAGTTCATTGGAAACAATATAAGCCAGCGTGGTTTTGCCAAGTCCCGGAGGGCCCGCAAGCAAAACGTGGTCAAGAGGTTCTCCCCTCAGTTTTGCAGATTTTATGAATACGTTGAGGTTTTCAGTTATTTTTTTCTGCCCTATAAACTCTCTCAGATTTGCGGGCCTTAAGGATTTTTCATTATCGAATTCTTCGTTCTCCAGTTTTTCCGGATTTACTATTCTTGATATTTCGTCCATCTATCTTTTTACTTCAGCTTTCTTTGGTACGGGATGTTCAAATTTTTTCATGGCTTTTATAATGGAATTTGTGGTTTTTAAGGCAAGGATTTTTTGTCTCAGTTTTTCGTCGCTCATCAACTTTGCAATATTGGCAAGGGTCTTTATATGCTGTGACAGTTTTACTTTTGGAACCAGCAGAAGGATAATAATATTGACAGGATTGTTGTCTATAGCGTCAAAATCTATGCTGTTTCTGCTCAAAGCCATAATAATAACAGGTTCATTTATTATTGGCGTAGCGCAATGAGGAATAGCGACTCCGTTGCCGATTCCGGTACTCATGGATTTTTCTCTTTCGATGAGGGAATCCCTGATCGATTTTTTTTCATTTACAGGAATTTCATTATTCTTAGCAGCCAGTTCAAGCATCTAATCAATGAGCTCCCATCTGTTTTTTGCTTTGGCATTAAGAAT
>JAJRXZ010000028.1 GCA_024276015.1 Spirochaetota bacterium | reverse complement strand
ATCGAGAGGAAAAGAATTTTTACAAAAATAGGAGAAGTATATGAGTTCAATTTTAGAATTAAACAGTGAAAATTTTGAGACGGATGTACTGGGTGCTGAAGGGAGAGTGCTTGTTGATTTCTGGGCTCCCTGGTGCGGGCCTTGCAGAATGCAGACCCCTATACTTGAAAAGCTTTCAGATGCTGATGATATTGATGTAGTAATTGCAAAGATCAATACTGATGATAATCCGGCCGTTGCTCAGAAAATGGGGATCGTATCAATACCTACCCTTATACTTTTTAAGGACGGTAAAGAAGTTGAGAGGTTTGTAGGTGTCCAGCCTGAAGATGTCTTAAGAGAAAAATTGAAATGATTTATCCTTCCGGTCTGAATTATGCGGGCTGTTATTCAGAGAGTATCAGATGCCTCTGTTGAAGTTGATGATAAAGTCGTTTCGTCGATCCATAAGGGTATAGTTGCACTCATTGGTTTCCATTCAGAGGACTCTGACAGAGATATTGAATATATTATAAAAAAAATACTTAATGTGAGGATTTTTGATGATGAGAATGGTATGATGAATCTCTCCGTTGCTGAAAGCGGCGGTGAAGTATTGCTTGTATCTCAGTTTACTCTATACGGAACTGTGCATAAAGGGAACAGACCCTCTTTTTCAAACGCTATGGAACCTGTCAGAGCAGAGAATTTTTACAATATCTTCATTGATAGATTCAAATCCCGCTATGAAAGAGTTAAAACAGGAATATTTGGCGCAAATATGAAAGTATCCCTCAATAATTCCGGGCCTGTTACAATTCTCATTGAAAGTAATAAATTATTTTAAAGATATTTAGTTATTGAAAAATATTCGGTTATATTGTTAGGTATATCATAATAAATCGTTATATGCCATGACATTATATACAAAAATATATATTATAGCAATTCTGTTTCTTTTGGTTTTCGCTGCCTGTAGTGATGAAAAAATTAATATGGTGGATATAAAGCAGATTGAAATAGACGGGTCCACAAATGACAGGTATACTTTTAAAGAAGAAATACTGAAAGAAAAGTTGAAAGAAAGCAGATACAAAAAAGATAATTTTTGGAAATGAGAAAATATAATATCATTGGTGTGTTGGAGTATAAAATGAGAAGCAGAATTTATTTATCAATTGTTATTTTTCTGATGGCGGCAGGGATTTTTACCAATCAGTTTTACTGTTCCAGATTTGACTCTTCAAATACCGAACTTTTCGGAAACATTGACCAGTCTCCTCTGAAAGGAAAAGAGGAGACTGTAAAGGCGGAAGAAATTCAAAAAACCTTTAGAAGAATTTTTGATCTCTACAGAGACAGCGTAGTATTCATCACAACGGAACAGTTTGTAAGAATACAAAATCCCTATCTTAATGATCCTTTTTTAAGGGAGTTTTTCGGAAGGAGAGGCGGAACAAGAGTTGAAAAGCGAACCGGCCTCGGTACGGGATTCGTTTTAACAAAGGACGGATATATCTGCACAAATCATCACGTTATCAGCGGTGTTGATAAAGTGCATGTAAAGATCAATAATAAAACTTATGATGCCGAGATAATAGGTTCGGATCAGAGAACCGATATAGCTTTATTGAAAATAAAATCGTCCGATGAACTTAGGCCGGTTTATCTCGGGAATTCCGACGAGGTAAAGGTGGGCGATTGGGCCGTGGCGATCGGCAACCCCTTCGGACTTGATAAAACCTTTACTGTCGGAGTAATAAGCGCAATTGGGAGAAATGACGTTGATTTTATAGGCGGGTCGCATATACAGACTGATGCGTCGATCAATCCGGGGAATTCGGGCGGACCCCTTATTAATATTTATGGAGAAGTAATCGGTATAAACAGAATGATATATTCCAAAAGCGGCGGATATATGGGGATCGGTTTTGCCATTCCGATGAACACTGCCAGATCTATTCTTGACCAGTTGAAAAAATATAAAAAGGTTAAGCGAGGTTATTTCGGCATAAGTATAATTGAACTGACAGACAGGTATGCAAGACAGCTGGGACTTAAATCAAAGGAGGGAGCTCTTGTTGGTGAAGTACTATCCGGAAGCCCTGCCGAAAGGGGAGGCATTAAAGTCGGAGACGTAATAATCAAACTTAACAATAAAAAAATTAAAGGTTTTAAGGATCTTTTAAATATAATCGGGCAGGCTCAGATAGGCAAGAGAATGAAAGTTTCGGTGTGGAGAGACAGGAGAATTGTAAATCTATTTGTAAGAGTTGCTGAAAGACCGTAGAACTGAAAAGCCCTTATTTAAAAGACCTTTCTTTGGAAACAGTATGAACTTTTTGGTATGAAGGTGCGATGTCGGTAATTATTTCCAATGATTTTATATCCTGACCCGTTTCTTCAAAGTATCTCTCAATATCAATGACTCTGTAATAGGTGGATTTGATTTCCTCTTTTGATATCTCAATATCCATAAAACCCCAGGATATCTCCCCGTAAATGTGATAGTTAACAGTATATTTGTCGTTTTGATAGAGGCCGTATTCGGAATTTCGGTCATGGTACCATTTTTTCCATTTTTTGCTTTTTCTGTTTAAAAGGTATGCGTCAACTCTTGCTCCTCCACCGCCGTTGACAATGTAGAGAGTTCCTCCCCATTTTGTATTTTTGTCCGTGTGGAAACTGTCGTAATGGTGGTCGTGGCCTGCCAGAACCATATCAACTTTATATTTTCTGAATAATTGGAAATACTGGGCAATTAATATTTTGTTCATGTTGTAATCGCCTGTGCTTAAAAGGGGTTCATGTATTGCTACGATTATCCATTTTTTATTGTAGTTCTTCTTAAGATCTTCCTTAATAAACTCATACTGTTTCTTACCTGTTGATCTCAGTAAACCGTCGTAATTGTGGATAAATATAAAATGGGCATTGGAATAGTCGAATGAAAAGTAACGGGGTTGGGGAAAAAAGTAATTAAAATTGCCGCCATAATCGGCATAGAATTCATGATTTCCAAAAACAGTTATGCCGGGATATATGGAGCTGTGCATCTTTTCGGACGAGAAATAAAGGTTCCATGATTTCATATCTCTTCCATTGTAGATCAGATCGCCAAGAATGATTTTAAAAGAAGGTCTAATGTTCATGCCATTATAGAGTAAATCAGCCGATTCATTGATGATCTTATATAGAGACAGAGTATCTTTGCCGTGATTTCTTACATCGCCTGTACATAAGATATGGAAGGCCTCCCTGTTTTTTTCATTGGGAGCGGTTGAAAAGCTGTAAATAGTATTGTCAAAATCGGGAATTGAGTAATAATAGGTTGTGGATGGAGATAAATTCATTAACTCAACAACATGTTTCCTGCCGTCACCATTGAGGGTTTCGATTTCGGTTTTCATTCTGTTCGGATCCGGAGATGTTCCATATTTAATGTAAGCTGTTTTATCCATCTTTTCAGGGGTGAACCACCATATTACCATTGAGTTTTCAGGGGATTTTGCAGTTCTGTTCTCAAATGGGCCCAATTGTATAAAGGGGCCGGCCTTATACCTGTACTTTTCAAAGGCATTCGGTTTTTTCCCGCGGATTACTTCTCTGTATTTGAATTTAAAATATATTCCCAATGAAAGAAGAGTTGTGATCAAAAATATGTTGATTAAATTAATAAATAATGGGATAAATTTTTTTGTAAATATCTTAGCCGGGAAAGATAAAGCAATAATATTAAGAATAACAATAAGCAAGGATATAGATAACGTTAAAGATAATCTATATGAGTGTTTTGAATAGAAAAGGATTTTAAAGTTATCTATACCGGTAAGGTAAAGGAGAATTATAAAAAAAGAAATTATCAATAGAGATACTGCAATATTCAGCGGTTTGTAGATTTTTCTTTTTATTTGTTTCATAACGTTTATTTTGTCTTGCTCTCTGTTAAGTCTTTGGATCGGAAAAGTTAAATTATTTATAAAAAAGATTTTTTTTTGTAAAGAAAATAAAAAAAAGATACTAATCAAGTATATATTTAGCTTCACTATGAATTTTTTGAAAAAAAAGGGGCAATTTGTTTAATTTTTTCAAAAATAGCTTGATTAGCTTGGAATTTAAAAATTAATTTATTTTATCAATATATAGTATAATAGGATGATTACAATGAATGAAAATGTGAAAAAGATATTTTATTATTTAGGTATAATTGTTGCCTTATATATTTTATTAAGATATGTCCTGCCGATCATATTAAAGATGCTGGGATTTGTTATCAGCGCAGTATTTTCAATATTTGTCTGGGCTGTGATAGGGCTGGCGGTTCTTTTTCTGATCTTTTATATTATAAAAATGGCAAAAAAATAAAAAAAATTTTTAAGTCATTAATTATAATTGAGAAATTTAATGCCAATTAATATTTTGTACATAAATTAATGCCGGTGCGGGGGATTGTCGTTATGGCTGTATATCCCGGATCGTTTTTTGTAAGGAGTTTAATGCTGAATAGCATAAAATATACAAGATGACGGAGAAAAGATTTTTAAGAATTGAGAAAATCGCACTGGTTCTTGTAGTACTTTTTTCAATTACCGGCGGGTCAATTTTCGGTTATATTACTGCTCAGATCAAGAACTTCTCAGGAATAGACAACCTGAAGAAGTTTCAGCCTAATATTCCAACCAGATTGTACGATGTTCACGGACAGCTGATTGCAGAGCTGTTTCAGGAAAAGAGGGATCTTATCTCATATGAGGATCTGCCGGGTAGTCTTATCAAGTCTTTTCTTGCTGTAGAAGACAAATATTTTTATGAGCACTTTGGGATTGATCCGGTTTCCATTATGAGAGCCATGGTAAAAAATATTCTTGCGTCAATAAAGAGAGGGAGGATCACAATTGTACAGGGAGGCTCAACAATAACACAGCAGCTTGCAAAAAGGCTTTTTACAAAGGGAGAGAGAACAATTGCAAGAAAAGCGCTTGAAGCTGTGCTTGCTTTTCAGATAGAAAAAAAGTTCTCAAAAGAAGAGATCCTTGAAATGTATTTTAATCAGATATATCTGGGACACGGATGCCACGGTATTGCAGCAGCTGCCAGATTTTTCTTTAACAAGGATGTAAAATATCTGACTGTTGCCGAAAGTCTGCTTCTTGCAGCTTTACCGTCAAAACCGAGCGGATATTCTCCGCTGAAGTTTCCCAGAGCTGCCTTTGAAAAAAGTAAAGATTCTTTTAACAGAATGGTTGAAGCGGGATTTCTTTCCGGAGAAAAAGCCGAAAAGATGTTCAATGAATTCTGGCCCGCATTTATTGAATCTATTAAGACAGAGTATCCTACAAAGACGGCAATATCAAAAAATATTGACCATGCGCCCTATTTTACAGATTATGTGAGGCAGATATTAATATCAAGATTCGGAAGGGATGTTGTTTATGGGGGCGGTCTGAATGTATATACAACGCTCGATCTGAAAAGACAGAAACTGGGACAGAAGTATCTTCAGAAGGGCGTTAAAGAACAGAATATAATTTCATCAAAAGCAAACGAATATTATAACAGAGCTGTTGACAGGGGGCTCATCGGCGCTTACAGTACCTTGAGGTTGATATTCAGTCTCCCGGGATTGCTGGTCAAGCTGGATATTACTACAAATTTTAAGAAGAGGATGGTTGACAGACTCATCGATTCCATTGATATTCTGTCGCTTTTAACTGATGCTCCAAAAGTAAACAGATCTATTGAAAGATTTCGTTCCCTTATTGCCGGTATATCCACCTCTTTGAATGTGGAGGGCGCCTTAATTGCCATTGAACCCAAAACGGGCTATATAACAACAATGGTCGGAGGTTCGGAATTCAAAGTATCGAACCAGTATAACCGGGCCATTCAGGCAAGGAGGCAGCCCGGTTCCGCTTTCAAACCATTTGTCTATGGAGCAGGGATCGAGTCTAAAAGGATAAGCACTGCAACGGTTCTTCCTGATGCGCCCATTATTGACATAGACGCTCAGGGTGATACGTGGTCGCCCAGTAATTATGAAGGCGATTTCCGCGGGATGGTTCCCATAACTAAAGCTCTCGCTATGTCTATAAACATAATCTCGGTTAGAATTTATGATATAGTAGGACCGGAAAAAGTGATAAGCTATGCTTCAAAGATGCTTAAGGTCCCCCAATCGCGCTTTAATCCTAACCCTTCCCTTGCGCTGGGGTCAACTGAAGTAACGCCCTTTGAAATAGCCACTGCCTATTCGATCTATGCAAATCGCGGAAGAGATGTGATCCCCTTTGCCGTTCGATACGTTACAGACAGAGACGGAAACGAACTTGTGAATATTGAGGAAGAGGTAGGGAAAATTATTGCATTAAAAGAAATAAACGGAGATATTCAGGTAATATCCGAACAGGTAGCTTATATTATGAGAACTCTCATGGAGGGTGTAATCAATAGGGGAACTGCCACGCAATCGATCAGGAGAAAATCGAGATTTTACAAAAGGGCAGCCGGCAAAACGGGCACAACATCCAACTGGACTGACGCGTGGTTTTGCGGTTTTACTTCTGATATAACGACTGTTGTTTGGGTAGGATATGACAAGTCCTTTATGTCCCTTGGGAAACATCAGGCCGGTTCCTCGGTTGCCGGCCCTATCTGGGCAAATTATATGAGGGACATTTATAACGGAATGAAAGACCCTGTCTTTTCCGGAAAACCGCCGGGTGTTGTAGGTAAGGCTGTGTGTATGTATACGGGATTAATACCGGGACCAAATTGTAAAAAGATCTCAACCGGATACGGCTTGCCCGGAAGCGGCAGAGCCAGGTCCGTTTGCGACGGCAAGCATTACAAAATGCAGACTGTTCTTGAAAGGTATCTGGAAAAGGAAGGTCTGACGGGAAATGGTAATGAGGAATAATTTATTTATATTCTGTTAAAGTTAATTTTTTTGTTTTATTTATGAGGTATCATTTTTTCAGGAGAGTATTATGTATAAGGTTGGCGATGAAATAGTTTATCCGATGCATGGCGTAGGAATTATTGATGGTATTGAAAAAAAGGTTGTTCTGGGAAAAAAGGGAGAGTACTACATTATTTCAATCATAAACAGCGGTATGAAAGTTATGATCCCGGTAAAAAATGCCGACACAATTGGGATCAGAAGTATCATATCTAAAAGAGAAGTTAAGAAAGTCCTCAATGTTCTGCAAAAGGAGAATATTAAGATCGAGGAAGACTGGAAACAGAGATATCAGAATAATATTGAAAAAGTGAAAAGCGGATCAATTTATGAAGTCGCCGAAGTCGCCAGGGATCTTTACAGAAGAGGATGTGAGAAAGAACTGTCAATAATGGAAAGAAAACTATACGAAAATGCATATCAGCTGATCTCTCATGAACTTGCTCTGGCAAAAAAAATCGATGTTGAAGAAGCCGGAAATATTGTATCCGAAGCGCTGTCTTCATTTAACCCGGAATCGGGAAAAGATTAATATTTGGCGGCATTCAATTTTCTCTTCTGTAACTTATCTGAGATAGATTATACCTCATTATTAATATTTATATCTGTTTATTTATATTTTTTTAAGGAGTCATTACATTATGATTATTATATTAAGATCACTATTTATTCTTACATCAATTATTTTTTCATCTCTCTATTTTATTTCAGAGTCAATTAATTCCGCTCTTATTACAGGCGCTGCTGCAGGAGTTGTGTCGCTTATATTTATTATAGCTATTGAATATGTATCGCATACTTTTTCAGTCAGAATACTCTTATCTGCTATAACCGGTTTGATTCTGGGTCTTGTTATCGGGCATTTTATCGGAATTGCATACTCTGCAATGGATGTGAAACTATTATCGCAATACTCGTCAATATTAAAACCTCTTTCCTATCATGTTTTCGGTTTTGCAGTTATGATGTTCTTTGTGATCAATAATGAACATATCGGTTTTTTAAATAAGCTGCTGCCGGCCAATGTAGAAGATAACGGAAGCCAGATATCCTATAAGATACTGGATACAAGCGTAATAATTGACGGCAGAATTTCAGATATCTGCGATACAAAATTCCTTGAGGGGATTCTTGTAATCCCCAATTTTGTGCTGAACGAACTGCAGATGATCGCCGATTCCGCTGATTCGATCAAGAGGAACAGAGGAAGACGGGGGCTGGATATTCTGAATAAGATGCAGAAAGACAAATCGATTATGGTTAAAATTTCCGATATGGATTTTAAGGATATACCGGAAGTTGACGCCAAGCTTGTAAAGCTTGCAAAAGTGATGAAAGCCAAGGTTATTACCAATGATTTTAATCTGAACAAAGTAGCCGAGTTTCACGGCGTGCCTGTATTGAATATAAATCAGCTTTCCAATGCGTTGAAACCGATTGTCCTTCCGGGCGAGGAGATGAGAGTCTCTTTGATCAAAGAGGGCAAAGATCCGGATCAGGCAATCGGGTATCTCGATGACGGTACAATGGTTGTGGTCGAGAACGGAAGAAAAATGTTAAACAACGATGTTGATGTTGTTGTAACTTCTGTCCTGCAGACAACTGCGGGGAGAATGATCTTCACCAGACTGAAATAATATATCAGAATAGATTTATTGTGCTGTATTTATGAGATTGGTATCTGAAGTCACCGTTAAAATAAAAAAGGGATTGTTTCCGCAATTGATATTTGATCTGTATAAATGCGGGTGCGAGCTTCATAATCTCAGGCTGATCGACAGCACCGAAAGGGAAGAGCAGTTTATACTTGAGATATTATATCACAGAAGAAATAATTTTCTTCATTTTATAAGCAGTATTGAGAGTTACCCTGAAAAGTATTCGGTAGTTACTATCGGCAATGCCCTGGAAGAAAAGATCAAAGGGGGATTGCTGCGGATTTCGGGAAAACTTCCGCTTGAAACGGTAAATGATTATGAAATAGATCTGCTTGGCGCAACCGAGTTGGTACATGGAAAGATCCGCAAAGGAGTCGGTTTCGATTTTACCGGAATTTCGAGAAATATCGGCCTGCTGGGCTGCGTAAAAACCAGCAATGAAAACAGTTCCGATGATATGTTAATTCTCTATTCAAATGCCGAAAAGGATTCGGTTATTATCAGCCGTTTGATTGATCTTAATCCGGTGCCTCTTTTGGTAAACTATGATCAGCCTGAAGATCTGTTAAAGGCAATAGGGCAGATAAAAGGTACCTTTTCATTTATCCGCATAATAAACAGCGATCCTGTTGTGAGCCTTCCTTATGAACAACTGTATTCGGATACGGCTTTACCCTTGATTTCTTATATATACGACGAAGTGCCCTTGCATATACTTACAATTGTCCGTAAAATTCTTGAAAAGAACGCTATTGACAAAAGGGAAACTACTGTAGGAATAATCGGCATAAATATCAGCGCTATCAGGCTGGCAAAGATCTTTATGGATTTCGGTTTTTACAGAGTCCTCGGCTTTGACCATAATGAGAAGCTGATGCTTATGTTCGAGAATTCCGAAGGTCTTGCTACGACTTCCGAAAATATTCTTAATAACGCCGATTTAATTATCCTTCTCAAAAAAAATTTTGAGGAGGATTTCTGCCGAAAGATCCGTCCGGGGCAGTATTTTATTTCGCTCCTCGATGACGGAGAAAATTTTGGGGATATGATTTTAAAAAACGGAGCAAGAGAATTTATAAATGTTGATCTTGCGAATTTCTCGGCAGTCTTTCCGGGGCTTATCAGAGGTATGCTCCGCGTGCAAATACCATTAATTGACAATGAACGATTGGTTCGGATATCATCTAAATTGGTCAATGACATTTCAGACAATTATTTTTTCCCTGATATATTCAGCGGTATACATGAGAAAGTGCAGAATTATTTTGTATAGGAAGATCAGTTTCTTTCTTTTACAACGATCCAGTTGAGATTTTTGAAATTGAAAAATTTGTAATCGAAATTTTTATGATCGGATGTGGAAAAGCTGTAAATATCTTTTTTATTTGAAGGAAGACGCATATCTATTTTATCAGAATATCTGTAAATAGACAGGAGATTATCCATGGTGTAGGATATTCTGTATCTGTTGTCTCTGCCTATTATTTCCGTTTTATCGTTTAATATTTCTTTTATTCTGTCGGGATTGAACTGAAGCACAAAAATTCCGGGATATGAATTACCTCCGCCGACCCTTATTGAGATAAACATTGAGTGGTTTTCTATAGAAGGCCTTAGAGTTGAAACGTCTTCAACATATATTCCTTTTTTGCGGTTTTCATAACATCTGCTCAGAGGTGTGTTAACAAGATGGGTTCTGACATTTTTACTGAAAATATCGTCATTGGAACGGGTATAAATAATACGGCCCTTTTTATTGATCAGAATAAAATCGGAATATACATTTTTTGTTACAGCTTCAATCATGGAAGTTATATTTTCCTTTTCAAGAATATAATATCTCTTTCCCCCGGCGTTCATATTTTGAAAGTGAGTGAGCATTTTGACAATGTCGCTTTCTACTATTACCTTTTTAGCTCTGATAATATCCGACATACATCTGTTAAAAAAATCCTCTAAAGTTTTTACGTTTATATAATATCCGGTTTTTTCAGCTTCGGCAATATTTCTTAAACCGGTATTTCCTCTTACTGCCGAATGGGGTTTATTGATTTTTTTTGAGCATGCCAAGAGCAGAAGAAAAATCAGGGGTAAGAGTCTGTACATAAAGGCACTCCTTGAGAAGTTATCATATTTTAATTTTCGAAGTTAAAAGACCATAACTTTAGTTTAACTTCTCAAGGGGAGTGTACTTTTCGAGAAAAGTCTTCTTTGATGATCCGAATAAAATTGTTAATTTTGTGTTGTCTCCGCTGCCTTCAATCGTTAGAATGGTGCCCGTTCCGTATTTTGGGTGAACAACCTTTTCTCTGGTATTGAATTTTGAGCATGCAGTTCTATTATAATTGTTATTGTGATAAGATCGGCTCCTGTCATACTGCGGGGCTGATCTGAATCCGTCCGAATTGTAGCTGCTTTGAATTAAGTGATCTTCAGGTATCTCAAATATAAATCTCGAAGGTTCTCTGTAGTCGGCGGTCATCATATAAGACCTTCTTATTTCGGCGGTTGTCAAAATTATGCGGTCCATCGCCCTTGTAATACCTACATAGCATAATCTTCTCTCCTCCTCAATTCCCTCTTCTGTGTCAATAGAGAATTTGTGAGGAAAGATATTCTCTTCCATTCCTGTCATAAATACAACCGGGAATTCAAGGCCCTTGGCATTGTGCACGGTCATCAGGGTTACATAGTCGGTACTGTCTAATTCTTCTGCCGGATTGTCTTCGGTAGTAAAGAGGGATATTTCCTGAAGAAACCGGTCAAGGGATATATGAGGCGTGCTTATCTGAAAATCGATAACGCTGTTAATAAATTCGTTTATATTCTCAAGCCTTGTATTGCTCTCCATAGAATTATCTTCTTCCAGATTTTTTCTGTATCCTGTAATATCAATTATTTCATTTACAAAATCGGAGAGCTTTATTTTTTCAGGAACATCCTTTTCGAGTTCTATGCCTCTTATTATAATGTTTTTAAATTCTTTTAGTCCTTTGGAAGTTTTCTCTTTTAAGTGATCATCCTTAATTATTTCCCACAGGGATTTTGAATTGATCAGAGCGGCGTTTCTGATCCTTTCAATAGTTGCCTTCCCGATCCCTCTTGATGGAGTATTTATTATCCTGAAAAGAGATACGGAATCCCTTCTGTTGGATATGAATTTGAGGTATGCCAGAATATCCTTTATCTCTTTTCTGTCGTAGAATTTTAATCCTCCCACAACTTTATAGGGGATATTTTCCTTTCTCAGGAAATCTTCAAAGATCCTTGACTGGGCATTTGTGCGGTAGAAGATGGCAAAATCGCTGTTTTTGTAATTTTCTCTGTGCTTAAGGGAGATTATTGAATTAATAACATATTCGGCTTCACTGTATTCATTGCCTGCCCGACACCAGATCGCCTGTTCCCCGTCTCCTCTTGTTGATCTGATGTTCTTTTCTTTTCGATGTATATTATTTCTGATTATAAAGCCTGCGGTTTTTATGATCGGTTCGGTGGATCTGTAATTTTCTTCAAGAGTGATGACTGTGGTATCGGGGTAATCTTTTTCAAAGTTTAAAATGTTGCTGATATCGGCCCCTCTCCATGAATAGATAGACTGGTCATCGTCGCCTACAACACATATATTCCTGTGGGCAGATGCAAGATATTTGGAGATCAAATATTGCGAGTAATTTGTGTCCTGATATTCATCCACCATAACGTAATTCCATTTTCTTTGAAGTGTCCTCAGTACGGAAGGAGCTTCTCTGAACAATTCAACTGTTTTGATGAGAAGGTCGTCAAAGTCCAGTGCGTCTGATTTTTTTAAGGTTTCATGATATTTGTTGAACAGATCGGCAAAATCAAATGTATAAAAATCGGGAGCGTGAATAGTCATGTCAATATTTGAAGATGTGCCGGTTTTGTTTTTAATTTCAGAGATCTTTGACGATATCATTTGAGGTTTGATCTTTTTCGGATCCAGCCTCATGTTCAAGAGTATTTCCTTTATGACAGTATGCTGGTCGCTCTGGTCGTATATGGTAAATGATCCCGGGATCCCGATCTTCTCGCCGAAATTCCTTAATATGTATACTGAAGCGGAATGGAATGTTTTAATAAAAACCGAATTTCCCGCCGGCCCGATAAGGTCTGAGATTCTCTGTTTCATTTCGTGTGCGGCTTTGTTCGTAAATGTAACTGCAAAAATATTATAAGGGGGGACCCCAATGTTATTTATCAGATGGGCTATTCTGTAAGTAATTACTCTTGTTTTCCCTGATCCCGCACCCGCCAGGATCAGCAGAGGGCCGTCGGTTTGAAGAACTGCTTTGCGTTGGTTTTCGTTCAGTTTATTAATATCCATATTTAGATCTTCTTGTTAATTTAGTATTAAATTAATTTAAATATCAGCTTCTAATTGACAAGTCTTTTAATTGTTATAGGCGTATTTTTTAATATTAAAGGATTAAAATGCTTGTAATTTTAGGTGTATATTTCAATATTGTCGTGTTTTAATGTAAAATCTTTTTTTATGACATTCATAAAAGGAGAGCGGCCCGCTCTCCTTTTTTGGTACATAAAAAGAGCTTATTGTTCCGGAGTAGCATGTGAGGAAGGAAAAGATCTTGGAAATAATCAATAATGTTGCAGAGGAATTGGAATACATGATCTATGATTCGTCAATATATCTGAAAGGGGAGAATTCAAGTATCAGAGTGATCATTGATAAACTTGAAGGGATCGCTCACAGTGACTGTGAAATATACAGTAAAAGACTTGATCAAATTCTTCAATTTGAAGATATTTTACCCAACTATACATTGGAGGTATCTTCGCCGGGTTTGAAACGAAAGTTAAGAAATATGGAAGAGATCAAGAGATTTGTGGGATCGCCGGTAAAGATCGTTTATTATAGTGATGATATTAAAAAGGTAATAAAAGGAATATTGCAAAAAGTTAATGAAGAAAAAATTGAAGTTCTTTCGGATAACAGGAAACTATTTCTGGATTATAACAATATTGTTAATGCACAACTTGATTATTAGAAGGTGAATTTGATATGAGTAACAATTTTTTTGAGGCATTACATCAGATCGCTGCTGATAAAGGAATACCAAGGGAAGAGATTGAGGCAATTGTTGAGTCCGCTATGCTGTCGGCATATAAAAAGCAGTACGGCACCGTAGACAATGTGAAAGTGGTTTTTGACAGAGAGAATAATAATGTTACTGTTGTTTCCAGAAGGATGGTTGTCAAAAATGCTAAGAATCCGGCTGAAGAGATCTCCCTTGAAAAGGCCAGGAAAATACAGCCCCATGCGGATCTTGGAGATGATATCAATGTGGAAGAGAATCCTCTTGAATCTTTCGGGCGTATTGCGGCGCAAACAGCCAAGCAGGTAATCATCCAGAAAATAAAAGAAGCGGAAAAAAATATTATATACAATGAATTCAAAGATAAAGAGGGCGAGCTCATAAACGGTTTTCTTCAGCGGAAATCCAGGGATGCAATTTTTGTTGAACTTGGCCGTACCGAAGGAATACTTCCTTTGAGGGAGCAGTCTCCCCTCGAACATTTTAAAACAGGCGACAGAATAAAGGCGCTTATATTAACGGTACAAAAAAATACCAAGGGGCCCAATATCGTATTGTCACGGGCTCATCCGAAGTTTATTGAAAAATTATTTGAGATGGAAATCCCGGAAATCTATGACAATGTTGTAAAGATCGTTAATATTGTCCGAGAGCCGGGCCTGCGTACAAAAGTTGCAGTTACAAGCGAAAGAGACGATATCGATTCTGTCGGAGCGTGTGTCGGTATGCGCGGGATCAGAATACAGTCTATTGTAAGAGAGCTTGAAGGTGAGAAGATTGATGTGGTGGAATATTTTCCTGACAAAAAAATTATGGCTGCAAACGCGTTAACTCCGGCAAGGGTAAAGGAGATAGTGGAAATTGCAGACGGCGGAGTTATTGCCGTAGTTGAGAATGATAATTATTCCTTTGCTGTTGGTAAAAACGGTCACAATGTAAGGCTGGCATCGAGACTTTGCGGATTTGATATTGATATTAAAACGGAAGATCAGTACAGGGAATTTCTTGCTTCGAGCGATTCCAGAGCTATTGTGGAGCAGCTCTTTTCACAGAGCAGTGAGGACGAGACATCTCTTGAAGAACTTCCGGGGCTTGATCCCAGGACCATAAAACTTCTTGAAAGCGGCGGTATCTTTTCTGTTGAAGATCTTGTGGAGTATTCGCTGGAAGATTTGATGAAAATTGACGGTATTGGCGAAAAGACTGCCCAAAAAATACTTGAAATGATTTCAGAAACTGTTGAATTTGAAGAATATGACGAAGAAGATGATGACGATGAGATAGATGAAGATTCCGAAGAGTAAAAAATTAAAGGTGACAAAAATATAAATGAAAGCTATTGATATTGCAACAAAAAATCATATTACTATGAAAGATCTTTTGGAAGTGTGTAAAGATCTCGGAATCACCTGTGATAGTGAATCTTCAGAATTGAACGATCAGGAGCTGTTTCTGATTGAAAAGAAGATAGAAGTAATTAAAACCAAGAAGATAAAAGAAGTTGAGAAGATAAGAAAAGGAAAGAAGATAAAATTAAAACGAAAAGTACATGTGTCCAAGGAACTTAAAGAGAAAAAAATAGGAACTTCTGAAAGAGATGGAAAATCGGCAAAAACAAAAAAGGAAGACCCGAAGGATAAGAAGCAGAAGGAAAACGCTGATAAAAAGAGAATCGAGGCTGAAAAGAAAGAAACGGCATCGGATACAGGCAAAAGAAGATCTGTAACCGAGAGTAGGGAAACGCCTTCTTTGAAAAAGGATGAAAAAAAAGAAGATAAAAAAGCCGCTGTCATCGGAGTTGAAAAAGCAGCTGAGGGAGCGTCAAAGCCCGATTTTTCAAAAAAGAGGAAAAAGGGAAAAGAAAAAGAGAAGGATGCAAAGAAGAAATATACAAAAGAGAAATGGTCTGAAAAATCCTTTTCTTACAGAAAAAAACAGCAGGAGAATATAAAAAGGGAAGTTGTTACCCCTGATGTAATAACTATTACCGAGGGCATCAGCGTAGGAGATCTGGCAAAAAAACTTAATGTTAAAGCCGGCGATGTGATCGCAAAGCTGATGAAGCTTGGAGAGCTTGTAACAATTAATCAGGCTCTGGATCTGGATACAACGGTAATTCTTGCCGCCGAATATAATACGGAAGTAAAAGTAGTATCATTATACGATGAAACGGTAATTAAACAGGAAGAAGAAGATAGGGGCGAGGATAATGTGCCTGTTCCGCCGGTTGTAACCGTAATGGGACATGTTGATCATGGTAAAACCAGATTGCTGGATACCATTAGAAAGACTAATATAATTGATCAGGAATTCGGAGGCATAACCCAGCATATCGGAGCCTATATGGTGAATGTGGGCGGCAAAAAAATAACATTCCTTGATACTCCGGGACATGCGGCATTTACAAAGATGAGAGCCAGAGGAGCAAGCGTAACCGATATTGTTGTTCTTATTGTTGCCGCTAATGACGGAGTAATGCCCCAGACTATTGAAGCAATAAATCATGCAAAAGATGCCGATGTCCCGATCATTGTTGCGATCAATAAGATCGATCTGGAAGACGCCAATCCGCAGAGAGTGAAACAGGCGCTTGCTCAGTATGATCTTGTGCCGGAAGAATGGGGAGGAACAACCCTCTTCTGTGAAATAAGTGCGAAGAAGAATATTAATATTAACGAACTGCTCGAATTGATCTTAATACAAACGGAGATGCTCGAATTAAAGGCAAACCCGAAATTAAGAGCCAGAGGAACCGTTCTTGAAGCAAAACTCGATGTAGGACGCGGCCCCGTGACTACAATTCTTATCCAGAACGGCACATTGAGAGTTGGAGATCCCTTTGTTGTGGGCGTATTTTCCGGAAAGGTAAGGGCTATGTTCAACGATAAGGGCGAACAGATAGAAGAAGCGGGGCCCTCTATGCCGGTTGAAGTCCTTGGCATATCGGGAGTTCCCGAATCGGGCGATCCCTTTGAAGGAGTTGAATCCGAGAAGTTTGCCAAACAGATATCCAACAAAAGACTTGAGTATAAGAGGATTGAATCGGCCAAGAAAGTCAGAAAAGTAACGCTGGAATCCCTTACCGATATGATCAAAGAAGGGGAACTTCAGGAATTGCGGATAATCGTTAAGGCGGATGTTGACGGTTCTGCAAGGGCATTATCGGAATCGCTTGAAGAACTTTCAAATGATGAGGTGAGAGTTAAAGTCATTCATATAGGAACCGGAGGAATTAATGAATCGGATGTTATGCTGGCTTCGGCTTCAAATGCGATTATTATAGGTTATCATGTAAGACCCACAGGGAGAGTCTCGGATATTGCCGACAAGGAGAATGTGTCCATACAGTTTTATAATATTATTTTTGAAGCCACTGATTCGGTAAAAGCTGCTATAAGAGGTATGGCTAAACCTGAGATCAGAGAAGAGATTATTGGTTCGGGCGAAGTAAAGCAGATCTTTAAAGTCTCAAAAGTCGGAACAGTTGCAGGATCTGTCCTTAACAGCGGCAGAGCGGTTAAAAATGCAAAGATAAGGCTCATCAGAGACGGGGTAGTTATCTTTAGCGGTGATATAAAATCCCTCAAACGTTATAAAGACGATGTCAATGAGGTTCTTGCGGGTCAGGAGTTCGGTTTTGTGATGGATGGTTATAATGATGTAAAAGAGGGTGATTTTTTTGAGTTTTATATAATGAAAGAGGTGCAGGTTGATCCGGTCGATTAAATGAGAAGGAATTATAGCGTTAAAAATTTGAAGCGGACAATGACCTATGTCATATAGAAAGGAAAAACTTGAAGAATTAATTAAGAGGGTAATTTCCGAGCTTATTATTAAAGAGATCAAAGATCCCAGGATCGGATTTGTGACAGTGACGGGAGTAAGCCTCAGTAATGATAAAAAGTACGCCAAAGTGGGTGTATCGATTTTGGGAACTCCGGGAGAGAGACGAAAAACATACGAGGGATTGAAATCGGCAGCGGGATTCATCCAGCACAAAATCGGGAAAAGTATCAAGATCAGATATACTCCTCATATACAGTTTTTTCTGGATTCGTCAGTTAAAGACGCGGTGCAGATGGTGGATTTACTGGAAGATCTTGTTAAGAATGAAGATAGAGACTAATATTAAATGGATATCAATTGTTATCGGGAGTGGCTTCCAAAATTTTAGATAATAGAGTAATTCTTGTGGATAAACCTGAAGGTATTACTTCCTTTGAGGTGATCCGTAAGATCAAGAGATTGTCCGGTTTAAAAAAAATAGGCCATTCGGGCACGCTTGATAAGTTTGCTTCAGGACTTTTGGTTGTTTGTACCGGCAAGGCTACAAAGCTGACAAGAATTTTCCTTGAAAGCGACAAAAGATATTATGGAGAAATTCAATTAGGCGTAAGCACGGATACTATAGATATTTACGGCAGAATAATTAATAAAAGACCCGCTGAAAATATCACGCGTGAAATATTAAAAGGTGTGATAAAAGGTTTTTCAGGTAAGATATCTCAAGTTCCGCCTGAATATTCGTCTTTAAAAGTGAAGGGAAGGAGGGCTTCCGATCTTGTCAGGCACGGGAAGTCCGTTGAACTAAAGGAGAGAATTGTTGAGGTTTATGATATAGATCTCTTGAATTATGATAAAGATAAAAGTATTGTTTCCATTGATTTACGCTGTTCAAAAGGCACCTATGTAAGGTCAATAGCAAGGGATATGGGAGAGATACTTGGATGCGGAGCGTTTCTGAAGAAGCTTAGAAGGATTGAATCGGGTTCCTTTAATGTCAAAGATGCCGGAACTTTAAATGAAATTGAAGACTTTGTTTTGGGAGAACTGAAAGACGGGAAGTTTGCTATGACTCCTGAGAATGCATTGAATGATTTCAGCAAGATTACGGTTTGCAATGATTTCAGAAATAAAATTCTGAACGGAGTATATTTTTCCAGAGAGAGCGTGCTGGCAATTGATGAGAGTAATAAAAAACCGTACATTATTCTCGATGAGGACAAAAATCTTATTGCAATTGCCGATATCAGGTTGGATAAATGGAAGATTAATTATTTGAATATTTTTAATATGCAGAATTATTAAAAAGCAGGATAAATAAATTATTAATATAAAAGATCAATAGATTATTAAGAACAGGAGGATAAGTTCAAAGTTATGCCATCAAAAAAGGAAACTATTGATAAGTACAGGTTAAATGAAAATGATACCGGATCTCCGGAAGTACAGGTTGCTTTGTTGACTGAGAGAATTAATCATTTAACCGAACATTTTAAGATTCATAAGAAGGATCATCATTCAAGAAGAGGCCTGTTAAAAATGGTGGGCCGGAGAAGAAGATTGCTCGGTTATCTTAAAGAGAAGGATATTAACAGATACAGAAATTTGATTCAATCTCTCGGTCTAAGAAGATGATGATCCGGAATAATGCCGGATAGATCGCAATTAATTTAATTAACCGTTGTTAACATTGCTGTAAATAGTTTTGTTTGTGTAACTGTGTATTATTTTGACCATTGGGAAAGATCTTATCTATACGGCGGAATTAAATATTATAGGAAAGTAATTAAAGAGGTAAGTTGAATGAGTGTGGATGTTAGTTTAGTTGTTGGAAAAGAGAAGCTTAATTTTAATACCGGATATTTAGCTAAACAGGCCGATGGTGCCGTTGTTGTTACATATGGGGATACAGTTGTATTTGCTTCTGCAGTAGCTTCAAAGAGTGTAAAAGAGGGGCAGGATTTTTTCCCTCTCATGGTGGATTACAGAGAGATGTCCTATGCGGGCGGCAAGATCCCGGGCGGATTTATAAAAAGAGAGTCAAGGCCTTCGGATAGAGAGACTTTAATATGCAGACTGGCGGACAGGCCCATACGCCCGCTGTTCCCAAAGGATTTTGTAAATGAAGTGCAGATAATTATATATGTTCTGTCTGCGGATAAAGAAAATCAGCAGGATGTTGTTGCTATTAATGCAGCTTCCGCTGCTCTGTGCGTTTCCGGAATGCCCTTCAAGGGGCCTGTGGGAGCAGTAAGAGTGGGGAGAATTGACGGCCAATGGATAATAAACCCCACTTTCTCAGAGGCAGAGAGGAGCGATATAGATCTTGTCTGCGCAGGTACAAAAAAGGCCGTAACCATGATCGAAGGATCTTCGAAAAATGTTTCGGAAGATGATATGTTAAGGGCAGTGGAATTTGCCCATGAGAATATCATTAAGATATGTGAAGTTCTGGAGGATTTTACGAAAAAGATCAATAAACCGATCATGGAATATTCTCCAAGAGAATCCAATGAGGATTTAAAGAAAAAATTACGGGAAGATTACTTCAAGGAAATTGAAAGTCTTGATAAATATACTGCAAAGAAAGAAAGAGAAAATGCCTTTAATTCAATAATTGATAAGGCCGTTTCCCAACTGGAAGAGGAATATCCCGACAGCAAAGGGTTAATTGGCGAGATACTGAATGGGTTTGATGCCGAATGCGTAAGAAAGAGAATTCTTGAAAGAGGAGAGAGAGCCGACGGCAGAGGATTAAAAGATATCAGGCCTATAGATATTACCGTGGGTTTTCTTCCCAGAACTCACGGTTCGGCTGTTTTTACAAGAGGGGAAACGCAGAGTCTTGGAATTACAACTCTTGGGACCACCTCGGATGTTCAGCGGCTCGATTATGTTGAAGGAGGAACTACAAAGAGATTTATGCTTCACTATAATTTTCCTCCTTTCTCGGTTGGTGAAACAGGGCGCGTAGGCGGGACCGGGCGCAGAGAGATCGGACACGGAATGCTGGCGGAAAGAGCTTTGGAGTATGCCATTCCCGATGAGAGCGAATTCCCCTATACTATCAGGCAGGTATCTGAAACCCTTGAATCGAACGGATCATCTTCAATGGCTTCCGTATGTTCGGGGTCTCTTTCGATGTTTAATGCCGGTGTCCCTCTTAAGGACGCTGTTGCCGGAATTGCAATGGGGCTTGTTAAGGAAGGCGACAAATATGCCGTGTTAAGCGATATTATAGGACTTGAAGACCATCTCGGGGATATGGATTTTAAGGTGGCGGGGACAAAGAAGGGTATCACGGCTTTTCAGCTTGATATAAAAATCGAAGGTATTACTCTGGAAATTATGAGAGACGCTCTGTATCAGGCAAGAGACGGAAGGCTTCATATACTGGAGAAAATGAGGGAAGCTATCTCCGAACCTGAAAAAAATATATCGGAGTATGCTCCAAGAATAAAAACCATTATGGTGAACCAGGAAAAGATCGGCGACATAATCGGTCCTGGCGGAAAGATGATCAAGAAGATCATTGAAGATTCCGGTGCCAGCATAAATATAGATGATGACGGACTTGTTACGATTTCTTCGGACAGTGAAGCTTCAATTAATGAAGCAATAAAACAGATCAACAGACTTGTAGAAGATATAGAAGTCGGGAAGATCTATGAAGGTGTTGTTAAAAAAATTGTTGAATATGGGGCTTTTGTTGAGATCTTACCAAAAAAAGAGGGACTTGTTCATATCTCCAATCTGGACCATCACAGAGTAAGACACGTTACGGATATTCTTAAAGTTGGAGATAAAGTCCATGTCAAGGTCATCAATATTGACAGGCAGGGCAGAATCGATTTGAGCAGGAAAGAAGCATTGGAAAGGTAAAATATATAAAGGCGCGTAAATCTCAAATTGAAATCAAATCGATATTAAGATATTAAATGGTCATAAAATATAAACAGGAAAAAGGGCTTACCGTATTACTTGAACCGATAAAAGATGTTGTCTCAGTTTCAGTTGGATTATGGATAAATACGGGTTCCCGTGATGAAAAGGAAGGTCAGTACGGATATGCTCATTTTGTTGAGCATATGCTTTTCAAAGGAACCACAAACTATTCGTCTAAGGACATTGCGAGAGAGATTGACAGAGTTGGAGGACAGCATAATGCGGCAACAAACAGAGAATATACCTGCTATTATATAAATGTGGTTTCCGATTATCTTGAGCTTGCTGTTAAAATTCTTTCCGACATGTATTATAATTCTCTTTTTGAAGATGTTGAAATTGAGAAGGAAAAGAATGTCATTATTGAAGAGATTAGGATGTATGAAGATACTCCCGACGAATTCATTCATGATATTTTTATTGAAAGCATGCTGAAGGGGCATCCTCTGAGCCATTCGATCTTAGGTACAATTGAAGGGATCGGCAATGCTGCAAGAGACGATATAATCGGTTTTTATAAAGACCATTACAGGGACAATAATGCTGTCTTTGTAATTGCCGGCAGCTTTAATGAGAATGCAGCAAAAGACCTTATTGCCGAATATTTTAACAGGGGATCTTCGAAACTTTCCGGTACGAAGACTGCTTCTCATGCAAAACCGGTTCGCGTTTATCACAATCATGTTGAGAGAGATCTTGAACAGGTGCACTTCTGTCTCGGTACCGAAGGAATTGTCAGAAATGACCCTATGAGATGGTCCATGTATTCACTCAGTACAATAATGGGCGGCAATATGTCGTCGAGACTTTTTCAGAATATCAGAGAGAAAAGGGGGATCAGCTATTCCATATATTCCTTTCATTCGTCATACAGCGATAACGGAGTGTTTGGCATTTATTGCGCAACATCGCCGGATAAGTTCGGGAAGGCAGTGGAGTTGATTGTTGCATAGTGCCGTGATATCTTGAAAAACAGTATAACCGAAGGCGAACTTCACGATGCAAAAACATTTATGAAGGGAAATCTTGCATTAAGTTATGAAAGTATTGAAGTCAGGATGGGTCAGCTTGCAAAAAATGAAATGACATTTGGGGAAGTGATTACTTTTGATGAAATTATAGATGAAATAAACAATATAACACTTGACGATTTTTCCAAAATAGCGTCTAATATTTTAGAGAATAAAAAGTTTTCCCTGGTTTCGGTGGGGAAATTAAACAATTTTGATATAAATAAACTTGACTTGCAGCTTTGATTTTTTATCAGTAAAAAGAATACTTATTTAAGAAATGAGGTTTAAGCAATATGAGGGGTGTAAGTATGGCTGGGAAAGGAGATAATATGAACAGCACAATCGGTGCGGGCTCTGTTTTTGAAGGGAAATTCTATATCAGCGGGTCCTTGAGAATCGACGGAAAGTTTGAAGGCGAAATAAAAACCGATAATGAGCTTGTTGTTGGAGAAACCGGTAAAGTTAAAACGGACATAGTAGCCAAGTCGGTTGTTATTGCAGGGACTGTAATAGGTAATATAACCGCTTCCGAAGAGGTGAGGCTGCTGGAAACGGCAAAAGTGCTTGGAGATATTGTTACCCCAATATTAACAATACAGAACGGTGTTGTTTCAAAAGGGAATGTCACCATCACCGGAGGTCATGGAAGGGATTCGAAAAAGATAATTGAAGATTCATATAATGGTGTTTCTTCCAGACAGGCTGCAAAATAAAACTGTTTGATATTTGAGTAAAAAAATATAAATATTTAGTAAAATCATTTTTTTCCCGATAAAATAGAAAAATATAAATTAAAAGAGACATAACGTATTGTCATTCTTTTTTGTGTAAATATGCCATGAGAAATTCATTTTATGATAAAATTAAAATAGGAAGACTTTCGGTTTCATTTTATTATAATGAAATTATTATTGTTTATATTGGCAAAAAGCATATCTTCATAAAAACGATCAGGAGGCCCTTTAACAGAATTTTTAAAAAACTTTCTATTGCAGTTTCTGTTTTGGTCTTGTTAATCGCTATAATTCTATGGGCATACAGCGTGTCTCATAATGTAAACGGCAGCAGCGAAAAAATTAGCGATAAAGAGATCTTAAATCTTAACGAAGCTATCAGTGACGAGGAAAAAAAAGAGACGCTTCTGAAATCGAGTCTTACTGATTTTTCTGAAGAAAAAGAGACTGACAAAGTGGAAATTCATGTACACAGAGTAATGAAAGGTGAAGTCCTCAGCGAGATAGCAAAGAAGTACGGCGTATCAATGGATACCATTTGCGGCAGTAATAACCTGGATTCCTACGATTTTATCAGGGAAGGAGCGGTTTTTAGGATACCCAGTAAAGACGGAATACTATTCAGGGTAAAAAAAGGTACTAAACTTGTTAACCTGGCAAAAAAGTATCGCGTTTCTCTTGAAAAGATCGTTAAATACAATAAATTAAAGAATTCGGATTTTGTTGCTGTTGGGAGTACTATTTTTATTCCTGATGCGAGGCCGCAGAATATATTTCCCGGTTTTTTATGGCCCACCTTTACAAGAATAATAACCTGCGGTTATGGTTGGAGAAGAAATCCCTTTAACAGAAATTACAAGGAATTTCATCAGGGCATGGATATCAGGGCGAAATATGAAAGAGTCAGGGCAACCAAATATGGTAAGATAGCATTTTCCGGCTGGCTTGGAGGTTACGGGAAGTCGATAATTATAGCTCATCCGGGGCGTATAAAATCTCTCTATGCGCATCTTTCAAGAATTTATGTCAGAAAAGGCCAATATGTAAAACAGGGACAATTTATCGGAAGATCGGGCAATACGGGAAGATCAACCGGAGCTCATCTGCATTTTGAGATTATAAAAAACGGTTCCCACCGTAATCCCTTTATATATTTAAAGAGAAAATAATATCCCCTTAGAAAGCTGCAATTTTATAAAAAAATGAATTGACTCATTTAATTGATCAAAATTATACCCAAAGCAGCGGCTGAAATTACATAATATTTTTTTTATTACTTGGAGAAACAGGATGTTACATAATACGAATTTTTTGTGTGAGATAGGTACTGAAGAGATCCCTGCAGGGTATATACCGCCTGCTATAGAAATGATAAAAAAAATATTAACTGAAAAACTTAAGGGAAGCCGAATTAACTTCGGTGAAGTGGAAGTTTTTGCAACTCCGAGAAGGTTTGCTATAATGGTTTCAGATCTTGATGATGAGCAGCAGGAAGAAACTGTTGAGTTAAAGGGACCTTCGCAAAAAGCAGCCTATAACGAAGACGGGAATCCCTCGAAGGCTTTAATGGGCTTTTTAAAAGGAAATAACCTGTCTTTAGACAATATTTATACAAAGGAACTTGATAAAGGGACATATGTATTTGCTGAAAAGAGACTGGAATCCCAAAAGACCGAAAAAATAATACCTGAGATCATTGAGTCAATCATCAGAAATTTAACATTCCCAAAACAGATGAGATGGAGCGATAAAAAGATCCTTTTCCCCAGACCCATATCATATTTTTTAATACTCTTTAATGATTCTGTTATCGACTTTGAAATTGACGGCATTAAATCATCCAATAAAACAAGAGGGCACTATATACAGAAGGACAGAATGCTGACGATCAATAAGATCAAAGATTATGAGAAAATTCTTGAGGAAAATGATGTAATAGTTAACCATAAGAGGAGGAAGGAAAAAATTATAGCAGATCTTGAAGAAGCTGCTCTGAAAGCGGGTGGATCTCTGAACAGAGATGAAGAGCTTCTCGATGTTGTGACTTTTCTTGTGGAAAAACCCTATGTTGCAGCATGCAATTTTAACAGAGAGTTTTTAAGGATCCCCGATATTGTTTTAATAGCAGAAATGAAAGAGCATCAGAAATATTTTTCAGTCGCGAATGATAAGGGAGGTTTAAGCGACTGCTTTCTTGTTGTTTCCAACAATCCTGTTACCGAACACGTAAAAACCGGCAATGTCAGAGTAATAACAGCGCGCTTTAATGATGCGCGGTTCTTTTATGAAGAGGACAGCAGGGTGAAACTTATTGACAGAGTGGATTCTCTTAAAAGTGTTTTGTTTCATAAAGACCTGGGGTCAATTTATGACAAAGTTAAGAGAATGGAATTCATTGCAGATTGTATATCCGAAAGATTGAGACTGGAAGAGGAGAAGAGAAGTAAGATCAGAAGGGCAGTACTTCTTTGTAAAACGGATTTGAATACGGCTATGGTCTGCGAATTCAGTTCTCTTCAGGGAAGAATCGGAACTATATATGCTTTGAATGACGGCGAAGATCCTGAAGCGGCAATGGCGATAAACGAGCATTATGCTCCCAGGTATCATGGCGATTCGCTGCCTGAAGGAATTGTTTCAATTGTTGTTTCATTGTCGGAAAAGCTTGATAATATTTTCGGCTCATTCTCTGTAGGAAATATCCCCAAGGGGTCACAGGATCCCTATGCTTTAAGAAGGCAGGCCAATGCTATTGTTGAAATTTCAATAAGCAACAATATTAACCTTGATCTGAAGGATATATTAAAGAGCATTTCCGTAAATTATAAACACGGCAAAGAACTGGTCCATAATATACTGGAATTCATTTCTGCAAGGGCAAAGACGATTTTTGCTGACAGAGGTTTCAGATATGATGAAATTGACGCATGTCTTTCCACTGAGAATTACGATTTTCTGGAACTTTATCTCAGGGCAAAGAGTATCAATGAATTCAGAAAGAATGAAAGGTTTTCTGAAATGCTTCTCAGTTTCAAGAGGATGAATAATATTGTATCGGGATTCAGAAAGAAGAACCACAACTATAAGTTGAAATTCAGCAGAGAACTTTTAAAGGAAAAGGAAGAAATTGATCTCTATAATTTTTTTAATTCAAAAAAGAATGATATTGAAAACTATATCAAAACAGGAGAATACATTAAGCTGTTTAACCTGATAATAGAAGGGAAAGGATTGATTGACGCGTTTTTTGATAAAGTTCTTGTAATGGACGAAAACGCTGATGTGAGAGATAACAGATTATATTTACTTGAAGATATTTTAAGCAATTTTTCCAATCTGATGGATTTTTCAAGGATATCGGAAAAATAACATTTTATGGTTTAGCCTTTTTCGGTCTCTTTTTTGCCGGTTTCTTCTCCTCAACTGCTCTTAGTGTCGGTGCGGATTTTTTGCCGCTTCTTATTTTTTTACGCTTTTGCAATGATAGAGCACCATTTTCCAAATTGTAGGAAATATCCGAATTCTCCACAAGTTTTTTCTCATGTGTTGCCAGCAGAGTTGTTATCCCTCTCTCTTCCTTAAGTTTTTTGAAGAGGTCAATAATATCATATGTAGTATCATCATCAAGGTTTCCGGTAGGTTCGTCGGCAAGGATTATTCTGGGTTTATTTATTATTGCCCTGGCAATGGCCACGCGCTGTCTTTCTCCTCCCGATAGCGTTGATGGATATTGATCTGCTATATCGCCAAGTTTTAAAAAGTCGATCAATTCCTTAATTTCATCTTTAATGTTCTTTGAGGTAAAGGGGTTCAGGATAGCCGGGTACATGATATTTTCATAGGCCGTTACTTCAGGCAGCAGGCTGAAAAACTGGAATACAAATCCCATCTTTCTATTCCTGAATCTGGATCTTTTAAAATCGCTCCATCTGTAGATATCCTGGTTTTCGAAAAAAACTTTTCCACTGTCAGGTTTCATCAGACCGGAAATAATACCAAGAAGTGTTGATTTTCCGGTACCGGATTTCCCGGTTATGGCAACAATAGATCTTTCATTTATTTCAAGTGAGATATCATCTAATATTTTTCTGCTGCCGAAAGAGATACTTACCTTATCGATTTTTAACATTTTTTTATCCTGATTAATTGTGCGTTAACCCATTTTCCTTACTGCTTTGAATAAATTCATATTTGAAGCAAATAGAGCGGGAATAAGTGCAGATAAACAGGAAACGGAAACCGACAATAGAATTGCCTTGATCAAAAGGGCCTTTCCTGCAGGGACAAGAACAAGTCCCTTTAAAACAGGGATCCACTTTGAAAGATTCAAAGAAAGATATGTAGTCAAATAAGATCCAACAAAAAATCCTATTAAACCGTAGATCACTCCGATAACTGCCGCTTCAATAAGAAAGTTAAAAACTATTCTTATTTTTGATACACCTATAACTCTCTTTAAAGAGAATCCGTAACTTCTGTTATGAACAATAATTAAATAGGAGTTAAAAATTGCTATTACTGTTAGGATCAGAATGATGGAACCGATCAGCAATGAGACGCTGTCCACGATCTCAAGAGCTCTGTTGGTTTTTTTTGAGATATCGCTTTGGGATTTGACTTTCAGACCCATCTTTTGTAATTTTTTTGTAATTGCAGGAAGATCTTTAATGTTCTTAACTCTTGCGAAAAGTCTGACATATGAATACCCTTTCTTATATTTACCGGAATCGCGGCTGTGTTTTCTGGCAAATTTAACGATGAAATCGTTGGGAACTAACAGCCCGGAGAACTCCAGGTCTGAAGTAAGCGAATGTAGTTTTACAGGGAATTTGTATTTGATCTCTTCCTCTGCATAATAATCGGATGTTTTTATATAGAGTTCGCCCGGGAAACCTATCAGCTGTTTTTCAGTAAACTGAGGCATTCCTCTAACGGCAGCATAGTTGTTAAAAAGTTTGATTACCAGTTTCGGCGCAATAATAGGCAGAACCGCTTTTGTTCTGAACTGCCGCCATCTTCGGTTTTTACCGGCGAAAAATCCCGGTTCTATGCCGTATAGAGGGGCATGAGGCTTTTTCGATCTCCCCATTAATTCCACCAGTATTTTAGATTCATAGTTCAATCTTATGAGACTGTAGACTCTTGAGAAATCTTTCATTCTGCGTATTCTTTTGACAATGGAAGGCCTGATGGTATTTCTTTTACTGGCAATGGTGGAGTATACATCCTTGCCGTATCCGGCTTTTGGATATATAACGATCTCGTTTATGGCAAGTTTTCCGAATAGTTTTTCACCTATATAGTCTTTCATTGAAGTTCGAAGCGAAAGATAGAGCACAAGGAATGAGATCAAGAATAAAATGCCGAAACTTGATATTAAAGCTTTTGCCGTATTTTTTAACAGGTCTTTAATAGTGAATTTTAAATTTCTGTATATATATCTAAACATAGATTCCCGGATTCTTTGTCCCCTGAATTATATATTAATTTAAGAATGCTATATATGTCTTCTCAGTCAACTTAATTTTTTTCTGCAATTATTTTTGTTATATTGATTATATAAAACAAAAGGCTTGAATTAGTTACAAATTAATTATATTTTGATCAAGATAAAAAACGGATAACAAAGATAAATCGATTAAGGATGGATTATGAAAAATATGCTCTTTGCTCTGCTTATTGCAGCAGCTCTGCCTGTTTTCGGGAATGATAGTGATAAGATCGTCAAAAAATTAAAGTCTGAGAAAGGTTCCGCCCGCGGGATAGGTCTTGCCTGGAATGGCATTGACGGTGCAGATGAATATGCAGTTTATAGATCGGTTTTTGCTGACGGCCCTTACGAGGAGATCGGCAGAACAGCGGGAGAATCGTTTAACGATAAAAATGCGGCTCCGGGCGTTAAATACTGGTACAGAGTCTCGGCAATAGTTGATGATACGGCAGGCCCTCCTTCCGAACCTGATTTCGGTTATATGAAAATCCCTGAAATAAAGGGGGAAAGCATGTCCCGCCTCATTGCTCAAAAAAAGAGGAGGCTTCCGCTGATAAAAAGCAGGAAGGAAAAAAAAATTATTAACTTTCTGAAAAAATATTATACTAATGAGATCAAGCTGTCTATAATAATTTTTGTCGGCGAAAGATATGTTCGGAAAGGAGAATTGATCCTTCTGACGAGATTTGATGATCACAAACTTGATCATAAAAAGAGAACTCTCTTCCTGATCAGAAAGGGAAAATATATAGTAAAATTTTACAGCAACAGATTATTTACGATCCTGAAAGAGGCCGGAAAACTGGACCCTGCCGGTGACAAAATCGGCAAAAGACTTCTTAATAATGCTGTTACATATTGCATATATACCGGTATTAAAGAATTTACCGGAAGTGACGGAATAACATACTTTTTACATTCCTATGAAGCTGTGGGACTCTCAACGGAATATTATAAAAACTGCAGGGAGTGGAGATCAAACACGATCATGCTGGGTTCAAGCAATAAGAAGATAAAGGAGATGATGAGAGAAGCTCAGAGGAAGAGCATAAAAAACGATGAAGAGGACTGAATTCCAGCTTTGCAGGTTGGTCGATATATTAGTCAGAATGAATTATATATTAATTCATGCGCAAAATCGATAGCATTTAATATTATATTTTCGGAGGTATAGGATGAGCGAATTACTTGATGAAAAAATAAAGAAGAGGGAATTGCTTAAACATATGATCAAAAGTCTCCATGAAAAGGAAGCTCCCGAAGCGGTAAAGAAACAGCTTCAAAAACTGCTGGGATCGGTTCCTTATGGTGACGTTGTAAAGGTAGAACAGGAACTTATAGCCGAAGGCCTGCCCCAGGAAGAGATCATTAAATTATGCGATTTACATACCGAGGTATTGAAAGGGAGTATAGACACCGAAGGAGCTGATAAGGCCCCGCCTGGGCACCCTGTTCATACTTTTCAACAGGAGAATCTTGCCTTGAGCTGGGAGGTATCGTCTCTTGAAAAATTGTACAAAAAAATAGAAGAAAAGGATGTCAAGGATTTTGGGGAGCTGCTGAATGATTTGAAACAGCGTTTTAATTCCATTTACGATGTTGATAAACACTACAGAAGAAAAGAGAATCTTCTCTTCCCGTTTTTAGAAAAGCATGACATTACGGGCCCTCCAAAGGTTATGTGGGCAAAACATGATGAAACCAGAGAATATATTAAAGATGCTCTGAAAAAGCTTTCCGAGATCAGCGGCAACAATATATCCGATTTTACGGGCATTCTGGATGCAATGAAGAAGGCAAGCGAATCTGTTTCCGAAATGATCTATAAAGAAGAAAATATTCTGCTGCCAATGTGTATGGATACTCTCGATAATTCGGAATGGTATGAAATTTATAAACAGGAAGATGAGATAGGCTACTGTCTTTTTGATCCTGCTGATAAATGGATCCCTCAAGGCGTAGATGTAAAAGATGACGAAGCTGAAACCGCGGCCGGTCAAATTGTGCTGCCAAGCGGCAGTTTCAGCAAAAAAGAATTGATGCTGATCCTCAATACGCTGCCTGTGGATATTACATTTGTGGATAAGCACGATACGGTGCGCTATTTTACGCAGGGCAGAGAGAGAATATTTGACCGTAACAGAGCAATAATCGGACGGAAAGTACAGTTCTGTCATCCTCCTTCAAGCGTTGATACGGTGGAGAGGATATTAAAGGATTTTCGCAGCGGAAAACAGAACAGCGCAAAGTTCTGGATCACTGTAAATGAGAGGTTTATTTATATCGAATACTTTGCTCTTCGTGACGAAGATGGTAATTACGAAGGCACAATTGAGGTATCGCAGGATCTGACTGAGAAGAGAAAGCTCACATCGGAGCGAAGGCTTTTAAACTACGATTGATATGACCCATAGATTTTAATACTTGAATATACCTTTTTCATAAAGAGTGATCTTTTCGCCGGTTTTCAGCCGGGCCGTTACTGTTTTGTTTTCAGTATTAATTAAATCCCAGTGAAGCGCCGAGTCGTTAAAACCGAGATTGTTTTTCATCTTTTGAGTCAGATTTGCCGTATTACCGGAAAAGGTATCAGAGTAGGATGTTCCGATTGCAATATGGCAGTTCCCGTAATTTCCGCCGAAATTTTCGTCAAAAAGAGTATCGGCCATAAACTTGTTAATTCTTGAGAATCTTTTGTCTGTCAGAGAAAATTCGCCAAGCCGTTTTGCTCCTTTATCCATCTCAAGCATCTTTTTCAGAAAGGCGTTGCCTTTTTTTGCGCGGGCTTTGACAACCTCGCCCTTTTGGAATTCCAGCGTTATTTCTTCCACATAGTTGCCGTTTCTATATGAAGGGAGGTTCGCATGGTATATCCCTTCGGTTCCCCGCCAATCGGGAGATGTAAATATCTCGAAGGAAGGTATGTTATGTCCGGAAACTCCTAAGAACTTTCTCTTTTCTCCCAGCAATATTGTGAGATCGCATTTTTCAGATTCAAGTCTTATTGTCTCAATAGGCAGACTGTTGAGCCATTTTTTGATCTCCATACTGTTTTTCAGTATTTCGTTCCAGTTGGATATGGGATCCCTTTCATTCAGAAAACATGCTTTAACGATCTGAGCGGAATATTCTTTTAATGATAATTTTGCCTTTTTAGCAAGTTCGGGCGTGGGAAGGGTGCATAATGTCCAGCTGAAAAGTCCCATCTCCTCTCTTTTCTCCAGAATTTTCCTCAGTTTCTTTCTGGCAACAGTACTTTCGTTTATGCGCTTAGGGTCAATATTTTTTAAATGCGTTAATGAAGCCGGAGCAGAGAGAAAAATATTGCCGTTCAGGTCATCCATGTATATATTTTCCCATTTGCCGATAAATGTTCGTAATTTTTTATCCGAATAAGTAAAAAAATCTTTTTCCATAACAGGAGTAGATAATGCTCTGAGAATAGTTATCATTTTTTTCCGGATCAATTTTCTGTGTAATATTTCAGCCAGATCAATAGCATCAAAATCGTACCTGATCTGAATAATATTGTAAGGTTTAAATTTTTTTCTTCTTGCTGTTTCGAGCCCCCATATTATTACATCAGCATATTTTTCCAGTTCTGTTTTTGTCAATATCATTGAGGTCACCTTTATTCTGTGTATACCGGTCATCATTAAAAATTTCCATATTAAATGGATCGGTATATGATCTGATCGGGACTTTGTCCTTTGCAAAGGGACAAAATCGATGTTTTTTGATATACATATTTTAAAATTCGATTTTGTCGAAATTATTGCTGGCATTTATAATATAGATGTAAAAAAAATAAAACCATTTTTATAGAAAATATAATTTAAAGTGAACAAAAAAAGGCTTTTTATAAATAAAAAGCCTTTGATTTTAGTAACGAGCAGGTTTTTGATCGGGGAAAATTATTCTTCTATCTGCTTAGTCTCACCGCTTTCAGCGGCGGATTTAAGTCTGAAAAATTCTACAATTTCTCTGAGTTTGTTTATATGAGTACCCATCATCTCTGATGTGCTTGCAAGTTCTTCGGATGATGCGGCATTTTGCTGAGTAACCATATTGATCTCATCCACGCTTTTGTTGATCTGATTAACGCCTTCATTCTGCTGTTCGGAAGCGGCAGTAATATCCTGAACAAGGTCAGCGGTTTTTTTGATATTTGGTACTATCTCCTGGAAAAGGCTGCCCGCTCTTTCGGCAACTGCTACGCTGTCAGATGTAAGATTTCCTATCTCCTGCGCTGCAACCTGGCTTTTTTCAGCAAGCTTTCTCACTTCTCCGGCTACAACTGCAAAGCCCTTTCCGTGATCTCCCGCTCTGGCAGCTTCAATGGCTGCATTTAAAGCAAGGAGATTTGTCTGATAAGCTATATCTTCGATCAGGGTTATCTTTTCGGCAATGTGTCTCATTGCAGTAACCGTATCCTCCACGGCTTTTGCGCCCTCTTCAGCCTGTGTTGCGGTTTTTTGAGCGATTTCGTCCGTTTTTCGCGCATTTTCGGTATTCTGTGATATTGTTGCGCCCATTTCCTGAAGAGATGATGAAATTTCCTCCATGTTGGCAGCCTGAGTATTGGCTCTTTCACTGAGGTGCTGCGCGGTTGAATTGATCTGATTCGAAGCGGCGGTAATTGAATTTGTACTTTCCATCAAACTCTTAATAATTCTGACAAAGGCTTCAAGCATGTTCTTAAGAGCTGTTACCAATTGGCCGGTCTCGTCATTGCTTGTTATCTTTATATCTACGGTGAGATCTCCTTCCGTAATATTTTTTGCATAGTGAAGGCTTTCCTTCAGAGGATTAATGATCGTTTTTGTTGAAAAGAAGATAATTATAATAAAGATCACAAGAATAAATGATAGAACAATAATAATATTCATAAACAGGCTGTTGATCTGTTTATTAACATCCTCTATATACATTCCTGTTCCAACGATCCATTCCCACGGTTTATAGGCTTCAACGTATGATATTTTCGGCACAATTTTATCTTTCTGGTCTTTCCACTGCCAAAAATAGTCTACATATCCGCTTCCCTTTTCTTTGCATACTTTTGCAAATTCAACAAAGAGGTGCTTCCCTTTTTTATCCTTAAAATTACTTAAGTCCTTGCCATTCAGTCTCTTTACCCATGGGTGCATTATCATTGTGGGGTGAAAGTCATTTATCCATAGATAATCTTTGTTTTCCGGGCCGTACCTCATCTTTTCAATTACCTGCTTTGCTCTTTCCTGAGCTTCCTCTTTTGTAATGAGCCCCTTTGATGCGTCGTCGTCAAATTTTTTCATTATACTGACGGCTGTTTTGGTAATTTCTTTTAGTTTTATTTTCTGCTCTTTAATAATTTCGGTTTTCATCATAGGAAGGTAATACCCGATTATAAATGCGGAAAAGATTATAATCAGAATTATTCCCGGGATCAGCATTTTTTTGGTCAATGATAAATTTTTCCATGATAGTGACATTTTTAACCTCCAGGAGTCTGACATCTTAACAGAAAAATATGTAAAAGCATTATAGAATTCTTAACATATATTTTCTGTATAATATCGAATTAATATACATCTAAAACTATCCATAGTCAATGGTCTTTTATAAAACTTTTCAAAAATTAGATTTATTTTAGAATTATTTTAATATAAAAAATAGATTGCAGCTATATAACAATTATTTGATCAACAAATCTAAAAACTGTTTGCAGCATAATCCAATTATTGATTTATTGAAGTAAAATTTTATCAGAGAATTGTCACCGGAGACTTAATGTTCGATAGTAATTCAAGATCTTCGTTCGTTTATAAATGGTTTTATCTTTTAAGGACCAATATTTATTATCATCTGATATTTAAAAAGAAGCTTTCCCATATTGCTGTAAAGCCTCATGTATGGGGGATCTGGAATATTGAGATCAGCGGGCCCAATATAAAATTTAACGGCGAAGTGAAAATATTCGGAGGAAACAGCGATAAAACACGCTTGACTTCAGTGCAGATCGGAGAATTTGAAGGAAAGATCTCAATAGGCAATAATGTCTTGATCATGAACGGAGTAAGGATCAGCAGTGCTTCGGAGATATCTATAGGCGATAATTGTATGCTGGCCAATTATTGTTATATTATGGACTCGGACTGGCACGATATTTATGACAGGAGTAAAATGGTGGGTAAAAGCGAACCTGTGGTTCTTGAAAATAATGTATGGATAGGCGATTCGGCAATTATCTGCAAAGGCGTTAAAATAGGCGAAAACTCTGTGATCGGCGCCGGTTCGGTTGTGACATGCGATATTCCCGCCAATGTAATTGCTGCGGGTAATCCGGCAAGGGTAGTCGAAAAACTGGATCCTGAAAAAATTGTAAAAGCAGAATCTTCGGGAAGCGTCAGGTAGATCAATGAAGATCTGTTTATTATCCTATCGCGGGAACCCCTATTCCGGGGGACAGGGAATTTACTTAAAATATGTAGCGGAAGAGCTGGCAAGGCAGGGAAATGAAGTTCATGCAATTGCAGGGCCTCCCTATCCCGATCATATGGAAGGCGTTGCAGTACACAGGATCAATAATCATCACTATTCGGTTAAAAGGGGATTTAATATTATTGATCCTGTTTCACCCTTTGATATTTTCATGCCTGCGAATTTTTACCAGTACTTAAATACCAGAGTGGGTGCGTTTTCCGAGATAAGTTCATTTACATACAGAGCCTTTTATCTTTTAAGAGAGCTGCATAGTAAAGAGAAGTTCCATATAATTCATGACAACCAGTCTCTGGGCTACGGCCTGCTCCTTATGAAATCTCTCGGAATTCCCGTTGTTTCAACAATTCATCATCCTCTGACAATAGATCTTCAAAACGTAATGGAAAGGACGCCCGCGTTTTTAAAAAAAGCGAGATATGTAATGTTTTATCCCATATTGATGCAGAGATTTGTTTCAAAGAGACTGGATCACATAATCACAGTTTCAGAGGATTCAAGAATAAATATTACAAAGGATTTCGGAGTTGAGCCTGAAAAGCAGACAGTTGTATATAACGGTATTGACAGAAGAGTCTTCCGTGCTCAAAGGAGCGGCAGAAAAAGAAGAAAAGGCATCATCTTTGTAGGCAATATTGAGGACGGCAAAAAGGGCTTTATATATCTTTTAAAGGCGGTAACAAAGATCAGTAAGGATATACCGGTTACGGTTGTTGACGGAGGTTCTCCTCATCGAAAAGTAACTGATCTGCTGATCAAAAAACTGGGCATCGAAAAGAGGCTCCATTTTACAGGTAAGATCTCTGTTGACAGACTGGTTCAATTGTACTGGCAGTCGGAGATAGCAGTGGTACCTTCGGTATATGAGGGGTTCGGATTCCCGGCTGCCGAAGCAATGTCCTGCGGGGTTCCGGTAATTGCAAGCGACGGAGGGGCTTTGCCCGAGGTTGTGGGAGATGCCGGCATCATCGTACCCTCAAGAGACGAAGATTCTCTTGCAGAAGCAATTGATACATTAATTGCAGATAAAGAAAGATTGAAGAAATTTAGCAATGCAGGGATTGAGAGGGCCGCAAAATATTTTTCCTGGGAGAGTGCGGTTGCCAAGATGATCGAAGTTTATAAGGGATTATTATGATATTTATTCTATGAGCTTATGAATGCAAAATTCAGGTTTCTTCCCAAATCGCCGTTTCTGTGGGAAAAGAATAGATCGGTATTTTGCAGATTGCATATTCCGGAATTAAATATATTGCGGGCAGGTATTCCCTCTTTTATAAGCGATACTTCAATATTTTCCCAGAGGTTGAGATATATTTTATCATTTTTTTTTATTGTATGGTCTTTAAAATGATCTGCAACATCTTCACTGATCTCATAAGAATCGGGGCCGATTGAGGGCAGTATATATACCAGCATCTGTGAGTATTCGGAATTAAATCTGTTTTTCATCAACTGAGCCAGTTTTTGCGATATGCGGAGCCGGCACCCTTTCCACCCTGAATGGACAGCACCCAGTACCGAGTTTTTCTTATCAAAAATAAATACCGGGACACAATCGGCGGTTCTGATGACCAGACATAAATTCTTCATATCAGTTGCCATACCGTCTGCATCTGCTATAAAGCTTTCGGTTTTTTCAGGATGAGAATGGATCGTCACTATATCATCTCCATGGATCTGGTTCAGAAAGAGTATCTTTTTTTCAGGCAAATTGAGAGCTTTTGAAAGAAGTTTTTTTTCGCTGATGCGGATACTGCCCGAAGTGTCATTGTAGTCAATGTTATTTCCTTTTCTGCCTATAAGACCGATTTTTAGCTTATCAGGGCAGGATCTTGCTCTGATAAGTTCACTGTTCAGGCTGTTAAATTGCAATTTCATACCTTTTCCTTTTGCGGAAACCTGAAATTTTTTTGTATCCGATTTTTTTGATTTTTTCCAGCGTGTATCCAAGTAAATAGCCTATCAGCTCGGGAGAATGGGAGTCGGAGGATATTGTGACAGGCACGTTATTTCTGTAAAAAGTTTCGATTATATCATGGGAAGGGTATATCTCTTTTACAGGTTTGAGCATTCCCGAGGTGTTAATTTCCGCAGTTAAACCGAATTTGGACATTTTCTTTGAAATTCTTTCAATTATATCCGTAAAATCTTTCTTTGGTCTGTGGCCGAATTTTTTTACAATATCAAAATGTCCGGCAATATCAAATTGTTTTGAATCAACAAGGGCTTCCATGATCTTGTAATAGCGGGAGTAAATATCATCAATATCCCGCCGTTCGTACTCGTCAATATAAGCGTTGTGATCAAAGGGCCAGTCATCAATAAAATGGCAAGAGCCTATTAAGAAATCTATTCTCGGGTCCGTTAAATATTTTTTATCGAATGAATCATGCATGGGGAAATCGACTTCAAATCCGAGCCTGATCATTATTCTGTTTTTAAAGAGGCTTTTTCTTTTATCGATCTCGCTAATGTAGAATTCTGTTTCTTCGGGCTTCATGGTTATGCCCTTTCTCAAATGTTCAGGCAGGGGCGCATGGTCTGCAAAACCGATTTCGCCTATTTTCATCTCAATTGCCGTGTTTATATAATCGTCAATTGTACCGGTTGCATGATTGCAAAGATATGTATGAATATGATAGTTGGCTGGGATCATCAGTAGCCGTGGCGTGAATAATAGAAAGAAATATCATTGAGAAGAGCGTATGAATTTTTTTCCGGTTTGGTTCTTTTTATAAAAAATTTATCAATTGCTTTATTGCCGGTCTTCAAAGAGGAAAGGCTCTTTTCATCATTATTGTTTTGTGAAATAGCCGCAATATAGTACCATAGGGGATGTATTCTCATCGTGTTTATTTCATTTCGTTCGGAAGGCGTTCCGGCTGATCTGAAATTCATCATTTTCTCAAGGTCGAAAGAAGTAAAAACGGATAAGCTCTTAAGTCTTGAATTTTTCAGATTGTAATGAAAAGGGTGCGTTAAATATAATACAAGTATTTTCCTCTGTTTCATATAGATGGATGAAAGCTCAATATTCCCTATTTCAATATATCTTGGTCTTATTACGATTTTTTCGATATTTTTTAGATCGCCTCTCTCAGGATAGAATGACAGAAGAAATCTTACTTTATCCGTTGTAATGAGAAGCGACCTGCTGCCAGGATAGTTGATTTTAGGGTATATGATATCAACTTTAAAAACATTGTTTTTGTATCTGTCCCTTGTATAGAGATTGTCAAATCTGTTTTTAAACAGATTGTCCAGATCGCTGGAGAGGTCCTCGTCTATTTTTGATATATCGCCGGTTTCGGAGGAATTGAAGTTATTATGGTAATATTCCCTGATGTCGAACATTAGATAAATCCCATGGCTGTATTCTTTCTGATCTCTTCTTTCCATTTCAGCATTCTTTCTCCGGTGCTCCCGTCCATTTCATCAGCCAGTTCTTTTAACAGAATGGAGATCTGCTTGAGCCTGTTCTGGGTGTCACGGCCGAAACAGTGCATATACTGTTCTTCAAGTTCAAAAACAAGCTGGCCGATCTTCATTATTTTGAAGCTGAGTTCAGGCGACAGTGTCTGTTTGATTTCTTGGTTTGTACTCTGTTTCATGGGTCTCTCCGGATCATCTCGTTAAACTGTTATCAATATATAAAAATACCGCATAATTAGCAATAATAATTTTATACCACAGGAGTTGTAGTATTCTATTTTTGGCAAAAAAAAGACGCTTGTTAAAGCGTCTTTTTCTGCGCTTCAATTTGAATCGGCAGTTACAGATCTTGTATTTTGGCCTTTGATGACATTTAATATTTTTTTCAAAACCGGAAAATTAATTTCGGTGAAAATTGAAAAAATTAAATCAGTGTTGACAAATTATTTGCGATAAATCTAAAATTGACGAAATTTTTGAAATAATTTCTCCCAATACTGCGGCAAAGGACAAGATTGAAAAAATCAGTATATGGAAATCCGGGGTAAAAGAGTACCGGATCGTACATCCTGCTGACAGGACTATTACCGGATGCGTGCTGCGCGGCAATTTAAGATAGGGCAGGCCGAGTATTATTTTAATAAGATTCTTTATATTTTGAAATGGTATTACTAAGAAAGCTTCACAATGATCTCAGATGATGATAAAAAAATAATAATCACTTACGCTAAGATATATAAAATTTCTTCTGTTATATTATTTGGTTCGTCAGCAAATAAACAGAAATCAAACGATATCGATATTGGAGTTAAAGGTATAAAATCGGAACAGTTCTTTGATTTTTATTGGGACATTTACAGCCGATTATCAAAACCTGTTGATGTGATAAATTTAAATAAAAAATCAAAGTTCAGCAATCTCATTGAACAATATGGTAAGGTCATCTACAGTGGAATTGAAAGATAAAATATATGCAGAATTAGAGAACATTATTAAGGTTTTAGATGAAATTCAAAATATTGCCGATAAAAAGGATAAGTCGGTTGTTGAGTTAGCAGGTATTGGAACGTTTATTCATAATTTTTATTCGGGAATAGAAAATATAATTAAACAAATTTTACTGCATAAAAATATTTCTATACCCGATTCCCCGTCATGGCATAAAGAACTTCTTGTGACTGCAGAAAAAAAGAGTATTATTTCCAATGAACTTAAGGAAAAGCTTGGGAAATTCCTTGTATTCAGACATTTTTTTGTCCATGCCTATGGTTTTATGCTCGATGAGGATGAACTGAGTCCATTAATAGAATCCGCCTCTTCAGTTTTTAAGCAATTCAGCATGGAAATTGAAAAATTTAAATAATTGTTCTTTAGATAGTAAAAAAATAATAAACGTCTCCTTTTGAAAGTGCGAGCAGCCCCGCAAATGTTAAAGCGTCTTTTTCTGCGCTTCAATTTGAATCGGCAGCTACAGATCTTGTATTTTTATATTGATATTTTCTGCAAGCTTTCGGATCAGGTGAAAATTTTCAGTATCGTCAACATGAAAATAGATAACCATATTGTTTTTCTTTAGAAGAATAACTCTGTCTTTATTGTATCCGGCAAAATCGGAAATTTTCTTTATTTCATCCTTTGCCGCAATGTTATCTTTGAATAAAATTACATAGCATACAATATCATCTCCATAGAGATTTCTCTTGTTTGCCATTACGGTCATGTGGATATTTGATATTTTGTTATAATCCCCGCCGGGATAAATTCTTCCTGCAAGTTTTCTTATTGCGCTTCTGTCAAGCATCCATGGATTATTCTTCAAAACTTTTTTTGCAAATCCCGGAATTTTGCCAAAGGAAAATCCTGATGGAATATCCTTTTGGGATATAATTACTTTGCTGATAATATTAGACTTGTACATTGCTTCTGCACTGCTTATCGATATTGCCAGTATTAAAGAGATTATTACTGTGGTTGCTGTTTTTTTTGTCATCATCTTGGGCTCCTTAATGATTTGTTGGTAATTGTGCTTTTCTTTGTATACCGATCATTATTGAAAATTTTTAATTAAATGAATCGGTATTCGGATTTGATCAGCCGAATAACACTGTCTTCGTATATATTATCGATATATTATCGTTGTTCTTAAAGAAGAATTAATACTTTTTTAGAGACATAATATTTTTTTATTGACTTTTATGATGAACTCAACCTATATGAAATAGGTCGGAACAAATTATGTCGCATTTTTCCGATTATCTTCTAAATTAATTTATAATTAAAGCATACATGGATTTATAATTTGGCGTACAGATTGTAAATATTTTTTATTTTCCGGTTTTCTATTATTTTTTCAGGAGTTTTCAATGAAAAACAGCAGAATAAAGCAGATAAGAAAGAGAGACGGAAGTATTGTACCTTTTGATCCTGAAAAAATAACCGATGCAGTGTTTAAGGCTGCTGTTGCCGTAGGAGGCAGTGATAAAAATACAGCTTCCACAGTATCGCAATCGGTGCTGGGTATACTTGAGATCATTTATAAAGACGGCAGGATCCCCACTGTTGAGAATGTTCAGGATCTTGTTGAAAAGATCCTTATTGAACGGGGTCATGCAAAAGTTGCAAAAGCTTATATTCTTTACAGGGAGCAGCACAGGAAGATCCGCGAAGTAAAGGGCCTGATGATCGAAGGCCTTAACTTGATTGAAAACTATCTGGACAAATCGGACTGGAGAGTTAATGAAAACAGCAATATGAGTTATTCTTTGCAGGGATTGAACAACCATATTGCTTCGGAAGTAACTGCAAAATACTGGCTGGAAAGGATTTATCCTCCGGAAATCAGAAATGCCCATGTGAATTCCGATATGCATATTCATGATCTGGGGCTTCTCTCTGCTTACTGTGTAGGCTGGGATTTAAAAGATCTCCTTATTAAAGGATTCGGAGGCGTTCCCGGCAAGGTTGAAAGTTCTCCGGCAAGGCACTTCAGAAGCGCTCTGGGCCAGGTTGTAAATTTTTTCTATACACTGCAGGGTGAGTCTGCAGGAGCTCAGGCTTTTGCAAACTTTGACACATATCTTGCTCCTTTTATTAAGTATGATGATCTTGATTATAAAGCTGTGAAACAGTCTCTTCAGGAATTTATGTTCAATATGAATATCCCCACAAGGGTCGGTTTCCAGACTCCTTTTACAAATATTACGCTGGATCTGACAATACCTTCAAATATAGCTGATGAACATGTTATAATAAACGGCGAGCCTCAAAAAGAAACATATAAAGAATTCCAAAATGAAATGGATATTTTTAATGCTGCCTTGGCGGAATGTTATTGTGAAGGCGATGCAAAAAACAGGATCTTTACCTTCCCTATCCCGACATATAATATAACCCGCAATTTTGATTGGGAGAATAAGAATCTTGATAATGTCTGGAAGATGACTTCAAAATATGGGATCCCATATTTTGCAAATTTTGTGAATTCCGATATGGATCCTGAAGATGCAAGATCAATGTGCTGCAGATTAAGGCTGGATAACAGAGAATTAAGGAAAAGAGGCGGCGGACTGTTCGGCGCAAACCCCCTCACGGGAAGCATAGGCGTGGTTACAATCAATCTGCCCAGGCTGGCTTACAGATCTTCAGGTGAAAGTGAATTTTTTGATAATCTGGAAAAATTGATGATGCACGCAAAGAATTCACTGGAAATAAAACGTAAGGTACTGGAAAATTTTACGAAAGAGAATCTCTACCCCTATACAAAGTATTATCTTTCCGATGTTTTTATGAGAGATAATAAATACTGGAATAATCATTTCTCAACTATCGGGCTTGTTGGCGTTAATGAAGCGTCAATAAATCTTCTGAATACGGATATAGCCTCTATTGAAGGCAAAGAGTTTGCAGTTAAAGTTCTCGATTTTATGAGAGAAAAGATAATGGAATTTCAGGATGAAACGGGAAACCTTTTCAACCTTGAAGCGACTCCGGCAGAGGGAGTGAGTTATAGGTTTGCAAAAAACGACAAAAAATTATTTCCAGACATTAAAACTGCAGGCGAGAAAGAACCTTATTATACAAATTCGGTGCATCTGCCTGTGGGCTATACAGATGATCTTTTCGATGTTCTTGATCATCAGGATGATCTTCAGACAAAATTCACCGGAGGAACCGTTGTTCATCTCTTCCTCGGCGAAAAGGTAGATGATATAAACATAGTAAAAAAGCTGGTAAAAATAATTTCTGAAAATTATTCGCTTCCATACTTTACCCTTACTCCCACGTTCAGTATCTGTCCTGTTCACGGTTATTTGCCGGGAGCTCATAATTATTGTCCCTATGAACACAGCGGAGAAGAGTTGGAAAGATACGGCATAGAAGTGAATCCAAGCGTAAAGTAAAGGAAGTGTTTTAATCATAAAATAATATAAAAAATAATTGGAGAAAGAAATGGGAGAGAAAGAGATGAGAGTCCCTGTTGAAGTATATTCAAGGGTGGTGGGTTATTTCAGACCTGTTAATCAGTGGAATAAAGGAAAGAGAGAGGAGTTTTCAGGCAGAAGGGAGTATAAAATAACATTGCCTGAAGTATCCCGTGTTTATGAATGTCAGGGGCATTTATAAAACTTCCCTTATAGATTATCCGGGAAAGATATGCACAGTATTATTTGCAGGCGGGTGTAATCTCAAATGCAGGTACTGTCATAATCCGGATATAGTTCTTAACAGAGATGATCTTGAAAAAATCAGCAATGATGAAATTTTTGTTTTCTTAAAAAAAAGGTCTTCTCTTATTGACGGAGTCACTATTTCCGGAGGGGAACCTACGCTTTCCCATGATCTTATCAATTTTATTGAAAGAATTAAGAAGTTATCCCTTGATGTTAAGCTTGATTCAAATGGGCTTAAGCCCCGTATAATTAAGTCTCTTGCGCAGAATAGAATAATAGATTATGCAGCCATTGACATAAAAACATCCCCTTCAAAGTATTTCAGCCTCACCCGAACAAGTATTGATTTCTCAAAGATCATTGAGACTGTATCAATCCTTAAAGAATATAAAATTGAATATGAGATCAGAACCACATGCATACCTTACTATGTAACTATTGACGATTTTAAAGATATTAAAAAAGCTCTTAACCGTGTTAAGAGGTATTATCTTCAGCAGTTCTCCAGCAGTGTGCCGCTTCTTGATAGATCTCTGGAAAATACAGAGCCTTATCCGGTTGAAGTATTGTTAGAGTTTTCTGAATTTGTTAAGAGTTTTTCAGATATTTGTGAAGTACGGGGCATTTAATGAAAAGGGATAAGCCCCATGTCATAATACTGGCCAATAGTGCTTACGCGTCTTATAACGAACGGATCATTGCGGCAGGTGCTGTTGACACAATTCAGAAGAAGATCCCGAGATTTTTTGAATGGTGGATATCCTATTACCATAGCTTCACGCAAAACCTCGTGTTTTGCTCGATTAATTGTCTTTCTTGTTATAAAAAGATCTATCATTTCGAAAAAAACAGATAAAATTCGCAAATTTGCTCATTATATTATATAAAAAGTGCCTAAATCAAATAATAAAGTAAATTAATACATAAAATTAAAATCCCCAGCCGGGGAAATTAGGGGGCTTTCAAGAGTAAGTTAAGGGCCTTGACAAAATAATATTATGCTCATATTTTCCATAAATCCGGAATGACCCTAATATTTTATTTTTTATTCTGACGGAGAATATTGTTGTATGGTACGGGAGTAGGATTATATTTTTGCACCGGACAGGGTTTATAAAATCTATGAGAATAATATATTTAATGATCATTTCAAGACTGCTGTTTTCAGGAGCAGCTCTTTCTGCCTTCGGCACTGAGGAGAGCAGGTATCTCACAAGCAATAAGGCGGCCTCCGAGAGCTTGATCTTTTTGCCGTCATCGGGTTTACTTATAGGCGGTTCTCTTTACGGATCAAATAAAGCCGGATATGCTGTGATAACAGAGCGTTTGATCGACCTCGATATAATGCGCTATGGAAATTTTACAGCGGCTATGGAGATCAATGAATCTCTGATCTTTAAAAAGACAGATAGTAATTTTATCGAACCATTTATGATCCGTTATGTGATGGATTTCGGGAGTCTGCGCTGGGAGTTTGATAATTATATCATTGTTTTTTATTTTGATCATATTTGCAATAATATTTATAACAAAAATAAGACCGATCCTCAGCAGTTGAGATGGTATGGTCGGGGGATCAGATTGGAGAGTAAAGGGATAAGACCCGGTTATAAAAACCGCGGTATCAACTTTAACAGCGCTAAATATATGGAGTTTCTGAACATATTTAATTACAGATTTTCTGCCGGAAAGAGTATTAATACAAGAGAGTTCAAATATGATTACATGCTGTCCGGTATTTTAAGATATGACTTCTTTCGTTATGCTGATTCGGTATTTTATATTGAAGGTTCATTTGTTTCATTAATTGATGAGGATATGAGAGTCAACCGTTCCGTTGAAACCGGTTTGAGATTGCATCTTGAAAATGCGGATATAACTGCTTATGGGGCCTATGGTTACAGTTATGATGTAGACCTCTATAAAGGATTATCAACGCATTTCTATTATTTTGGATTAAGGATGGAATCGCTGCTGAGAGGTATTGCGCCAGAGCAGTATAACTATAAAAGTGAGAAATTATCCTCATTTTTTCCCGAAATCCACTTCTATGGAAATTACGGGAAATATTTGTATGATGAGAATTTAAACTTTAATTCCGATTTTGCGATCGATCTGAATATTATTGAATTGCGGGGAATTTCGTTTTTTTTAAGGAACGGATATATGCACAATTCCTTAAGAGAAAATTCAGGAATGTTTCCACGTTATATCAGATATTACGGGGAAAGCGGATTTTTATACCGCGTTAGTGAGGGATATTTATTTGCAGAATCAGGTTATAAATATACACGATTTGATGAGGGCAATAATTATGACGGTTCCACCGGCATATATCATCTGATATTTCTCAGATTAATGAGCGGCGGAATGAAAATCGGCTATAAGGACAGGAATAGTGATCTTTCAAATAAAGGAATTCCTCTATTTACCGGAAATTTTCACTGGCTAATATCATTGGGAAAAGTTTTCCGAAAAAAATATTATGATTTTAATAGTGAGTTTGAGATAAGAGTGAGATGGGATATCTGCTCTGTTGTAAGGACAACTCCCTATCTGGAAAGCTCGATCCGCTTGATCAGTATTACGGAGAGAAAGGGAGAGTATTCCATAGAGTCGGGGCTGAGATTTCATTTGGGGCATAGCATGATGATATTTTACAGGTATACAGATCGTTCCTATACTGATCCGGCTGAGGGGATATATTCCGGATCGCATTTAGCAGGCATCAGAGTTGAGATTTAATCTTGCTTTTTCAAAAGATCATTCTTCGGCACCGCCATTAATGTTACAAGAGCTTTGGAGATCAGTTTTTCATTTCCCTTTTAAAGAGACAAATACTTCAGATTCCGATACTATTATTTTTTTGCCTCTGTTAATTACTTTAGATTTGCAGATGATCTTATCTCCAACAGCAGGTTTAAAGTAATTGATTTTCAATTCAATTTTTAGATGATCAAACCATTTGCTGTTCATATTTTATTATCATTTACTCGACACTGGCATTTTTTATTCGATAACATAATGCAGAAAAAATGGGTAAAATTCGCCTAACTCGAGTCGTTTAATTAATTATTAGTTGTTATATAATCCAAGATATTGTCAAATAAAAATATTTTATAGGAGGAGCGTATGTAAGTTATAATAGTTATTGACTAATTTGCAGAAATAATATAGTTGAACATTTAGCTGTAAAAAGTATAGTTTATTTTTAAGGAGAAAAAAGTGTTTAAAAATTTGTTTAGCCCTGTTGTGATCAACAAAACTGAAATCAAGAATAGAATCGTATACCCCTCCCTGGGACTTTTATATTCCTATGATAGAAAATTAAATGAGAAATATTTCAACTTCTATGCTGAAAGAGCAAAGGGAGGAGCAGGAATAGTAACCGTAGGTCCAGTTGGAATTGATGAAGTGGGTTCCGGTTTTTTAGCTGTTGCTATTGACAGTGATGAAGCAATCCCTTCATTTAAGTATCTCGCTGATTTAATAAAAAGGAGCGGAGCCAAAGCCTGGATACAGCTCTTCCATGCAGGCGGGTATAGTCATTCCATATTGATTGGGAAAAAGCAGGCCATTGCTCCGTCAGCGATCTATAATCCCTATACAAAAGAGACCCCCCGTGAAATGACCATAGATGAGATAAAGGAAGTTCAGGAAGCCTTTATTAATGGAGCTGAAAGAGCAAAAGAGGCCGGATTTGACGGTGTGGAAATTATAGGCTCCGCAGGTTATTTGATTACCCAGTTTCTATCCCCCCTGAGGAATCGGAGAAGCGATCACTATGGCGGGTCCTTTGAGAATAGGGTAAGGTTTGTTAGAGAGATTATTGAAATGATGAGGACCAGGCTGGGCGTCGATTTCCCGATCATAATAAGAATGGCAGGCAATGATCTGGTTCCGGGAAGCAATACCGATTTTGAAACTCCTGAATTTGCCAAGGTCTATGAGAAGGCAGGGGTTGATGCGTTAAATATAACAGGCGGGTGGCATGAATCCCGCGTTCCGCAGCTTTCCATGGAACTGCCAAGGGGAGGTTTTGCATATCTTGCCGGAAATATAAAGAGATCCGTGTCTATTCCCGTCATCTGTTCCAACAGGATCACAGACCCTTTCCTTGCGGAACAGATCATAAAAGATGATTTTGCCGACATGGTCTGCCTCGGAAGGGTACTTCTTGCAGATCCATATTGGCCGCAGAAAGCCCTGGAAGGGAGGGTAAAGGAGATCAGGCCCTGTGTATCCTGTTCACAGGGCTGCACCGACCAGGTATTTGCCGGAAAGCCCGTTTTCTGTATTGCCAATCCAAGAACAGGTTTTGAAGGAGAAAGGAATATAAGAGTATCAAATTCGCCAAAGAAGGTTATGATAATCGGCGCAGGCCCGGGAGGACTTGAAGCTGCAGCAACAGCGGCAGAGGCGGGGCATGATGTGGAGATCTATGAAAAGTCAGGAATGATTGGCGGTCAGCTGAAAATTGCCTGCAAACCTCCTCACAAGAGTGAGCTCTATGAATTGATCAGATATTATAATGAAATGCTGAACAAATATAATATCAGAGTTAATTTGAATACGGAAGCGGATATTTCTATGATCAAAAACAAAAAACCGGATTTCATCATAGCTGCCGAAGGAGCCGAGATCGCTCTTCCTCCGGTAGACGGTATTGACGGCAAATCGGTTATATCTGCCTGGGATATCCTGAAATACGACCCGCCTCTGGGTAAAAAAATTGCAATAATCGGAGGAGGCGCAGTGGGTCTGGAAACTGCGGAATTCATAGCTATGAAAGGTACAATATCACCTGAGGTACTCTATTTTCTCTTTAAATATGAAGTTGAAACCGCTGAGCGCTTAAGAGAACTTATTACAAGCGGCAGTAAAGAAGTTACTGTTTTTGAGATGCTCCCAAAAGCGGGGAAGGGTGTTGGAAAATCGTCGAGATGGGTTTTACTGGGGAATATTGACAGGTTAAAAGTGAAAGTTGAAACAGGCGTTGAAGTAAAATCGGTCAGAGATGGTATAGTAAAGTTTGTTCGCGATGGCAAAGAGGATATCCGTGAATTTGACAATGTGATAAACGCGGCAGGGGCAAGATCTGTCAGAAAAATCGCAGATAAACTTGAGGAAACAGGGATCCCTTATAAGATCATTGGGGATAGTGTGCGTCCTGCTCAGATTAATGACGCCATACATGAAGGTTTTTTGTCTGCGCTCAATATTTAATTGACACATAACAGAATGTAATGTAGAAATTAGGTTCATGTATAAAATGTTCAGGATTGGCGTTATTATATGAAAAAAAAGGATCTTCTCGTAGTTGAAAATGAAGCAATAGTAGCGCTGGATATTAAAAGTATTTTAAAAAGACTCGGTTATAATGTTATAGGAATTGTTACTTCAGCTCACGATTGCCTTGAGCTGTTAACAAAAAAGACCCCCCATTTAATACTTATGGATATCAGGCTGAACGGGGATATTGACGGAATTGAAACAGCTGCTATTTTACAAAAAAGTTATGACATCCCTGTAATATTTATTACAGCCTATTCTGACGAAGCCACTGTCAACAGGATAATCCCCACAGGTCATTACGGTTATATAGTAAAACCTGTAAATGAGAAAGAGCTTCATATTTCAATTGAAACTTCTTTATATAAGCATAGTATTGATAAAAAGATCAAAGAGAGCGAAATGAAGTTTCGTTTGCTTTTTGAGCAGTCAAGAGATGCAAACTATCTCTGCGATGAAAATAAGAATTTTCTCGATATCAACAGATCCATGATCAATCTTTTCGGTTATAATGAAGCGGAATTTTTAAAAATGAATTTTCATGACCTATTTGTAAACAGGAAGGATGCACTGGAATTAATGGCTATTATTGATAAGAAAAGATTCGTAGATAATTTTGAGACGCAGCTCAGAAAAAAAGACGGCGCTGAAATAAGCTGTCTTATTAATTCCACTATCCTGTTCGATGATATGAAAAGGCCTTCGGGATTACAGGGAATAATAAGAGATATAACCAGAGAAAAGGAGATGGCAAAAGAGAGAGAGTCAATTTTACACGATCTGGGGGAGCGCGTAAAAGAACTCAACTGTCTCTATTCGCTGTCTGAAATTCTTGAAATTCCTGGCGTTCCTTTTGAAGAAGTTTTGAAAGATGTTGCTGATCTTTTGAAGGATTCATGGCAGTATCCTCACATATCATGTGCGAGAATAGTTATAGGTGATAAAGAGTTCAGGTCGGATAATTTTAAGAAAACAGAATGGACGCTGCGATCTGATATATTAATAAATAACAGAATTGAAGGAAAGGTTGAAGTCTGTTATCTTGAAAGGATGCCTAATATTTACGAAGGCCCTTTCCAGAAAGAAGAGAGGGAGTTGATAAATGCAGCAGCATCCAGGCTTGGAATATTTGCCGAGAGGAAAATCGCAGAAGAAGAATTAAGGAGATCTCAGATAGAGTTTAAAAATCTCTCAAACCGCCTGCAGACCATCAGAGAAGAGGAAAGAACAAGAATTTCCAGGGAAATACATGATGAATTGGGCCAGGCGCTGACGGTCCTGAAGATGGATATGGCATGGTTTGACAAGAATCTTGATAAAAGCCGGATGGAATTGAAAAATAAATCGGAGTCATTACTGAAATTTATTGACGAGATCATTCAGAAGGTAAGAAAAATTTCGTCCGATTTGAGGCCCGGGATCCTTGATGATCTTGGACTATGCGCAGCAATAGAATGGGAAGCGGGAGAGATTGAAAAAAGAACGGGGATCAGATGCAGTTTCCATTATCCTGAAGAAATATCCGCGGGTGAAGAACAATCCATCTCTGTTTTCAGAGTTTTTCAGGAAGCAATGACAAATGTTATCAGGCATTCAAAAGCCAGTAAGGTCAATATCAGTTTAACGGTTGTTAAAGACAATATAGAGTTGATCGTAAAAGACAACGGCATAGGTATTACGGATGACCAGATAAATTACTCAAATTCATGCGGAATTATCGGTATGAGAGAAAGGGTGTCCTCCTGCGGCGGAGTTCTGGAAATTGACGGAAAAAAGGACAGCGGGACAACCGTTAAAATTAAAATACCTCTTAATTGCTAAAAAAAACCGATTATTATTTTTTTTTTGCTGGAATAAATTTCAAAATTATTCATATTATGTATATCAAAAAGCATCGATTTTGCCCCTTGACAAAGGGCAAAATCCTGATTAAATCATATACCGATTCATTTAATATAGAAATTTTCAATGATGATCGGTATAATATACTATTGATCTGATTATTCTGAAGATTCCCCGAGGGCATTTATGTTAAAGGTAATAATTGCTGATGATCATTCTATCGTAAGAGCAGGCCTTAAACAGATCCTTTCGGATTATCCTGACGTTACTGAAATTGACGATGCCAAAGACGGACAGGATCTGCTGGGAAAGGTTAAAAAAAACTGTTATGATCTGATCTTACTGGATATTTCAATGCCCGGCAGAAGCGGACTTGAGATCCTGAAACAGTTGAAAATGGAAAAACCCGATATTCCGATTTTAGTATTAAGCATGCATTCTGAAGACCAGTATGCTCTTCGCGCTTTAAAGGCCGGGGCCGCAGGATATTTAACTAAGGAAACAGCATCTGACCAGTTGATAGAAGCAATAAAAAAAGTGCATATGGGAGGGAAATATATCAGCTCATCCCTTGCAGAAAGGCTTGCCGAAAATTTAATTCAGGACAGCAGCGGCTCTCCCCATGAACAGTTGTCGGACAGAGAATTTCAGGTTTTTTGTAAAATTGCAGCAGGTAAAACCGTATCTGAAATTGCAAAGGATATGTTCCTCAATGTAAAGACTATCAGTACATACAGACGGAGAATTTTAAATAAAATGAATATGAAAAATAATTCCGAACTGACTCATTATGCCATAAAGAATAATTTATTGAATTAATCGCTTAATCCCTTAACCTGAAAAAAGTTATCTTTTACATTACTTGACAAAAAAAAACTACAAAAAATATAGTGTTTATTTAAAAAATAATTTAAGAGGGCGCCAGCCCTCGATTTTCTCCCTTGACAAAGGGCAAGATCCTGATTGAATAATATACCGGATCATTTAATATGGAAATTTTCAATGATGATCGGTATAATAATGGTTTAAGAATTGGTTATTTCTTTATTATTGATAATTATAATCTAATAAAGGCGTGAAAAAGGAGTTGGCAATGACAAAAGAGGACGGTTTTTCCGGAGAAGAGATATTTACAAAGGAGACAGGACTTGCATATAACGACTTTATCATTCTGCCGGGTTTTATAGATTTTTCGCCGGAAGATGTAAATCTTGAAACAAATTTAACAAAAAATTTGAAGATCAAGAGCCCTCTGATCTCAAGCCCCATGGATACTGTTACGGAAGCTGAGATGGCTATCGGATTGGCTCTTATGGGCGGTATCGGAATTATACATTATAATAATACAATTAAACAGCAGGTTGATGAAGTAAGAAAAGTAAAGAGATATGAAAACGGTTTTATTACAGATCCTATTGTATTGTCTCCGGATCATACAATAGCCGATATTGATAGAATAAAAGAGACATACGGTTTCTCCGGGATTCCCATAACCGAAAATGGAAAGCTCAATACGCTTTTAATTGGAATTGTTACTAACAGGGATATAGATTTTGAAACTGACAGAATGAAAAAACTTTCCGAGGTCATGACAAAAAAACCTCTCACAGCAAAAAAGGGAATTTCCCTGAGCGAAGCTAACGAAATACTGAAAAAATCTAAAAAGGGCAAACTTCCCATTGTTGACGATAAGGGATATCTTGTGGCTCTGATGAGCAGGAGCGACCTCTTAAAGAACAGGGAATATCCTCTTGCGTCAAAGGACTCCAAAAAACAGCTTATGGTTGGAGCTGCAATTTCAACAAAGAAGGAATCAATAGAGAGGCTTGATGCTCTGGTGGAAGCGGGCGTAAATCTGATTGTCATTGATTCTGCCCAAGGGAATTCGGTTTACCAGATTGAGATGCTGAAATATATAAAAAAGAAATATCCCCATATTGATGTGATAGGCGGAAATGTTGTGACTGAAAGTCAATGCGAGAATTTAATTAAAGCCGGCGCGGACGCGTTAAGGATCGGCATGGGGCCGGGATCGATCTGCACAACACAGACAACAATGTCTGTGGGCAGGCCTCAGGCAACAGCTGTTTATAAAACGGCAAAGTATGCAGGTAAGTATTCAATTCCCGTTATTGCAGACGGAGGAATATCAACAATCGGTCATATTTCCAAAGCTCTCTCCCTCGGAGCGTCCTCGGTTATGATGGGTTCCATGTTTGCCGGAACAGCCGAAGCGCCGGGAGAGTATTTTTATGATAAAGGGGTCAGATTAAAAAAATACAGAGGAATGGCTTCGCAGGAGGCAATGGAAGCCGGCGGCGGGAAAAGGTATTTTGCTGATGAGTCCGGCATAATGGTTGCCCAGGGCGTTTCCGGAGCTGTTGTTGATAAGGGATCCCTATTCGATTATGTTCCCTATCTTTTAAAGGGGCTGTGCCATTCTTTTCAGGATATGGGAGCAAGAAATATTAAATCGCTCCATGAGAAACTTTATTCCGGCCAATTGAGATTTGAAATAAGGTCTTCCTCGGCGCAGTTGGAAGGAGGCGTTCATGATATGTACTCCTACAAGGAACCGAAATATATGTAATTGTCACAGAGTTGATCGGCGCCGGGTTTCTGCTAATTATATTTTATTTTCAGTACAAAGAGGATCTTTTATGCTTCTCCTGCGGGGAAAGCTTTGTCAATATTTTACGCTGCCTTGATCCTTGGCGAATCGATTTCATTTCAGAGTATTGCCCTTTTCGGTTTAATTCTGTCAGGAACATGGATTGCTGCAGGCAGAAGTTATGGCAGATTTGGCGGGCAAGAATAAGTTAAGGCGCTTGACAAAATAATGTTTTCCCCATATTTCTCACAGATCCGGAATATATATAGGAATGGGATCTTATATTAAGATTAATGGGAGAATTTAAAATGGATTTTAATGATTTAATCAGGAAGAGCAGAAGTTACAGAAGATTTTATCAGGAGCATAAAATTGATCATGATCTTCTGAGGGAGCTTGTTGAATTGGCAAGGTTGTCCCCTTCGGCGTCAAATCTTCAGCCTCTGAAATATATTCTGTCCGACAGTGACGAAATGAACGGCCGCATTTTTGCAAACATTGCATGGGCAGGTTATTTAAAAGACTGGCCCGGCCCCGAAGAAGGAGAAAGACCCTCTGCGTATATTGTTATACTGGGAGATAATGAAATATCAAAGAATATAATATGGGATCACAGTATTGCTGCCCAGAGTATGCTTCTTGGCGCAGCTGAAAAGGGATTAGGCGGGTGCATGATCGGCGCAATTAACAGAGACGGGTTGAGAAATGCTTTAAAAATTCCTGATAGATATGAGATCATGCTTGTCATTGCTCTCGGTAAACCGAAGGAGAATGTTATTATTGAAGAGCTTGGCGAAGACGGAGATATCAGATACTGGAGAGATAAGGATCGGAATCATCATGTTCCAAAGAGGTCTCTTGATGACCTGATACTTAAGCTGTGATATTCTAAAGATTTTAAGGGATTTTTTAAAAAAAGTGATGACATCTCCGGCACAGGGTAAGTTTATGTGAAGAACCGATGTTCTATATAATAGTGACCGGAAGATATCTATATGAGCAGTGATGATATTATGAAAGCTGCACTTGCAGAAGCTCATAAGGCCTTTGCCATGGATGAAGTTCCTGTTGGAGCCGTAATTGTGATGAACAATAAGATCATCTCGTCGGCGCATAATCTAAACAGGAAGATGAAGAATTCTCTGAAACACGCAGAGATGATCGTTATTGATGAAGCTTCGGCATATTTTAACAATGAGAGGCTTATTGACTGCGAACTTTATGTCACAAAGGAACCATGCGCAATGTGCGCCGGAGCTATCGTCCATTCCAGAATTTCAAAAGTAATTATAGGAGTGCGCGATCGTAAATACGGAGCCTGCGGAACGGTTTTAAATGTTTGCGGAAACAATTTGCTGAACCATGTGCCTCATATTGAATTCGGACTTCTTGAGGCGGAATCGGAAAGATTGTTAAAAGAATTTTTTAAAAATAAAAGAAAGTAAGAATGAAACTTACAGATGATATTTTAACTTACAGGTAAGGCCGTGCCCATATATGCTCCAACAGACGAGAATTTGGAAAGAGCTGCAGCCGGAATCAAAAGGGGAGATATAATCGCTTTCCCCACAGAAACGGTTTACGGACTGGGCGCAGATGCCTTAAATCCGGCAGCGGTTGCAAAAATTTTTGAAGCAAAGAGACGTCCCTTTTTTGATCCCTTAATTGTTCATATAGCGGATAAAGAACAGCTTCAGCAGGTATCTTCTGAAACAAATAGTAAAATAATTGAGCTTACAGAACGGTTCTGGCCCGGCCCCTTAACTCTTGTATTGCAAAAATCTCATATTATCCCTTATATTGTTACTTCCGGTCTTGATACTGTTGCCTGCAGGATGCCTGATCATAAAATTGCCATTGAATTAATAGAGAGATCGGGAACGCCTCTCGCTGCACCAAGCGCCAATCCATTCGGTTATTTAAGCCCCACAAAGGCCGAGCATGTTCTTGACCGGCTTGGAGATGAGGTTGACATAATTATTGACGGCGGCGAATGCAGAGTGGGGATAGAATCGACAATACTCATGATCTCAGACAGGGGATACGCCCTTCTAAGGCCGGGCGGAATTCCCGTTGAAGCAATAGAAGAAATAACGGGAAAGATAATGATAAATAGAAATATGACTGATATCCCTTCTTCTCCGGGACAACTGCCCTATCACTATTCACCGGAAACAAAAATCAGAATTGAGGATAAAATACGGTTCGATGAAGAGGAGGCCTGCTTTCTTCTGTACAGATCCCCTGAAGGAGATTATCCGAAAGAGAGAGCGGAAATTTTATCTGAGAATGGAGATCTGACCGAAGCTGCTTCAAATCTTTTTTCCTCGCTTCACAGGCTTGACAAAATGAACTGTTCGGTTATAATTGCGGAAGCTGTTCCGGAAAAGGGTCCGGGCATTGCCATTATGGACAGGCTTAGAAAAGCTTCAAAAAAATAACAGGGTAAAGATATAAAAATGAAAGGCAGAGAAATATTTAAAAAGAAGAGCAAAGGCCGTGATTCGGCAGTTAAAGGTTTCACGTCGGTTTTCATGTCTATCAGGCTGGTAAAGGAGAATAAAAGTTTAATAAAATATTTTATTATTCCTTTTCTTATAAATATTGTTGTTTTGACTTCAATTTTTTATTTGTCATATACGCATCTTGAGCCTTGGCTCACCGGTATGTTTGCCGGTGATGCATGGTACCTTAAATTTTTAAGATTTATTGCGGGCCCGGTTATCTTTGCCATGCTTGCTCTCATTACAATACTCCTGTATTCCGTTGTTGGAAGCATTATTACTGCGCCCTTTAACGATATTCTTTCTTTAAAAGCAGAAGAGATAATATGGGGCGCAGATTTCAGCGAGGATTTTTCCCTGCCGGCGTTTTTATCCGACATGAAGAGAATTGCCATGAATATTGTGAAACTCTTTTGTCTGCTGGCAATAGTAAATATATTACTCTTTGCTGTAAACCTTGTGCCTGCGGCAGGGAGTGTTATCTATTCCGCATTAAATTTTATATCAACGGCTTTTTTCTTGGGATTTCAGTTTTTCGATTTTCCGCTTGAGAGAAGAAGATTTAATTTCAGTGAAAAGTTAAAGATCGCCTTCAAGTTTAAGTTTTCAGTCACGGGTGTGGGAATGGCATTCTTCCTGATCTCACTGGTTCCCATTCTGGGATACCTGGGATTGAATCTTGCCGTAATCGGAGCCACAACGGTTTTCATAGAAGATATTAAACCGGTTATTCAGTCCCAATAAAATGAAAGAAGAGATTAAAAATCTCCGGCTGCCTCTTTTTATTGTATTTGAAGGTATTGATGGTTCCGGAAAATCGACGCAGGCGGAATTGTTATGCGATTATTTCAGATTAAACGAAATACCGGCAGTATCCTTTGCTGAGCCTTCGGAAGGAGTATGGGGAAAAAAGATCAGGAATATACTGGAAGACAAAAATATGCCTTACGCTGAAGAGATGCTCAGGCTGTTTATTCTTGACAGAGAAGACGATGTTTCAAAAAATATTCTGCCTAATATTAATAACAGCATTTCCGTAATACTTGACAGATATTATTACTCCAATGCAGCTTATCAGGGAGCAATGGGGCTTTCGCCGGAGAAAATTCTGCAGGATAACAGAGAAAAGTTTCCGGAACCGCACCGCATTTACTTTATTGATCTGGATCCCCGTATTGCCATTGAAAGAATATCCGGAAGAAATAAGAGAGGGGGAAAAGAGCTCTTCGAAAAAATTTCATTCCTGTCAAAAGTGCGCGAAATATATATGTCAATATGCAATGACAGGTTTAAAATAATAGACGGATCAAATTCCGTTGACGATATTTTTCATATAATTAAACAGGATATTGAGCATAATTTTTTACAGTGAGCTTAAATTGCACTGTCTTATTATACTAATCAGATATAATTGTTAAGGATATTCTCCGGTTGATGGGATGGCCGAAAATGAATATATTTCTTGACATCATATTGTCATAACTTATTTATAAAAAAATTGTAAAATAATAATGCGGGTAATTAGATGACTATTAAAAAAAATATACATGCGCAGCTGCCTGCAAGCACAAAGGCATATATCTGCGCAATCTGCGGCGCAGTCTCATTATCTTCGGACGGAGTGTGCAAGGTACAGGGCATGGGAACTAAAGCAGACTGGTGCGGTATTGAACATACTTCCCCTGTCGGAAAATGCAAACACGATAAACATAACAAAAGGTATAAATGTACAAAGTGCGGTCAGGTTTCAGTGAACCCCGAGCTTCTCTGCGAACCGGAAAAGATGAGTCTTGAGCAGCGCCTTTGAGAAAGTCTGGTCTTTACTACAGCTCCGTCTGCTTTTCCTTTAAGTTATTACATAAGCTCTCCCATTATTCTGCCGAAGTCTTTTTTGGATACTTGGCCCATTGAGTTGATCTTATGATCAATAAATTTATTGTTATGCAAAATATACAATACCCCGAATTCAGGGGCCATAATAAAATACTCTTTATATAATTTGACATGTCATAAATAAATGCCTATTATTGAAAGCATAGGCAGTAATACCTAAAATCATTTTATACTATTGAAATCGGAGGATCTTAATCATGACGTCACCCGGAAAGTTTGTGACCAAACTTACACTGAGATTGGAATTTTACACAAACGGAATTGTTGTCCCCTTGTCGGTATACTTTGTATATATAGCAGGCAGATATGATAGTGATAAACTTGTTTACATGATAGTTTATGCCGGTGCAGCCGCATTATTTGTACTTTCTATAGTAACTGTTATCAGATATTTCAAATTAAAGTCAATACTATCTGAATTTAAGGATCCCAATGCTGATATGGCTGAATTAAAACTGAAACTCATTAATTATCCGAGATTTGAAGGAATAAATGTCTGTATTAGATGGGGTGTGGGCATTGCTATAGTAATAGTATTGTTATTATCTACTTTTGATCTATCGGTTATTGAAATTATGCCGCTGTTTCTGGTTCCCATAATAAGTATTCCTGTAAGTTACGTACTTAGTTATTTTACTTCAGAAAACCTTCTTGCCGAATATTTAAGCGATCCGGCAGTAAGAGGAGTTTATCTCAGCAGTGATTCCTATGAAATATTCAGTGTTTACAGAAGGACATTGGCTATTGTTGTTTCCATTACTCTTCTGCCTGCAGTAATATTCGGTTATTTTTTCTTTTTATCAAGCGTTTATGCTGTTGAATTTTCAAATGTTGCTTTTCACCTTACCTTTATATGTGTTTTGTCAGTAATGTCGATTTTTGCAGCGCTCTATGAGTATTCTTCGGGAATAAAATCCGGTTTCAATATGACGATCAATGCTCTTGAAGATATGGAATCGGGAAACTTTGATTTAAAGACAGTGCCTATGCTTACCAGAAGTGAAATTGGCAGTATAGGGCTTTATGTTAATTCGCTCAATTCAAGGTTTACGGATGTTATTAAAAAAGTTAAAGAATCGTCAAACAGCGTGATCAGCGCCAGCGAAGATATTAAATCATCTGCCCAAATTCAGTCCTCCGGTGCAAGCGAGCAGGCCGCAAATGTTCAGGAGATTACATCCTCAATGGAGGAGATGGCATCTGCAATTTCGCAAAATTATGATAATTCAAAAGAAACGGATAAGATCGCATCTTCTGCATCGGAACAGGCCCTAAAGGGCAGCAAAGCTGTTAAAGAGACGGTTAATTCAATGGTAGAAATATCGGGTAAAATCAGTATGATTGAAGAAATTGCATATCAGACTAATCTGCTTGCTCTTAATGCTGCAATAGAAGCTGCAAGAGCAGGCGAGCATGGAAAGGGTTTTGCAGTAGTTGCCGGAGAAGTAAGAAAACTTGCTGAAAAAAGTCAGAATGCTTTGAAAGAAATTGTTGAAATAGTATCAACGGGCATGGATGTTGCCCAGTTTGCAGGCAGCCAGTTTGAGACAATCCTTCCCAGCATTATGCGAACTGCCGAACTTGTTCAGAATATTACAATTGCATCGGAAGAACAGAGCAGAGGAGTTGATCAGATCAACTCCGGCATGATTCAGCTTAATGAAATAACACAGCAGAATGCTGCAACATCTGAAGAACTGTCTGCAACGTCTGAAATGCTCTATGATAATGCAAAAAAAATGAAAGAGGTAATTGCATATTTTAAGATTTAGTGTTATTTCGGATGATGTTTTTCAGATCATCTTTATTGCATACAGTTTAATATTATTATTCAGATTACGCTCTAATTTTGCTTGACGTAATAGCTTTCAGGCGTAAGTATAATTTACTGTGTATAGTTGAGTAATGTCATGAAAAAGATCAAATGGGAGATATCTCTTGGAATCATTTTAATTATCTTCTCAATTATTTTTTATCTGATTCATTATTTAATTTTTAGAGATGCTCATCATATTTTTATTTTTCTTATAGGGGATATAGCTTTTGTATTTATTGAAGTCCTGCTTGTAACAATAATAATCCATGAACTGCTTAACCGAAGAGAAAAAAATGAGAGGATGGAAAAACTGAAGATGGTAATAGGAACTTATTTCAGCGAAATGGGTTTCAGGCTTCTTGATTATATTTCGGCTTTTGATCCGAATATTAATTCCATTATCGATAAATTAGTAGTAACAAACAAGTGGACTGCCAAAGAATTCGATAACATGAAAACGCTGCTTAAAAATTATAATTACCAATACAATATATCTCATCAGAATATTAAGTATCTTAAAGAACTTTTCTCAGGCAACAGAGAATTCTTGTTGCGCCTGCTTGAAAATCCTACTCTTCACGAACATGAGACCTTTACCGATCTCTTATGGGCCGTAACTCATTTAATTGAAGAGCTTTCTGCAAGACATAGAATAGAAAAACTGCCTGATACGGATATTGAGCATCTAAGAGGCGATATTGTCAGAGTTTATAAACTTCTTGCAATCGAATGGCTTGATTATATGAAGCATCTGAAGAACAACTACCCCTACCTTTTTTCCCTGGCTATGAGAACAAATCCCTTTGACAATAATGCATCGCCGGTGGTTATTTAACGGGAATGGATCATTTCAAATTGACATTGATCATTCTGATAATATCTTCTCTGTCGGGTATTTGGGCAAACGAACCTCCCGTATATTTGCCGCCGGATGTAAGTTCTGCAAGCTATTCAGGGAGCGCCTTTGCTCCTCTTGCCAACCCTGTTTTTGCCGATATTAATGGCAGTTCTCTGCTGGCATACAGATATGCGGGTTTTAAGGATCATAGCGAAGGCAGCCATTTTTTTATGGCAAAGATACTGGGGCTTTCATTCTTCTATGCGCGGCATAACTATCTGATGGACGGAGAAGGTAAGGAGTTAATATCTGCTAAGACCGATTTTTATAATGTCAGCAGAGGATTTTTTTTTAACGATACATTTGGGTTCGGTTTGGGATATTCCTTTTCTAACAGCAGGGACCCTTTATTTGACAATTACAAAGCATGGACAGCGGGCATACTTTTCAGACCCTATCGTTATGTCTCTTTCGGTTTGTCCGTGCAGGATATTAATTCCCGCATACGCGGAAAACCTGTAAAGAGAAAAAATATATTTTCGGTATCCCTGAGACCCTTTACCGAGAGAATAACTTTTTCTCTTGATGCTGCCGGAAGAGAAGGCCTATCATACAGAGATATGAACTATAGTTACTCGCTTGAGGCGAGAGTTCTGTCTGATATCTCACTCCTTTTTAAATGGGATGAAGAGAAAAACTATTTTTTTGGAATAAGAATGCCTTTCTATTTAAGATATGGCAGCGCATCTTCCCCGATAATTGATTCATACTTTTCGTACAACAGAGATGGAGCACCGCATTATTTCGGCGCCGGGTTCTCTGTCCCGAATACTATTCATAACAGGGCAATAGTTATATCAGAAAGAAATATGTTACGGATTAATATCAAAGGAATTATTAATGAAAATGAAATATCCGATTTCTTTGAAAAACGCGAAATTGTATTTCTGGATATAATAAGAGCAGTGAAAAAGGCTGCTTCAGACCAATCGATTGAGGGCATTATACTCCGTATTGACGATGCGGGCCTTGGTTTCGGTCAGATCCAGGAATTGAGAAGAGAACTGAAAAGTTTCAGAAGGACCGGAAAGAAAGTTTATTCAATAATGACAACGCCGGGAAATAAAGAGTATTACCTTGCAGCAGCGGCTGATAAAATATATTTTACGCCTAACAGTACTTTCAGCCTCACGGGGCTTAAAGCAGAGATATATTTTTTTAAAGACATGCTGGAAAAAGCGGGAATTAAATATGAATCTGTCAGAGCCGGAAAGTATAAATCCTTTAATGAAGCCTTTACGAGACAGGGCATGTCTCCTGAAGCCAGAGAAAACCTGGAGTCGCTTCTTAAGGATATAAATGAGCAGTACTTGAGCGATATATCTTCAGACAGGAATCTCGGCAGAAGTGAAATAGAGAAAATATTTCAGATGGGAATAATGGGCCCCGAGAAGGCTAAGAGTTTGAAATATGTTGATGATATAAAATATCCGGAAGATGCTCTCAAAGATATTGGTGAAGATATTTCAATTGTTAAATTGAGCAATTATATATCGGAGAAGGAAAGAGATTACGGGTGGAGCAGAAAACCGTCAATAGCCGTAATTTATGTGAAAGGTACAATTATCAGGGGCGATTCAAAAATCTCAAGGCATTTGGATAATATGGGCGATGCAACTTATGAAAAACTGCTTAATTATGCTTTCAGACACGATTCGATAAAATCTATTGTGATCCGAATATCTTCGGGAGGAGGTTCTGCCGCTGCGTCTGACTATATGTGGAACAGTCTGATAAAATTGAAGAAGAAATATAACAAACCGGTTGTATTTTCATTCGGTAATATAGCTGCTTCAGGAGGCTATTATATAGCATGCACCGGGGACAAAATATTCTCAAACAGAGGGACCATTACAGGATCGGTTGGGGTTGTTTTTGGAAAGATATCCCTTAAGGAGCTTTATAATAAACTTGGCATAAAGAAAGAGATTATTAAGATGAGCGAATTTGCCGATATTTTCTCAGAATCAAGGGAGCTGAGTAATAGAGAAAAGAAAATTATTCGGAAAAGCATTGATTTTATCTATAAAAGATTCCGCAAGCGGGTTGAGTACGGAAGAAATATCAGGCATGATAAGATCCCTTCGGTAACGGAAGGGAGAATATTCACCGGCAGTCAGGCTGAACATAATAAGCTTGTAGATGAGATGGGAGGCTTAAGCAGCGCTGTTGAATATGCAAGATTAGCAGGAGGTATTGACGGATCTTACAGGATCAAAGAGTTGCCAAAACATACTTTGTTGTTTAATTCCCTGATCCGGCAGGATTATGATATATTGCTGTTCCCTTATATGTACAAATTTCTCCGGAAAATCGGGGCGGGTTACTTTAATATGAATGGAATTTTATATGTTATGCCTTATTATATAGAAATTGAATAATCGTTTTCAAAGATAAAGAGGGCAGAATAATTTGTTGACAAAAAAATATTTTCAATTAAATTCATTTTAAGATGTGCAGTCTTTTTTATTATTAAATTTGCAGTCCCGCTTAATTATAAAAGGTAAAATATTATGAAACTATTTTTAGTTAACAGAACAAAAAATGCCCTTCATGCTATTGAAAAATCGCTGAAAAATGAAAAGTTTGAGATATCTTCAATGTCTGGGTATGAGGATGCAGTTAAGAATATTGAGAATTTTGATCCGCAGATTGTTGTTATCAACTGGGGAAAAGAGGATTATGATCTAGCCGGATTATGCAAAAAGATCAGAAGAATAAGGCAGGTAAAATATATTTATATTATCATAATTGCATCCAGGGAAAAGCAGATGGGTGTTTCCGGTATACTTGACGCAGGTGCCGATGATTTTATATTCAGGCCTTTTGGCGAGGAGGAGCTTGCTCTGAGAGTTAAAAAGGCCCGAAAAATTATACTTCTTGAAGATAAGGTGGTAAAGTCAAAAAAGAAACTGATGAAACTTGCCAAAGAAGACCCCCTTACAAACCTTTACAACAGGAGGGCACTTCTTGACGAGGCTTTAAAGGAGATGGGACGCTCCACAAGGGAGAGTAAGTTTCTGTCGGCAATTCTTGTAAGTTTATCAAACTTTGAAGATATATCCGAATCCTATGGAGGAGTTGTGGGCAAGGCGGTACTCATGGAAGTAGGGAACAGACTAAAAGTTACATGCAGACCTTATGATAAAATTGGCAGATATAATATAACGGATTTTCTTGTAATACTTCCCGATTCGGGCATAACCAATGCTGAAAAGGTTGCCGGGAGGATATTGTCGTCTGTTACGGATAAACCGCTCAGCATCAGTAAAAAAAATATCGATGTTTCTGTGGGCATCGGTATATCGGAAATGGATCCCGCTGATGTGACGGTGCTTAAAGAAGATCATGAGGACGATATTTTAATGAATGACCTGCTTCTCGATTCCCTCATAAAACGGGCCGAAGTTGCCGCATACAAAGCAATAAAAAACGGAGAAAATAATATAGAAATTGCGCTTAAATAAATGTTAATTTAAAAGTTCCGAGAGGAGAAAGGCCATTTCGAGGCTCTGCGTATAATTAAGTCTGGGATCGCAGTAGGTTTCATAATTGTCATTCAGATCCGTATCCGTTAGATTGAGCGCCCCTCCGGTACATTCCGTAACATCGTCGCCGGTGAGCTCGAAGTGGACACCGCCGATATTGGTCCCTTCGTTTTTATGAATTGTGAATGTTTTTTTTATTTCTGTCAGAACATCATCGAAGTTTCGTGTTTTAATATTTCCCGCTGTGTAAATAATATTCCCGTGCATGGGGTCGCAGCTCCATGTAACGGATTTCTCCGATCGTTTAACCTTTCTGATTATTCCGGGCAGATAGTCTTCGATTTTAGCTATTCCTATTCGGGGAATTAACGTTATTTTCCCCGCTTCATTATTGGGATTAAGTATATCTATTAAGTCTGTAAGCTCTTCACTGTCAATTTTGTGGCTGAATTTTATCCCGATGGGGTTTGATATCCCTCTGAAATATTCCACATGAGCTCCGTCAATAGCCCTTGTTCTTTCTCCGATCCAGAGCATGTGCGCTCCAAGGTTATAGTATTTGCCTGTGACGGGATCTTTTCTTGTAAGGGCTTCTTCATAACCGAGATGAAGACCCTCGTGGGATATGAAAAAATCAACCCTGCCCAGGAGTTCCGATTTAATTCCTCCGAACGATTCCATAAAGTTGATCGCATCCAGTATTTTCTCAACGGTTTCTTTATATTTTGGCCATTCCCTGGTCTTTTCGATTGAATGAAGATTCCAGTTATAGGGATGGTGAAGATCGGCAAATCCCCCCGATATTATTGCTCTTATGTAATTTAAAGTGGCAACGGAATAAAAGAACGCCTTTTCTAACCTTGCCGGATCGGGAGTTCTGTTTGCCGCTCCCCACTCGAATTTGTTGACACTGTCGCCTCTGTAACTGGGAAGAATTTCATTATTTAATTTTTCTGTGGGCTTTGATCTTGGCTTGCAGTATTGCCCCGCAATCCTTCCTATGCGTAAAACAGGCTTACGCGCTCCATAAGTAAGTATAACGCTCATTTGAAGAAGGATCTTTATTTTATTTATAATGATTTTATCGTTACAGTCAATAAATCTCTCTGCGCAGTCCCCGCCCTGAAGAATGAAAGACCTGCCTTTACCCGCCTCGGAGATCTGTTTTTTCAGATTTTCAACTTCACCGGGGAAAACCAAAGGAGGGTAAGATTCAATTCTTTCCAGAACATTTTTATATTCGTTCCTGTCGGGATAGTCCGGCTGCTGAAGGGCTTTGTATTCTTCCCAGCTTTTTTTCGTCCACTGGGGTCTGATTTTTTTATTTATGGCCACAATAAATACCGATGAGAATCAAACTAAACTATTTTTTTTTCATCACTTTACTCTTCTTTGCAGGAGACTTTTTAGATTTTGATTGGGGCGTGTTTTTTTTCTTAGCGCCGGATTTTTTCTTTGGCTTAATTATTTTTTTTATCCAGTCATTTACTATGTTGAGAACTTTTTCCCTCTCTGCTTCCGATTCATTCATAGGCTCGTGATAGAGTCCTTCGAATATATGAAGTTCTTTAATATCAGACTTTGCTTTTTTTTCAATCTCAATGCTTCCTCTATAGTCAACAAGTTTATCTTCTTTCCCGTGGAAGATAAGTAAAGGCATTTTAAGTTCCTGAAGCCTGTTGAGGCATTCAATTCGTGCCGCAGTCGTTTCAGTGTACCACCTTGCCGATACTTTGCCGAATACAAGGGGGTCATTTTCATAAGCGTCCACTGCATCCTCGTCGTGTGAAAGATCCATAGGGTTTAGTCCTGTAGGGATTGACATGCCGGGGATGTACTTTGACAGAGCATTGCCCAAGGCAGTCTTCCAGCCCGGAACTTCAATAGAAAGCATAAGAAGAGACGAGGACAAAATAAGTCCTGTAATATCTTCAGGATAGGTGAGAGCGTACTTCAAAGCAATAAGTCCGCCCATACTGTGACCAAGGAGAATTAATGGCAATTCTTCATGGTCTTCTTTAATAAGATTAATATATAATTTTAAATCATAAATGTATTCCATGAAAGAATTAACGTGTCCTCTTTTCCCTCCCGATTTCCCGTGCCCTCTATGATCTAACATATATAAGGATATTTTTTGCCCCTCAAGCTTTTCTATAATATTTTTATATCTGCCGGAGTGTTCTCCAAGTCCGTGGGAAATTACAAGGATCCCTTCGGGTTTTGAAACGGACCAGCTCTGGGAAAAAATTTCAATCCCCCCTTTTCCGATAAAGGTTCTCGATTCATAATTATATGATTTCATTTAATTCTCCCGTTGACATGTGAGGATAATTTAACAATATTGGTATTTCAAACATGCCTGTCCATTAAAAAAATATATTTTATGTTATAAAAACTTTTTTATTCTTTTAATGACACGCCCTTCAAAAATTCCGTCTGTGTTCTTTAATATTAATATCCCCCGTCAGTTTAACTCTTTTGCCGTAGTAATCCACCATGTATCTGTATGCCTGATTGTAATAAATTTGCCTTCCTTTCCGGAGCGCTATTCTGCTTTGCGGATAAAAGTAGTATAGTTTGTTAAAAAAATATTGGGACTGAGCTTTTTCGCCGAGATAGTAGAACCCGAGGGCAATATCATATAATATTTTATCTGTCTGAGGTCCTGTCTTATCCATAGAATATGCCGATATCAGCATTTTGAGTCCTTCTTTAATCTGCCCTTTTCGCTTGATGTATCTTCTTCCTGTTAACACAAGCCTTTTGTAATCACCCTTCTTTATTTCTACTGTTATTGGAACGCTGAAAACCATACTGTTCTGAGCCCTGAGGTTCTTAAATTGAAATCTGATGCTGTGGCCTCCGGGATAGAGTTTTCTGCCGTAATCTAACAGTAATAATTCATGGGTCAGTTTTTTCCATCTTATGGGAATATTATCAAGAGTTATATTCAATGAATCTTCCATGATTCCCTTCTTTTCGATACCGCTGTAGATTTTTATTGCAATGAGAGGGCTTTGGTCTTTAATCCCATTGATCAGTTTTCCTTTATTGTCAACAGGGCATGATATAAGTACTTCGGCGCTCGGGATTCCTCTTTTGAAAAATTTCGAGATTGCCTTAAAATAGGCTTCTGCCTCAAGCTGGTTATAATGAATATCCTTCAGTCTTAAAGCATGGTCAGTGTCGGTAAAAAATCCGCCTTCGCCCAGAGCGCCGGGGCAGAGGTATCTTGTTTTTCTTAATATTCTTGTTCCGGTTTCACTGTAAACCGAAAAGTCTGAAAGAACATAACCTCTGTTATCCATTATTTCGTTCAATTCCTCCTGCAGGTATGATGCAAAATCAAAACTGGCAGGCCTTACATGCCTGCTTCCCCATATAAAAACCGTTGGGTAGTTTACCTCGTCGTCTTTTCTTGCAGACCCGTTGTGGTGTATGCTTACCAGAAGTTCAGGCCTGAACCTGGCGGCCATTTCTGCTCTTTCATCAAGTGAAATATCAATATCCTCTCTTCTGCTCATCTTAACGATAGCTCCTGCCCGGGCGAGCATATTTCCCAGGATCAAGCCCACTCTGAGATTTACTTCTTCTTCGGTTATATTATAGGGTCCGGTACGGAACCTGTCGGATCTGCCCTTGCCGCCGTGGCCGGGATCTAAAAATATTTTTCTGTTTTTAAGCCATTTATGTTCATGCAGGTTGATAGATCCTTTGTATGAGAATTTGTCAACTTTACATGAAAAGCTTTGAATTATTATTAACAATAGAATTATTTTAAGATATTTTAATGGGGCCATCCGCTTTTCCTTCTATTAGTTGTTTAACATAGGGGTTTTCGGTTTTTCTTATCTCATGGGGAGTTCCAGTAAATATTATTTTGCCGTTATAAAGCATTGCAATTCTGTCCGCTATACGGTAAGCCGATTTCATATTATGGGTTACAACAACAGATGTTATGCTATAAGTATCACGCATTTCTGCAATAAGTCTGTCCACTGCTCCTCCGGTAATGGGATCAACTCCTGTTGTTGGTTCGTCATAGAGCATAATATCCGGTTTTAATGCTATGGACCTTGCAAGGCCTGCTCTTTTTTGCATTCCTCCTGATAATTCCGAGGGGATTTTGTTTTCAACTCCTTTAAGTCCCAGCATGTTTAACATATGGGTTACTATACGGTTAACGTCTTTTTCCGGAAATCTTCTTCTTCTCAGTCCGAATGCAATATTGTCAAAAATATTCATAGAATCAAAAAGAGCTGCTCCCTGGAAAAGAATGCCGAATTTGGATTCGATTTTCAGTCTCGATTTGTGGTCTGCTCCCGTATATTTTTCCCCATCCACATATATTTCACCTGAATCGGGTTGAAAAATTCCAATGAGATGTTTTAATAATACGGATTTTCCCGAACCGCTCTTCCCGATTATGCAGAGGATCTCGCCCCGAGCTATGTCGAGATTGATACGATCAAGAACTATTTTATCTCTCAATTTTTTGGAGAGTTTATCAATTTTTATTTTATCAGCCATTGGTTCGGGTATTTAATATTACTTATGTAGTTTTTACAATAATAATTATTGAAATTACTGCCGAATATTTCAACAATTTAATGCTGTTTCGGAAGCAATTGTCATAAATTTATTGCATTTAATTTTTTCATGAATTGTATTATACCCTTAATATTGCTTAATTATTGCCGAGATTATTACGAAAATATCAATATATTAAAATCTGTAAATTTATAAAAGTATGATCTTCGGCGGGTATGATAAACAATATTTTTAATAAGAAATTTTTTCGTGAAGTATTTATAAAGATGAAGAGAAGCATGGCTTTTAAGCTTCTCATTGTCGGTTTTATTATATTAACAACTTTTTCATTTGCAGTTTACTATGTTGAGAAAAAAAATGTTAAATATAAATATGAAAACGGCAGGATGGTTGAAGATCCCGATAATTCCAGCAATATACGCACGCTCGGTGATTCGGTCTGGTGGGCCGTTGTAACTTCAACAACAGTCGGATATGGGGATTATTTTCCGAAAACACAGGGAGGCAGGCTTGCCGGGATTTTATTGATGTTTTTCGGCATATCTCTTGTGGGTGTAATTACCGGTAATATTGCATCATTGCTGGTTGAAAAGCAATTAAAGGAGGGCAGAGGTTTGAAGGATTTAAAATTGAAGAATCATTTTATTATATGCGGCTGGAAAAGAGATATGGGAGCAGTACTCCGGGGTATCATGGAAAAGAATAAAAATTTTCTGGCGTCCGAAATTGTTTTGATCAATACCGCGGATCCGGAAGAGATAGAAAATCTCAAATCCGAAAAACAGTTTGAAAGTATCAATTATATTCACGGAGATTTTATTGATGAAAGAGTGCTCAACAGGGCGAATTTAAAAAAAGCTAAGAAAGTCCTTGTTCTTGCAGATACGCTTGTAGAGGGTTCTGTTCAGGAAGTTGATTCCAGAACCGTAATGGGTATAATAACAATTAAGTCTATGTCAAAGTCGGTTTATACATGCGCCGAATTATTGAACTCGAAATTTGAGAGATATTTGTCATCGTCTAACTGTGATGAAATAGTCCTTTCAAGCGAATATAACCGGTCATTAATAGCAAATGCCTCTGCCGGAGGCGGGATCTCCCATGTCGTCAGTGAGCTTTTAAATGTTAATTCAGATGTTTCCATCAGTACGGTTGATTTTCCCGGGGAGTTTGTTGGAAGGACCTATGACGAGGCCTTTAAATATTTTCATGATAAAGACAGGTCAATACTGATCGGAATTCTTGAAAATACGGGTAATTTTTTCGAAAGAAAAAAAGAAGCTATTCGTGAAGCTCAGAAAACGCCGGATATTTCAAAGCTTGTGGACAATTTAAAGGAGGTAAAAGCTCTTACTGCAAATATGCCGGTTCTGAATCCCGGACCCGATTATAAAATTGTAAAATACAGCAGGGCAATAATCATTGAAGGAAGGTCGGGGAGATCCGATAAAAAAAAGAAAAAAGAGATGAACTATGCCGCAGTCTAATATATTAAACGATAAAGCAATTCTAAACAAGCTCAGAGAAGTATCATTTTTCAGAATGTTTTCTGACAATGATGAAATTATCGGAAAAATTGCCGAAATATGCAATAAAAAGTTTTTTAAAAAAGGTACGGTTCTTATAAGAGAAGGCGACTATGGCGATGAGCTGTTCATAATCTTAAAAGGAGAGATTGAGATCATTAAAAAGACACTTCAGAATGACGAATACACAGTAACAACTTTAAACGCAGATATGGGAGGAATTTCAGTGGGCGAGCTCGCGCTTATAGACAATGACCAGAGATCTGCAACTGTTTATGCTGTAACGGATTGTGAATGCCTTGTCATTAACAGAGATAACTTCATTAAGTTCGGAGATGAAAATCCGGAAATAGGCTTGAAGATCACACGCGAGATAGCAGGCCAGTTAAGTTCAAAATTAAGGAAGGCAAATTCCGATGTGATAACGCTTTTTTCGGCCCTTGTGGAAGAATTTTCAACAGATGAATAGAATAAGATGGAATTGAAGCTGAAAAATATATTAATGAACAGCGGTGAAAAACCCTTAATTCGCATCTCTTTTGAGATCACATACGGCTGGAAAGGCGAAATGTATCATGAAGTTGTAAGACTCAACTATAATCAGGATAAGAAGAAGGTTTACCTGATCGTTGAAGCTGAGAATCCCGGAATAGGTTTTGTTATTGAAAGGATGATAGATGCTATCGGAGCAATAGATTCGGATAACGAAACCATGAAGCACTACCCCCTTTCCATTATTGAGAAACTGTCAGAAAAATTTAATATGGAATATGATCATGATCTTGTAAAAAGATCTTTCCCGGATTTCTGGTAATATCTTTACCGTTTTTGTGTAATAGTGCCCTCTGTTTTAGTTAATTGCAATTTCTGATGAAAATAGATCTATTGAGCCTGTGGAAGCACTAACCGGCAATTTTTCTTAGAATCCATTCCATGCTGAGAAAAAAATCGGTTTTTCGCCAGAGAACAGTCAATTGCGCAGTGACGATTATTACACCGAAAATAATCAGAAGAGTTATTTCTGTGGAGAATGCCTTCCATAAATGTATATACTGTCCCAGTTCTCTGAATATTATAACATGCAGGAACAGCAGGGTCAGAGATGTCCTTCCCAAGCATACGATCGGATTCGATGATGAAAATGTAAGTCTCTGTTCGATTTGAGTTATAATAATTATTGTAAAGAGCACAAGGCCCATCAGCATCAGAATTATAGGAGGGTTTGCCGGATAAAATCCCAAGTATATCCGAAAGGCACGCTGCAGCATTGCCGTTCTTGTAAAGGCGAATCCGGATAAATAAATAACGGATAAAAGAATCCCCAAAAAAATTAAAAGAGATGCTGACAGCATAATTTTTTTTGTTTTCTCCGTTACCAGCCAGCGGCCCGTTAGTATGCCTGCAATAAAGAAAGAGAGCCATGGGAAAACAGGGAACTGGCCTTCGGCAGCAGCAAGGCGAAGAATTCCTCCGGGTCTGCCGTAGTCCCCCATATAGAAATTATCAAGATAGAATGGGGTGTCCAGAACGTTCTGTATTGCAGGAGTTGAGATGATAACGGCGCATAGTATAATAAGAAGTATTGGATCGGGCAGTTTTCTTAAAACCGGAGAAAGTGCAATTGCAAAACCTATCATGTGAAGAACGTACCATGAACCGGGAGAGAACCAGCTTGGTACAAGAAAATTTAACAGGTATCCGAATGATATCAGTATTGATCCTCTGAAGAAAAGTATTCTGTCAATATTGCTGTGCCTGTAAATAAATAAAGCCGTTCCCATGCCTGCAAGAGTAACAAAGGCCGGAGCAGCATAACCGCCCATTGCATTGAATCCGATAAGAACCGGAAAATTTGAGAAGGTAACGGCTTTTCCAGGGCGCTTCCATAGCCAGAATCCCAGGTGCTGTTCTATCATCAGGATGACCGCTATTCCTCTGAGAAAATCTATGCTGTTAATTCGTTCTCTGAAGCTGTTTTTATCGATCATATGTATTATATTATTTGAGAAGATATAATTGTCAAGAAATTCAAAAATTAATAAACGCGATGAATATAAAAGATTTGTAAAAAATCGGCATAGTAGTTATTTTGATTTAATATTTTTAAAATTAGATTAAAGTTATTTTATGAAATATAGATTCGGCAACAGAGGATTGGCAGTTTTTATTTTATGGGCAATACTTCTTTCCTGTTCCGGCAAGCATGTTATTGTCAGATCTTTTGATGCTGAGGAAAGTGTTGATGTTGAGATCAAAAAGGAAGGCTGCGCTCTTTTAAGAAGTATTTTATGTGATATACATATAGAACATATTGATGAAAGAAAATGGGTGAAGCTTTTAAAGAACAATTCTTATATCGATCAAAAAAATAAGGGCACCATATACAGAATTCCTCCGTTGGTCTTTTTCCATTCTGTTATTAGGAATACCGGGAGAGAACCCCTCAGGGTCGAAAGTGTAAAATTGAGCTATGGCAATATTGTTAAAACTTCAATGAAGTTAAAAGAAGTAAAAAAATATGTAAAATCACCTGTCTATAATATATTTAATTTTAAGAGTATTCTTTCCCGGAAAAGGCTTCTCAGTGAAAATTATTGCATTGATGAAATTGATTATAACAGAGATACCATTGATTACAGATTTAATTTTATTCCGCCCTCTGATACTCTTATCAGAATCGTTGTTTTTGAATGGATACCTGTGGAAATAAGAAAGTTTAAGATTATTTTTTCAGTCACGCGATCAGGTATAAAGAGAAATATTAGCTTTAATTTTATTAGAAATGAATTCAGAGGATACGGAAAAGATTTTATCAGAAAAAGAAAAAAAGAACAGGATGATTATATCGATTAAGTAATTTTACTTAACGCCTTTTCCTATTAAGAAATCGCTGTATTTCATATCAGAACCGAGGATATGATCCTGCAGCCAGTCAACCAGAAATGCCAGGACATCCAGCAGATCAACATCCTCACCGGAATTCAGCTTTTCCAGAAAGGTCAGTACCTTCTTTGTCAAATGCTTATGCTGAGATCTATGCAGTTCCGTTTCCGAGTAGCCGTATTTCTTGAAAAGTTCTTCTTCGTGGGCAAAATGTTCCTCTGTATAATCTGCCAATCCTTTGAATATCTTTGAAATGGCGTCTTTGCTCTAGTTTTCAATCAGTGCTTCATGAGCATCGTTTAACAATCCGATAAGCTTTTTATGCTGTTCATCAATGGATTCAATTTTAACGCTGAATTGCTCTCCCCATGTGAATAGTGCCATTGCATGATCTCCAAAGAATAATTTTTATTTAGGAACAGAATGAGTACAATAAGACTGTCCTGAATTTAAAATAATAATTTTAAGACATTAGTCAAGCCCTTTTGGTGATTTTTATAAAATGTTCTATCGAAAATATTACAGTGGAGTTAAATTGTTTTTATATCAAAAAACATCGATCTATCGCCTTATATCTTCGAGCCTGTTCATAATTTTTTTTCTTTCGTCAAGTTCTGAGAAAAGTTTTTCATTGAAACATTCCTGCGCGGCCTGTAGTGCAAAGGCAAGAACATAGATAAATATACCTTCATTCATAGAATGGTCTATTATTTTTTCTCCGGTCATATTTTTTGTAAGTTTACTGCCGGAAAAGAAGTCTTTTATTGTAGAGTCGTAGAAGGGAATGGGCCTTCCGCTCTGAAGCGGTATTTTTTTTACCTCATCTTTTTCAAGGGGAATGCGTATGTCCATTAGGTTATTCTGCGTATTCCTGTTAAATATCCATAATCTGTGAAGTTCATATATATAAAGAAGCTCTTTGCCTATATTATAAAAAAAATCCCCCACAACCCTTACAAACTCTTCAACGTGGCTCATGGATCTGATCTTTTTTCTCATGATCTTTTCCACTTCGTTTCTGCTTATTGCAAGAGTAGGGTTATTGCTTTTAAAAAAGTGCATTTCATCAATAATGGAATCTAATCTGACAAAGTCCTCCCGGAAGTATTCAGCGGAAAAGATGGAACTCTCATATTCATTTCTGTCCGGATCTTTGAAATATATAATTGAACCGTCCAGAAAGGGCATGCAGGCATTTTTGAAGTATTGAACGATCCCGTCAATATATGAGAAAAAGTCTTCATTATAAACTATATCCGGATTATGTTTTTTATTTTCAATTGTATTCCATTGGTTTTCGATGCCCTTTCTTATAAGATCCATCCCATTATCTTCTTTCCTGAGAAATTTTACAAGCTTCTCATAGGGTTCCAGTTTTTCACGCAAGAGAGCTATCTCTCTTTTTCTGCGCGAATCCGGGTCTTTCCCGATCTTTTTTAGAAAATCGTTGCTGTAGTCCCACAGAGTAGAGCTCACAACGGGCGCTTTTATGTTGAAGAATAATGATATCTCATTTATCGTTACAGGTCTTTGAAAGATCAATGTTACCGAAATATGCACTAATAGTTCATGGAAGGAGTTAATATTGAATTGTCTTTTCAGCCGGTCCGATAATTTGCCCTCGTTGTTTAACTGGTGTGGGAGAAAAGACCTTACATTGCTCATATATTCATATATTTCTTTTTCTCTGGCAAGATTCCTTTTCTCCTTATTTCTTCTTATCTGATCCGAGTCCGACTCTGTAATTTCTTCTTTCTGCAGGTCTTCAAAATTCCTGAGTCTTTTTTCAATTTCCTCAATAATATTTTCTCTCAGTTGAATATCCATTTTACCGAAGGAAAAAAAATAGGAAATATAGGAGCCAAATTCCTTTTCAAAATTATTTCTTTCCATCCATTTGACAGTATCAAAGTTATATTTTACAAGAGGCGTCTCTATGAGCCATTTCCTGAGTATTCTCAGGTAGTTGAAGATCAATGGGTCCTGGACGGATTCGTCTTTCAAAATATCCATAATGATGTCTGAAAGCCTGTCTGTGATTTCATTCTGAAGTTTCGCAATAAATGCCAAAACGGTAAGAAGTTTCTGAGCCGGGATCAGGCGTTTTCTAAGACCTATTCCGAATCGGTTATTGCGGTGAACAAGATACCTCTTCTTAAATATTTTCAAAAACTTATATTTTTTATTAAGCTCGTCAATATAGTATGAAGTTTCAGTGGGCTGATAGTTAATTGTTGTGCCAGGATTTCCCGTTTCTTTATTCCTGGTTTTTCTGACATTTCCGGCTGCTGCTTTCTCTTTTACTTCTCGAATTTTTTTTTCAGGGCAGTCTTTTATTATATCTATAATTGTCTGATATTTTTCAAAATTGCTGATTCTTCTGTTGTTAATGAGAGATCTTACAGCTTCCATTTTACCGGGAGGGATCTCTTTGTTTAACATCAGTGATCTGGCTCTGCGTTCAATTCTTTTTATTTCTGATTGATCAGCCATATTTTCAGAATAAAAAAATATTTTTTATTATGTCAACTCTTAAATACCGGAGCTTTGTATAATTGGGATCACGTAGTTTTTAATTTATTGAATTTTCAAGTGAAAAACAATTGATTAAAAGAACAACCTATCTGAAAATTGATAAACGGTTCATATTTGCTGCAAGGTAAGTAAACATAAGATCAAATAGGGGATTTTCTGATATGGGAATTGACAGAGATACAATATTAAAAGTTTCAAAACTTGCAAGACTTGAATTGAAAGATGAAGAGATTGCCGAATTTTCCGGACAGCTTTCGGATATTTTAAGTTATGTTGAAAAGATCAATGAGCTTGATACTGATACTGTTAAACCTTCCGATCATATTGTTGATCTGAAAAACGTTTTCCGCGATGATGAGACCGGTCCCTCAATCAAACCGGAAGAGATAGAGAAGATGGCTCCTCAATTTGAAGGAGGGCATATCATTGTACCAAAAATCATTGAAGGTTCTTGATGAAAAGACTTTTCTTTGCTCTGCCTTTGAACAATAACGCTGTAAGATCTTTAAAACCTGTGTATGATCACTTAAAGAGATTTTCATCTTACCTGAAATTAGTGGAACCGGAAAATTATCATATTACATTAAAATTTCTTGGCGATACGGATAAAGGCACCGCAGATAGATTAAAAGAAAAAATTGAATTAAAGGACAATAATTTTAAAGAAGTTCATGTCACAGTTAAAGGTCTTGGTGTTTTCCCAGATATAAAGAGGCCGGGAGTTATCTGGAGCGGTCTCATTTGCGGCGAATCAATTTTAAACGTTAAGGATTTCATTGAAAATATCTCATCTGAATGTGGTTTTGAAGAAGACAGAAGAAAATTTCATCCTCATCTTACCCTTGCAAGAGTTAGAAAAGGAAAAAGAACAGAAAAAGATCTGGTTGAATATATTATTAATAATTCAGATACTGAATATAAAAACACAATTTTAAGAAAGGCGGTTCTTTTTGAATCCAAGCTGACTCCTGCGGGCCCGGTATACAGTGAGCTTGCCTGCATGAACTTAAATTGAGATGAGGTATATAAGATCAAGTGGCGCTTCTGATCAATAAACCGGAGAAAATTTCGAAAGATCATTATCTTTTACGGTTTAACATTCACGGCAAAATACCCCTGCCGGGCCAGTTTATTAATATTAAAATCAATTCGGGAACAGATCCGCTGCTGAGGAGACCGTTTTCAGTTTTTAATTATACTGACAGCATAACTGAGATAATAGTAAGGTCTGTCGGCAAAGGGACAAAGGAACTTGTCTGTGCCGGGTGCGGTGAGTTTGATGTAATTGGTCCTCTTGGAAAGGGATTTACGGTTTTAAAAAACAGGAAGGTACTTCTGGCAGGGGGCGGCGTGGGCAATGCTCCGTTATATTATCTTGCAAAGCAGTTGAAGGAACAGAAGAATCATATAACCTTTGTATGCGGATTCAGGTCTGAAGAATATGTTTTCTGTAGAGATAGATATAAGTCTTTGGCAGATGAATTTCATCTTGTAACGGATAATGGAAGCGCAGGCGAGAAAGCTTATGTTACCGATAAACTGGCCCATTTAATCGGAACCGATGATTATGATATGCTTTATACATGCGGACCCGACGCTATGATGTCAAAAGCAGTTGCACTCTCTTCAAAAAGGATTCCTGTTGAAGTATCTGTTGAAAATTATTTCGGATGCGGTATAGGTTTTTGTGCCGGCTGCACTGTAGATACTCTCCATGGCTTCAAAAGAGGATGTGCTGATGGGCCTGTCTTTGATGGAAATGAGCTGCTGTGGGAAAATATATGATGCCGATATTTTAATTACTGCTGATAAAAAATCAAAAATATTCCGATAGTATTAATGTAAATTGATGCTGTGGTTATTTATCTTTTAAAGAAGAATAATATACAGTCAACAGTTTATTACTACAGTCAGTTTCAAGGAGCGGCTAATTATGAAAGATTTTCGGTTAAAGTCATTTGTTTATAATTGCAGTTGCGGGCATATTGTAAGAGTTTTTTTCGATTTTGGTGTCCCCCAGGAGTTCTATAAATGCAGAAAATGCGGTTCGCAGGTAAAAAGAATGGAAGCACAGTTATAATAATTCGCTTATATTATTATTTGCAGGTAGTCGAAAATATCCGGAATTTATTTGTCAGCGTTATTTATTTTTCCCTAAACCGGCAGCAAATACCGAAGCTGTAATTCCTGCGCCTCCTCCGCCAATAACTATTAGATCATAATCGTATTTTCCCATAAAGTGCCTCCTCATTCTGTAATAGATATTTTAGCGTACAGGAAATTTTACCCTTCTTTCTGTTTAGATCATAAAAAGAGATCAGATCATTTATATCGTCAATATCGTTCCATTTTTCCAGTATGCGGCACTTCATACCCAGATCGTTTATTTTGCTCATTGTTGTATTAAATACGGAAGAGCTGCTCCACTGAATATCCTCAAAAAGCGATTGAGGACAGCCGTTCTTCTTTAAACCTAACAGGTAATATCCTCCGTCATAGCTGGGGCCTATAACAGCGTCATATTTCTTAAGACTTTTAAATGCGCAGTTGAGCAATTCCGCAGGGAGATCGGGGCTGTCGCTCCCTATGATGACGCACTCTTCGTAGCCCAGGTGAAATATATTATTAAAAGAATTGTATATCCTTTCTCCCAGATCCTTCCCCCTTTGACAAAATGACTTGACCTCTTTGTTCCATAAGTCATTGCTCTTTTTGCATTGCTTTGAACCTGAATATGTAATAATTGTATCTGCCTCAATATTTTCACAGGTCTTTAAAATGTCTTTAATAAAATTATAGCAGAGGCTGTAAACAAATTCATCGCCAAGATCGGCAGCAAGCCTTGTCTTTACCTTTCCCATTTCAGGATATTTAAAGAAGAAGTTTATAGCAGAGGCATTCATTTTATTATTTATTGATTTATTGCTGTTTTTTTATAATACATGTTCACAAGTTTTTCAGGAGGCACGCCTGTGAGATAGAACATCTGAATTTTCCAGTTTGTAATACTGGTTTTAATAATTCCTTCTTTTTCCCATTTTCTTGCAGATGTAATTACTCTTTCCCCGGAGATGTATATTCTGCCGCCGGCTTTTCTTATTCTTCTCAGCAGTTCAAAATCTTCCATTATGGGGATATCTTTATATTTCCCGATTTGATCAAAGTATTCCTTGCTGATGAAAATTGCCTGGTCACCGAAGGGAAGCTTTGCCAGGCGGCATCGCAGTGATGTCCCAAAGGATATGATCTTAAAAGGGAACCGGTCATTGTCAAAAGCCAGTGTAAAAGCGCCTCCCTGATAGTTGTTTTTCAGGATGGCATTGTATATTATATCAAAAGCTCTGTCAGGAAGAATTGTATCGGCATGAAGAAAAAGCAGAATATCCCCTCCGGATTTTTCCGCACCGAGGTTCATCTGTCGGGCTCTTCCCTTTGATGAAACTATCTTAATGACCTCTTTGTCGGAGATACTATTGATCGTATTACTTTCGGCGGTTCCGTCTACAACAATAATTTCAATATTGTGATGCCCCCTGATATTTTTTATATGAGCCAGGGTTCTGTTTATAATATTATCTTCGTTAAAAACAGGTATGATAATCGATATTGACGGGCTATTTTGCAAATGACTTTCCATAGTATAGAATTAAGGATTAACCTGCGTCCAGAGCTCCTGTACAGCATGAACCTGCGCCGGCGGTGCATACATAGCAGTGGTCTGCCATAACAATCGGATATCCCTTCTCAGAAGCTTTTTGAATATCTGAAATAGTCAGCGGGACTTTACTTCTTTTTAATATGGGCATGTTTTTCATCTGATTAAAATCACAGTTAAAAAGAGTACCTTCGTGGTTAACGCTTATTGTGGATCTGCACATTATGCTTTCTGCAGTATTAGGATTAAAATTATCCATTAGGAGTTTCATATATTTGCTGTGCTCGCCCGATCTTTTAAGCTGCTCTTCAAATCTGCCGATGGGAGCGTTAGTAATAGTAAAGAGATAGTTGAATAGTATCCCAAACTGGCTGAAAAGTTTATGCCTGTAATCTTCTTCAAGCGAGGTCTGGTCTCCCGGTAAAAAAGCGCCGCCCGGATTGTACACTATATTCAATTCAATGGATCTCCCGTAACCTTTTTTATTGAGTATTTTTAATGCTTCAATGCTTTTATTGAAAACTCCTTTCCCTCTCTGTCTGTTCACATTATCCTCCGTATAACAGGGTAGTGATGCAACAAGAACGATTTTATTTTTGCCGTACCAGTCAGGCAGCCATTCATAACCTTTTTCAAATATGATGGTAAGGTTTGTCCGAACCATGATTCGTGACACATAAGGAAGAATCGATCCCACAAAATATTTGAAATGCGGGTTCATTTCAGGAGCTCCGCCTGTTATATCGACCGTGATTGCCGGATTTTCTTTTATATACTCGATTATTTTATCAAAAATTTTTTTTGACATGATCTTTTTACCATTGGGCCCTGCCGTTACATGGCAGTGCGTACATGTCTGGTTGCATAGATCGCCTACATTGATCTGAAGCGTTGATAGTCTATCAAAATTGATAAATGATTCGTTTATCTCTTTTAACTGCGATTTGAACCTGCCGGTCATCTTGATTACCTTTAATATAAATATATTATTAAGCTTCTCTTCTGTATCTTGAAATATAGAATTCAAGTAATTTTTTAACAACAAATGGGAATATTCCCAGCATGGCAAAGGATGCTATTAATGTCGGCGACAGTATCCCGGACAGAGAATCGATTTTGCCGATTTCTCTTCCGGCATTGATATAGACTGCGGTACCGGGAAGCATGCCGATCTGGGATACCCAGAAAAAAGTTCTCAAGGGAATCTTTGTTAACCCCATTACTAAGTTTATAATAAAAAAAGGGAAAATCGGTATCAATCTCAGAGTAAAGAGATAGAATGAACCGTCCCTTTCAAGGCCTCTGTTAATAGTATCCAGTCTGTCGGAGAATTTGTTCTGAACCCAGTCTCTCAGTAAAAATCTTGAAATAAAACATGCAAGAGTAGCGCCGATTGTACTGGCAAAAGAAACAACAATCAGGCCTAGGGGAAGGCCGAAAAGTGCTCCTCCTGCCAGCGACATAACAGCGGCTCCTGGTAAAGATAGCGCCGTAACCAGGATGTAAATTACTATATAAATTCCTATAACAGGAATTTTATTTTTTAAGTATAATTGGGAAAGCGAGTCTTTGGATCCTTTAAGGTACTCAATAGTAAAGTATTCCTTCAGATCAAAAATATAGAAGAGAACAACAATTGCGGCTATTGATACAAGGAGTAATATTTTTTTTATAAGGCCTGTTTTCATTTCAGTCTGAAAAATATATATAGCAGATATTTTGCGTGTTATAGATTAAATTTCCTTGCTGATGTTACAGAGATATTATTTAAGCAATTTTGAATAAAATAATTAGTTTTTAAATAGGATTCAACATTTTTTAATATATTTTTTTAGCAGTATGTTTTTTTGTTCTTCTTTACCTTTTATTGTCTTTTCAGCAAAAATATTTTTCCCGCGGAAAGGATCTCTGCATGTATAAAACATCAATGTTGAGATTGTTGAAGGGGTTGGAGTAAATATCTGAACCTGTCGGGGTATTATTTTCAGATATTTATTTGCGTATTCTTTTAAATGGCGCATATTCTTTTTTGAACAGCCGGGATGAGCCGCAATGAAGTAATATGTTATGTACTGCTCCATAGAGTGTTCTCTATTAATTCTGTCAAAAATATTTTTAAATTTTTCCAGAGAATCTATTTTAGGTTTCCCCATAAGATTCAATACTTTAGCGTCTGTATGTTCAGGCGCTATCTTAATCTGGCCTGAAATATGATATTGGGAAAGTTCTCTGATATAAGATAGTGAGTTCTCTTCGTCTTTCATGAGCATATCATACCTTATGCCTGACGCAATAAATATTTTTTTTATGTTTTTTTCATTTCTGATACTGCGTAATAAGTCTATCTGTTTTGAATGGTCAATTTTTAGCTCCTTGCAGATCTCAGGGAAAAGACAGCGTTTATTTTTACAGCATCCGGAATTTGTCATTTTGCAGCAGGTAATGCCGTACATGTTGGCTGTAGGTCCTCCCACATCATTGATTATTCCTTTAAAATGAGGGTGTTCGGTAATAGACCGCACTTCTTTAAGTATCGATTCTTTACTTCTTGAGGTTACGCTTCTGCCCTGATGTATGGCAATACTGCAGAAGTTGCATTCTCCGAAACATCCGCGGTGAGTTGTAATGGAGAAGCGGATTGTGTCCAGAGCTCTCACAGTACCTTCCTTCTTGTAGTAAGGATGAAGGTCTCTTTCATAGTGAAGATCATAAACTCTGTCAAGCTCTTTTGCTGAAAGAGGATAGGCCGGAGGATTATGTATTAGGTATCTGTCTTCATGTTTTTGAATTAAACCCTTTGCTGTAAATGGGTCCTTATTCTGATAGAATGTCATAAACATTTTTTCAAACTCTTTTTTATCGAGAGACGTCTTTTCGTAGGACGGCAGTTCTATAAAGTCTTGTTTTTTCGTATTGGAAATATAGCAAAGTCCCCTGATATGGGAAAAGTCCTTTCTGTTTTTCAAACATTCTGCCAGATCAATTGCAGCGCCTTCGCCCATTCCGTATATAAGAATATCCGCTTTGGCGTCAAAGAGAACAGACCTTCTGATCTTATTGCTCCGGTAATCATAATGAGCCAATCTTCTTAAACTGGCTTCTATGCCGCCAAGAACAATGGGAACGGTATTTTTATAATAGCGGCGGATCAGGTTAGCATAGACAATAAGTGCTCTGTCAGGTCTTCTGTTATTTATACCGCCCGGTGTTAGATCGTCCTTATTTCTGAATTTTCCTGATGCAGTATAGTTTGAAACCATAGAATCAACAGATCCCGAGGATATGCCCCAGAAAAGACCGGGTTCACCAAGCCGTGTAATATCCCTGTGGGAGTGAATGTCCGGTTGGGCAATGATGGCCACTCTGAATCCTTTATCCATAAGAATTTTACCTATAACTGAAAAACCGATTTGAGGGCTGTCAATGTAGGTATCGCCTGTTACAAGGATTATATCGGGCTTATACCATTTAAGAGAGTCTAGTTCTTTTTTTGTTGTTGGTAAAAACATCTTATTTTAATTAACATTATATATGACATAAGTAATGTCATCGGGAAAAATTATCAAGTGTCTAAATAATAAATAATCTTTTTTTAACAATTAATATTTGAAAATTAATCTATAATTTTAATTATGACATAATATATCTATTTGTAAAGTAAGGATAATATGAAAATAGGCTCGCATTATACAGGAATCCAATTGAAAGAATATCATACTGAGATACAGTGGCGTGATATAATGAATTTCGCCGCGGCAATAAATGATGACAATCCGTACTATTTTAATGATTTAAGTGAAGATGGAATTGTTGCTCATCCTCTTTTTATTTCCGCTATAACCTGGCCTGTAATATCCAAGCTGCCCGATTATATCGAAAAGGAACAATTTCCTGTTGGTCTTTTAAGAAATATGATACATTACACAGAGCATATAATGATCAGAAAACCTATAAAGCCCGGTGATAAATTGTCAGTGAGAGGGAAGATCGCTGCTGTTATACCTCACAGGTCCGGTGCGCACATAATAATTCGTTTTGATGCCGTTGATCCGGAGGAGAGGGGGGTTTTTACAGAATATATTGGAGGTATGATCCGAGGAGTGGATTGTGCAGATAATGGGAAAGTATTGGAAGAGCTTCCTGAAATACCGAATTACGATATAGAGCCGGCCCCGGATAGATACAATATACGCATTAACAGGCTGCAGTCATATATTTACGACGGCTGTACGAACATTTCATTCCCAATTCACACGTCAGAAAAATTTGCAGGAATGGTGGGTTTGCCGGGTATCATTTTGCATGGAACTGCAACCCTTGCCTTTGCTGTCAGGGAGGTTGTAAATAATTATTGCTCCGGAAATCCTCTTCTTGTTAGGAATATTGCATGCAGATTTACGGGAATGGTCATACCGGGCAGCGAAATTGTACTGGAAGTAAAGGAAACCGGGGCAACTAACAGAACGAGGCATCTATTTTTTGATGTTTATAACAGTGATGGGGAAAAGGCGATCAGCAGAGGGTATGCAGCGTTAGGCAACAGTTGATTGAAAAATGCTTGCTTATCATCATAATCCGGGTATTTAAAAAAATTGCATTTTATTAAAATAAAATTTTATATTTTATACAATAATTGTTATATTTAAGAAGTTCTCCATAGAAGGTTGATATTTGTTTTGACCGGTCAGAGAATTATTTTTACAGGGGGTCGGGAAAATAATTATATAATATAATAAGGAGTACGAATTATGAAGAGAACATTTGTCACAGGCTTAACTGTTGCAGCCGCCTTAATGTTTACACTTTCGGCATTTTCTCTCAATAAAGGGAAAGCTGTCAGGATGGTTGACAAGGCATACAGATATTACAATAAAAATGGCAAGACACAAGCATTGAAGGCTCTGAACAAAAAGAATGGAATTTTTCATAAGGGTGCGTGGTATGTTTTTGCATGGGACCTTAACGGGAAAGTTGTTGCGCATCCTGCAAATCATGCTCTTGTGGGCAGGAATGTTTATAAGTTGAAAGATGCCGACGGTTTTCAATTCGTAAAATATGCTGTTGATACTGCAAAGAAAAAAGGTTCGGGCTGGGTATCATATAAATGGACCAATCCTGTAACAAAAAAGATCGGTAAAAAGGATACTTATTTTAAAAAAGTAGGCGATATAATTCTTGCCTGCGGTGTTTACGAATAACGATAAAATATTAATCAGCAAAATAGAATTTTTCTATTTTGCTGATTAATATATGCAGAACAATAGCAATAAATTGATCTTAGGATTTGGAAATTATGAATAATATACTGAAAAATGCAAAAATGAGAACAAAGGTGCTTCTTGCGCCTGTTATAGGAATTTTTATCATTGGAGTGCTTGGCGGAATTTTTTACTTCGGACTTTTGAAGCAGAAAGAGATCATAAATTCTGTTTTGAAGAAAGGATTTTATATTTATCAGGAGAGTCTGAAAGTAAGCAATGATCTTCTCCGGATTCATTCCAATGTATATAAAATCCTTACATGGAAACAGTCGGGTTATAGTGATGACAAAATAAAACAATTTGCCGACTTGCAGATACTTTCTATTGATAAAGTAAATGAAAACGTGAACAGTATAATAAAATCGGGACTGTTAAATAATAAGGAACTGGAATTCTTCAAAAAAACACTGAGCAATATAAAAGACTATAAGGAAAACGTTACGGCAACTATTGCTTCGGTAATGGGAGGTGATACGGTTGCGGCAACGTCGCTTCTGGGAATGGGAGATGATAGTTTTCAGGAATTCAACAAAGGTCTTCAGAAATTTTTAAAAAATCAGAATAATAACAACAAAGTTCTTCAAAAAAAATCGGATGATAGTTTTAATAAATTCAAATTAACTATCGGTATATTGATAGTTGCTTCGGTTGTTTTGATGCTCTTCATAAGTTTTTTCATTGCATATATAATTGTTAAGCCCATAAAAGATACCATATCGGTTCTCAGGAATATATCCGAAGGAGAAGGAGATTTAACTCTTCAACTGGACGTAAAATCGAAAGATGAGATAGGGGAATTCTGTGTTCTTTTTAATAGTTTTATTACAAAGATAAGCGGGATCATACGGGATGTTAAAAAGAGCACAAACACTGTTGTTGAAGCTTCATTAAGCATCGGCAGTGTTTCCCAGAGCCTGAGTCAGAGTGCAAACGAGCAGGCTGCAAATATGGAAGAAATATCTTCATCAATGGATGAAATGAGCTCGTCAATTATGCAGAATTCCGAGAATTCAAAGAAGACAAACGATATTGCTCAGAGAACGGCATTAAAGGCCGAAGAGGGCGGAAAGGCTGTAAAAGAAGCTGTGGAAGCCATGAGGATGATTGTAGGCAAAATAAGCTTAATTGAAGATATAGCATACCAGACAAATCTGCTTGCCCTGAATGCGGCAATAGAAGCCGCAAGGGCCGGAGCCCATGGCAAAGGATTTGCCGTTGTAGCAGGCGAGGTCAGAAAACTTGCTGAAAAGAGCCAGTCTTCCGCAAAGGAGATCAATGAACTTGTAACCAGCAGTGTTAAGATATCTGAAAGAGCCGGTGAGCTTCTTGAAGAAATTGTTCCCAGTATCAAAGAGACGGCGGATCTTGTTCAGGATATTACTATATCCTCAGGCGAACAGAATTCAGGAGCGGAACAGATCAATCTCGGGATGGACCAGCTTAATGAACTTACCCAGAGTAACGCGGCATCGTCTGAAGAGCTGGCTTCAACCGCCGATTTGTTAAAGAGCAATGCTTCCGATCTGCAAAAAATGGTGAACTTTTTTAAAGTAAACGAAGAAGACATTGAAGAAGGGAAGCTTTTGGAAGGCGGCAATAGCGGGTAATTAAAGAGGCAGCTTAATTAGAAACTTTGTCCCTTTACCCGGTTCCGATTCTGCTGAAATTGAACCTTTATGATTATTGGTAATAATATAATAGGATATTGAAAGCCCAAGGCCGGTACCGGAACCGATTCCCTTTGTTGTGTAAAAGGGTTCGAATATATGCTTCAGAGTTTTACTATCGATTCCGGGGCCGTTATCCGAGATCTCTATTTTAACATGCTCTTTCTCTTGTACGGTTTTGATTGAAAGGACAGGCTGAAACTTGTTATCCCTTACTTCGGACATAGCCTGAGCGGAATTTTTGAAAATATTCAGAAAGACCTGCTGCATATCGCTGGCTGAACATTTTATTTCCGGAAGATTTTCAGCAAAGTCTTTTATGATTTCAATTCTTCTGAAATCATAATTCTTTTTGAAATCATAGTCTTTGGAAGCGATTTCAATACTTTTGTCGATAATAGGGTTAATGTTTTCCGGTCTTAAACGGGATTTACTTTTTCTTGTAAACTGAAGCATGTTTGCCACAATATCTGCGGCTCTTTTACCCGCTGTATACATTCCGTCCAGATAGCCGAAAATTTTTTGTTCTCTTAAAAATAGAGCTGTTTTATCAGGATCAAGTCCGGATTTTTTTGCAGTATTCCTGTTGGATTTTGTGTCAAGAGAGAGTCTCTTCTGAAGCAGCTGTATCCCCTGCATTATTACTCCAAGAGGATTGTTTATCTCATGGGCAATTCCGGCTGCGAGGCTGCCCACAGTTATCATTTTTTCAGTCTGAATAATAATTTCTTGTGTCTTCTTTCTTTCTGTTATATCTCTGGCAATTTCAGTAAAACCGGACACTTTACCCTCTTCAAGTATAGGCGTAAAGGATATTTCAAAGAATCTCACATCGTCGTCTTCAAATCTGTGAGAATATTCCACAGTGAATTGTTCGCCTTTTAATACTCTTTTGATATGGCTTTCCCACATTTTTATCAGTTTTTTGTCGTTAAGAAATTTACTCGGTCTGAGACCGGGCTCTACATCTGCATTGAATGCTTTTTTCATTATCTTTGAGTAGGCGGAATTATACATTACGGGTCTGCCTTTGCCATCGCATATCAGTGCATAGTCGCTCATATTTTCAATAAGAGCTCTTAAATTAGCATAGGATGTTTTTAGTTTTTTTTCCGCTTTTTTCCTTTCGGTTCGGTCCCGCGCAAGGGATAAGACAGCCGGTTTATGGTTAAAATCGATAATTTTACTGCTTATTTCAACCGGAATAGTTGTCCCGTCTTTTTTGACATGTTCGCTTTCAAAGATCAGGCTTCCATTCTTTAACAGCTCTTCTATTCTGTTCTCCACCTGTGATGAGAATTCCGGAGAATCGAAGTCTTTGGGACTCATACGCATTAGTTCATCTCTGGAATAACCGAGTCTGGCGCATGCAATGTCGTTAACTTCCAGCATATTGCCTTGGAGATCGTGAATAAAAATGGCATCGTTTGCATTGTTAAAAAGGGCTTTGTATTTCTTTTCACTCTCTATTAGTTCCCGCTGAGTTTCAATGAGTTCCTCGTTTGTTGACTCCTGTTCTTCAAGTGAAGCCAGCAGTTCTTCATTAGCTGCTTCAAGTTCTTCATTTTTATGTAAAAGTTTTTCCTCGATCAATTTTATATTTGAGATATCTCTTGATATGCCGAGAACCGATGTTACTTCGCCGTTATTGTTTTTTAACGGCACAAGGGTAGTGCTGAGCCAGATTTTTTTTTGGCCGTATGAGATCATGCCGGTATCGTTTATTGTATTTCCCGATTGAAACACTTCTCTTATAAATTCATTTTGTTTGTCCGATATATCGGAAGGGAAGAAGGAACTTCTTTTTTTACCTGTAAGGTCTTCCGGTTCATACCCCAATTGTCTTGCCGTGTAGCTGTTTACATATTGAATATTATCATTTTTATCAATAATAAATATAGCGTCTTGAGCGGCTTCGGCCAACGACCTGTATCTGTTTTCGCTTTCGCTGAGTTTTTTTTCCATTTCATGCTTGTAAAAGGCAATTTCAATGGTTGTAAGAAGTTGTTCCGTATTTATCGGTTTAATTATATATCCCGAAGGTTTGGTTTTTTTTGCTCTGTTGAGGGTATTCCCATCCGAATAAGCGGTTATATATATTACAGGGATATTCAATTCATTCTTTAGTTTTTCAACAAAGGCAATTCCGTCCATGGGGCCCTTAAGAATAATATCCGCTATTACAAGGTCGGGGTTACTAGTGAATACGCTTCGAAGCGCATCCTTTCCGGACGCAGCTATACCGATAATTTCATATCCCTTATTTTGGAGAATCGCCTGCAGGTTCAGCGCAATAATTGATTCGTCTTCAACAATGAGAATTTTTTTTCGGGTCATTGTTTTACTCAGTAATATTGATCATTTCAGGCAGTTTACCATATACTGTTACAATTATAATATAATTACAGATTAAATCAAATATTAATATGGTTGATATTAATTAAAAAAATAATCATAGCGTTGTTCTTAAACGGATCATTTTGATACGGATAAAACCGGCCCTGGAAAAATTCCGGTGTGTCAGGATATTACATAAACAGAAAATTATATCTTGATCGGTTATTTGAACATCGGCGCAAGAGCTTTAAATTCCGGTGTGCCGGCTTTTTCAAGAAGCATGAAAGATATGGTTTCCGTGGGATAAATAACCGCTCCCGCGTTGTTCAATGCTTTAATTGCCGTTTGCCAGTCATGTTTTCTTCGTGAACCTACAGCATCGCTGGCAATTACAATGTTAATACCTTCTTTCAGAAGAGTCAAAGCTGTCTGAAAAACGCATACGTGCGTTTCAACTCCGCATATTATAATGGTTTTTTTGTTTGTTTCTAAGATTGTTCTGTTTAACGTATTATCTTTCATGCAGTCAAAATGTATTTTTTCAAGATAAATAGCTTTTTCCATTTTTTCGGAAAGTTCCGGTATTGTGGCCCCAAGCCCTTTTTTGTATTGTTCGGATACAATTATAGGTATGTTGAAAAGTTTTGCAGTTTCTATGAGGATCGCACTATTTTTTTTAAGGTTTTCCCGAACTTTCGATTTCATCGCAGCAAACAGCCGTTCCTGTATATCAATGATCAATAGTGCCGTTTCGTTACGTTCCAAAATAAAGTTTTCTATTTTCATCTTTTTACACCAGAGTTTGTTTTAATATAGTTTAATAATTATACTAAAACCTGTTAAAGGGTCAACAAAAAATTTCATGCTGTAAATGATCATTCGTCTTTTAAAAGGTCATCCTCGATATTTTTCAGAATGGAATTGCTTGTTTTTTTGTCAATATTGTTTATGACCCTTGATCTGTTGTTTTTAATAATATTAACACGAGGCCCCTTTTTGGCAATTTTCAGGTTTTCCTTCAGTGAAGGACATATATTGCACTCTTCTTCCGGTTCGGTTCCCGGAATGAATATCTCTTTTATTGTTATTTTACAGTCAGGCCCCGGAATAAGACCGGATTTGCTGCATATCTCTTTATATGATAACGGCGCATAGGATGGGAATCTCAAAACCGGCTCCTTTTTTAATGCTTCGCGCATATATTTGCCCCAGACAGGAGCAGAAATGGCTCCGCCGGATTGTCCCGCACCTAGAGAAAGTCCCAGTCTGTCATATCCGATCCACATCCCTGTCGTAAGCTGCGGGACAAATCCCACAAACCATGCATCTTTCCAGTTGTTGGTTGTGCCGGTTTTCCCGCCTGCTGCCCTTCCGGGATTCGCAGCAGCTCCTGTCCCGCCTGCTATTACTGTCTTCAGCATGCTTATCATAACCTGGGCCGTAGCAGGGTTTATTATCCGGATGGTTCCCTTCCTCCTTTTTATCTTCAGTATTTCTTTGATCTCCTTTTCTCTGTTTTCAATGATTTTTCCGTTTCTGTCCTTTATGAACCGGATGGAAAACGGAATAACATCTTTGCCCCCGTTTGCAATAATAGCATAAGCTCTGGTAAGCTCAAAGGGGCTCACCTCCAGCGAACCCAGAGCAATTGAAAAGTTTCTCGGTATCCTCTTCTTTGCAGTTTCAGAGTCGAATTTAAGAAGTTTGGAATAATATTTAATTATATGGTCAATCCCCAGCTGTTCTGCGATCCTTATAGACACGACGTTTATAGACAGTGCCAGAGCCCGTCTTAATCTCATAAGGCCGTAATATTCGCCTTCATAGTTCTCCGGCAGCCAATCGCCGCCTTCATTGTCGAGGTATACCACAGGCGAATCCAATACGGTCGAGGCAGGGGTAAATTTTTTACTTTCTATTGCGGATGCATAGAGTAAAGGTTTGATAGCAGATCCGGGCTGCCTTCTCATTTGCATTACTCTGTTAAGCTGATTGATGCTTGAAAACTCGCTTCCGCCGATCATTGCTTCGATATAACCGTTTTTCTGATTTATTGATATTATACATCCCTCTACCTGCTGTAATTCTTTATCGCTGGAATAGGTACTTTTATAGTCGTCAATAAATTTTCCAATTGTGTCTAAACCTGCCAAATAGTTTAATCCTTCCAATTCTTCCACAACTTTGCTTCTGAGGTAACTGTTGATTTTTTCATTCCTTCGGGAACCTCTTCTTCGAAAAGGTTTAATGTCAAAAAGACCGGAGACAAGGTTTACAATGTTAGAAAATTTTTCTGCGATTACATCTTCATTTTTAAATGCAAGCTGAGATGAATTGACAGTCTGTTTCTCAAGAGCTTTTCTGAGTATTTCCTGCCCTGCCTTCTGTTTCTTGAGGTCCAATGTTGTATAGACAAGAAGTCCTTTGTCATATACTGTCTCTTCTCCATATCTCTTTACAAGTTTTCTTCTTATAAATTCGGTGAACCATGGAGCCCGGTCTATTCTGGAACTCCATGTATTCAGAGTGGGCGCAATATCGCTTAAATAATTCAGGTAGGAGGGCCAAAAATCAAGAAAAGCCCTTTCTGCCTGCTGAACCGTAATATATCCCATTTCAACCATCTTTGCCAGTACGATTTTGTGCCTCTGCATGGATATTTTCGGATGCCTGATCGGAGAGAGCCTGTTTGGCGAACTCGGAAGTGTTGCTATGAGAGCACATTCTGCCAGGTTTAATTCCCATACATGCCTGTTGAAATATAATCTTGAAGCGGATTCAACACCATAAGCTCCATGCCCGAGAAATATCTGGTTCAGGTACATATTCATTATTTCGTCTTTAGAGTAATTAAACTCGATCATGATAGCAATGAATGCTTCTTTGATCTTTCTGTAAATGTTCCTTTTCCTTGAAGTGAGCAGAACTTTGGCAAGCTGCTGTGTTATTGTGCTTCCTCCCTGTCTTATTCTTCCTGCAAAGACGTTGATGAAAAAAGCTCTTACTATTCCTTTGATATTTATACCGAAGTGTTCGTAGTATTCGTTGTCTTCGATTGCAACAAAGGCATTAATAAGATCTTTAGGGATTTTTTCAAATTTAACTATTTCCCTTTTTTGTCTGAAAAGCTCGGAGATCAATTCGTTATTTTTGTCGTATATTTTGGTTGTTACATTGGGTTTAAAATTTGCAAGAGATTTTACATTTTTAAAGTCTGAAACCAGTATCATTATAAAAGCAATAGATATTCCCAGTACGATTCCCGCGGCAAGAACCATCAATGTTCTGTAATTTCTGATAGAGAAATCGAGGATTCGGCTTGCTATTTCGGATATTTTTGATATTATACCGCCCCTATAGAGGCTGCTTTTGCTTTTACCGGGGATTTTAAGCCTTGTATTTTGTCCGTGATACTTTGCCATTTTTTGCGGGCTCCTGAGAATTATAGCAATACAATTTGAAAGCGGTTATATAATTTCAACAATAATAAAAAATAATTAAAATAATTTAAAAAAAGTTAAAAGAATTGTAAATAGTCAAAAAACGGCGATATTGTGCTATAATTTCAAATAATCATACGAGATTGCCTGACAACGAGTTAATTAAAAATTTTTACTTTGACGAAAATCTGAATGATAAATTGGAAAATCGACAGCTATCAAGGATGATAGGTTTAAATTTTCAAGGAGGAAAATCATGATAATAAATCACAACATTGCTGCAATTTTCTCACACAGAACATTAAAGTTTCATGACTGGAGCCTCACGAAGGATATAGAGAAATTGTCTTCCGGATTGAGGATCAATAAAGCGGGCGACGACGCTTCCGGTCTTGCTGTGTCTGAGAAGATGAGGTCTCAAATACAGGGGCTGAGACAGGCAGAGAGAAACACAGAAGACGGAATGTCAATGATCCAGACTGCGGAAGGCTATCTGAATGAAACCCATGAGATCCTTCAGAGGATCAGAGTGCTTGCTGTTCAATCGGCCAACGGCATATATACTGCTGAAGACAGACAGTTGATTCAGGTTGAGGTTTCTGAACTGGTTGATGAAATTGACAGAATATCGTCACAGGCTGAGTTTAACAAAATGAAGCTTTTAACCGGTTCCTTTGCCAGACTTCATCCCACAGCTTCTATGTGGTTTCACATGGGGCCCAACATGCATCAAAGGGAGAGAGTTTTCATAGAAACCATGACAACGGCTGCTCTTGGCCTGAGAAATCCGACTGTACTTACATTTATCTCAATTTCTACGCCGGGAAAAGCCAATGCGGTTATCGGCCTTGCAGACGAAGCACTGAGAGTGATCTCGAAACAGCGGGCCGATTTGGGAGCCTATTACAACAGACTTGAACATGCGGCAAAAGGTTTGATGAATGCCTATGAAAACGTACAGGCATCGGAAAGCAGGATCAGAGACGCCGATATGGCCGAACAGATGTCGTCATTTGTAAGGTACCAGATACTGACGCAGGCAGCAACGTCAATGCTTGCTCAGGCAAATACCAAGTCTCAATCGGTATTACAATTATTGAAATAATTATGAGCTAACATCGGAACACCAATTTGAATGAAAAACAGCGGCTGATTACTGGTCGCTGTTTTTTTATAATTGTATCGGAATATAAAGTCTCAATTTTTGATTGGAAGAGACAAAAGACTCAGAGGATCAACAATAACTCCTCCGATAATGAGAGAGACATGAAGGTGAGCTGCAGTGGATACGCCCGTAGACCCTACATGGCCGATAATATCTCCGCCTTTGACGGTGTCGAAAACTTTTACTGTTATATCATTCATATGCATATAGTATGAGAAAATTCTGTTGCCGTGGTCAATTATTACCATATTGCCTTCATAATAGAGTTTGTTGGCCAGAACTATTGTTCCCGATGCAATTGCGAAGACAGGCCTTCCTTTCTCTCCTCTTAAATCGAGTCCTCTGTGAATGCTGGAACTGCTTTTCAGCTTGATCTTTTTTCCTTTTCGAATTCTGTAACGCATATACACTCGTTTTGACCAGAAGGGAGAGGTAATGTAGTGCATATCCCTGGGATGAGACAACCGGTAATTTAACAGATCCGGACCTCTGTGGCTGAAGGCCTTTTTTTTCAAGATCTTGCTTTTCTTAATAAAAGCAATTTCAGCCCGTGTTTTTTTTCTGATATCGGAGTATCTTCCAAGATCCAGAGGTCTTTTATATACCGGGAACCATGTTTTCGAGATTTTCAGATTGTAATATTTCTTAAATGATCTTTCATTTATCAGAGAAATAATGAGAATTTTTTTCTTTCCGGGCTTTTCTTTTGGTGAGATACCGAATAGTCCTCTCCAGCCCCATTTCTTCTTAGTGAGAGGTATCTTTTTTTTATTATAATAAAGTTTTATACCTTTAATTGAATTTTTATACTTTTCAATGGGTTGGATTTCAATATAGACCGCATTCCCCTGTGAAAATTTTTCGGCATAGAGATCCAAATAAAAGTATTTGCTGTTGAATTTAATGTTTTTTGCTTTAAGAACTTTATATCCCGGCGGAACATATAAGAGAGGACGAAAAGGGTCTCTCTTTTTTTTTGTTAAAGCGTCTGTTTTTGCATGGGCAGCAGCTGCTGAAAAAGATGATAAGAAAAGAATGCTCCATAGAGCTATAACAACAAAAGAGGAATAATATGTTTTTATTTGTTGACTATTCATTTTATACCTGTTAACAAAATCGGTAAGATCTTTTTAATTAATTACTATATAATATAATTAAGTATATTATATTCTGAAATATAATTCATTTATGAGAAGTCAAAAGAAAAATAGAGTTATTATCTCAATGCATTTTTATTTCGAAATAGGGTTAAGAGCTTATTCAGGATTCACTGCATAACTCGGGTATGCGATAATTTTAAAATGAAAAAAATAGTTGTTTTTACTGATAAAGAAGAAGCTGTAATCGAAAGATTAAAGGCTGAGCTTGATAAAAAAAACAAAATTGAAGAACTTCAATATATTGAGAAAAATATTACCCCTCTCAGAGAACTGGCAAAGTCAATTTCATTATATCCGTCAATAATAAGCCGCCAGAAATTGGGCGGCTCTTCAAGATCGGTGGAAACTCTTGTGAACAGTCTCTGCATAAAAGACTTTACTGAGATTATTTTTAATATCCCGACAAAAGCCATTCTGGGGTACGGTTTCTCAATAGCAAAAATAAATTTCTTTTTTCTGCTGTTATATTTTACAAGAGAGATTGAAAATTTTGATTTGAAGAAAGATATGCTTTACAGAATTATCGAGGATAATGTTTTTACAATAATGGCTGAAGATGTATTCCTCTCAATAATATCGGATAAGGAAATCGGTATCGATATAAGAACAAAAGCCGGATTACTCCTCGTGAATATATGGGAAAACAGGATATATCATGGCGTTAAGGAATTTGCGCCGATCCTCAGCAGTATCTGGATTGCGAGACGGAAAATGTCGCCCTCCTTTGGGACCATGATGGGCATATCGGAATTATTTATTATTACAGGCAGATCGGACCCTGTACTGTTGGAATTTCTCGGAAGGGATGATCTTGACCAGGAAGAAGTCAACTCTCTGATGGAGTTTTTATTGGGTCTTACCTTTGAAGAGATGGAGATACTCTCTCTTAGAATGGAAAAGGAAGGAAAGGGGAGTGTGACAAAAGACGAGATCGGAGAGATGCTTGGAAATAAACTTGTATATCCCGAATACCTGCATGACGACCCGAGAGAGCTCTACAGATTCTATAAACACAGAAAGAAAATTGCTTCAAACAGGGTAAAAAAGGAGCTGTCCGGGCCGAAGAAGACTATTGAAGAATATATTATGTGCTTTCTCCTTGCCAGAAAAGAGGAGCGGTAATTTGAGCCGGCTCTTATTCTCCATATCCCGCAGGGACAAGACCTTTCTTTTCCCAGCTCTTTAAAGGCAGAGGTATCTCTTTTATCAGACCTGTATAAATGTCAAATATCCATCCGTGAAGTGCGGGGTATTGTTTTCGCTCAAATGCTTTTTTCATAGATCTTGTCTTAGTAATATTTTCAGCCTGTGCAATTACATTCAATTCTGCAAGTCTGTCGTATTTTTTCTCATTGCTGTCATATTTATCAAGCTCATCTCTGTGATTGATATAGATATCTCTTATGGGATTTATCCAGTTGTGAACCATATAAAGATCGCTTCCTTCAACAGCAGCTTTGATCCCTCCGCACTTGTAGTGTCCCAGAATAATTATATCCTGTATATGCAGTACTTCGAGAGAATATTCAATAACGGATAGCAGGTTAATGTCAATAAGACTTACTCTGTTTGCTATATTCCTGTGAACAAAGAGTTCTCCGGGTTCCGCATTTATCAATGATGTAATTGAAACTCTGCTGTCGGAACATCCTATAATAAGATATTGGGGATCTTGTCCCTCCGAGAGCTTTTTAAAATAGTCTTTGTCCCCTTTTAATCTTTTCTCCGCCCACTCTCTGTTATTCAGAATAAGTTCATTATAAGTATGTTTGATCACAACGTACCCTCTGAGGTGATTTTTTATTCTTCAAGGGATTTTTCCTGTGTTTCCCTCTCTTCCATCATCTTTTTCAGTTTGTCAATACTTTCTCTCATTTCCTTGTCGGCTTTCGGCAGCTCTTTTATCAGTTTCCCCGTGTCTTGGGTCATATCTTTCACGGCATTTATACACATAAATGAGCTGATCAGCATTAATACAGGGAAAGATAATAGAAATACTGATATTACTCTTGCAATCTCTTTCTTGCCGCCAAGAGCGTGAATTATTGCATTATAAAGGAGATATAACGAGTAAATTGAAGTGAACAGTGTAATAATGATCATATTAAAAAGAGCAAAGCCTGTGCCCTGTCCTGCGCTGATAAGTGCTTTTACAGGCTGCATTACCATTAATGATGCGGCAACATGCACGCTGGCCTCGTAATCCGTATTGCCCCTGCATACTGCAGAAAGCAGGAGGATCAGAATACCCATAATAAAGAGCCCTATTACATGCAGGATTATAGTTGATATGAATACGAAGAACCATGGGCTGCCTCCGAAAATTGTACTGAATATCAGAGCTAAGGGTGACGGATGCAGACTGCCCGTTAAAAAATTAATTATTGCCGTAATAGTACCGTAAAGGAGTGCCCGAATTACGGGGCTGCGGAAACCTCCCTCTTTATTCATTCCTGAAAAATATTCCGAAGGCTTTGAAAGTATTTTCAATGAATCGGCAAAAAATTGGCTGAATTCGAATTCTGTCCGGGCCATATATTTTCTCCAAATATGTCAATATATCAAAAAACATCGATTTTGTCCCTTATCAAAGGGCAAGATCTCGATCGGATCATATACCGATTCATTAAATATAGAAATTTCCAAGGATGATCGGTATGATCCAGCTGTTTCTAAAAAATTTCCTATGGGAAGTCAAGATAAAATAATAAATTATTTACTCTATTTGATTTTAAATTTGCACTAACCGAAATGCTGATACAATAAATAATTGACTAAAAAATATTGATCCTGTTACATGTGACATAATATGGAAGCAACTATGAGACAGGTTATGCTGTTTACATACAGGAACGCCTATCTGAGCGGATATTTTTCTGACAGGGATTATTCGCTCCTTCAGTATCCGCTTCCGCTTTCCTTATCCCGTAAGGATGAGATTGATATTTCCTGCGATAGGGGATATGTCGTAGCAGAGGTTAATGATCTCAATATCAAGGATATATCCGGAATACTGGGAAAACTATCACAGAGCAGAAAGGTAATCTGTATAGCCGAATCAGTATCAGAGACTCTTAAGGAAATTCTTCTGGACCGCGGAATTATCGATTTGATCGGTACCCGTTATGCGGCCCGGATCCCGGATTATATCGACTCCATAGAAGATAGAGATCCTGCAAAACTGGGTAGAATATTGATCCTGGAAGACCATAAAGCAACTGAGAAGATATTAAATGAGATCATTAACAGATTCGATTATGAGGCCATATTTATTGATTCCATTGAATATCTCAGCGAGAGTATAAATAAGAATAATATTCAAATGATACTATTGAACCTCGGTATGGAGGATCTTAATCTGGTAAAGTTGATCTCAATGTATAACTCTCACAGGAGGATGAGAGATCTGCCTGTAATATCCTATAAAGATATGGATAAGGGAATTTTTGTGCATGAAATTATTTCCGGGTTAAACAGATTGACCAAAGTAATATTATCGAAGGAAGAGCTTTTCAGTTTTCTTGTGGATATTTTATTCAGGAAAAAAGTGATCCCGGCAGTGGAAAAGATAAATAGCTCCATGAAGTATAATGAGACCTCTTTTTTTCGGGAAGAGACATTGAGCAAGCTATATTATAACAGGTCGGAATTTTTATTCTCAATGACCAATATACTTTCCGATGAAAATATTGAAATTATCCTAAAGGCTCTGAAGGATATGGAAAAGGATTTCATTAAGATTGACGGTTTAAGATGGTTAATAATAGATAAAAGCAGAGACCCTTCCAATCAATGCAATGGATGAATGAAATTAACGTCGCCTTTCCTTAATTTATCTATAACCTGGATCGATATCTTCTGTTTCCGGATTTCGTTGATATTGTCGGGCCGGCATAACCTCTTGTTATTGTGGCATGAAAGGCATAATTTTTCTCTTTTCAGCAGGTTATCTTCGTATTTAAGAATAGGGTACATGCCCAGTTTTTTGGCTTTTACATATCCGTTCATTCGCGATCTGAAATTAACATGGTTGCTGATCTCGTAATATGAACTGCCCGGACCATGGCATGATTCGCAGCCTACTCCTTCGCTGGCGGTTCTTTTATATCTTCCTCCGCCGGTTGTATGACAGGCAAGACATCTTAGATCTGCTGCAGGCTCTTTAATGGAGTATTTTTCGGATATCTTTTTTGATTTGGATGATCTTAATGTTTTCACAGCTCCTGCATGCGGTGAAACAACCCAAATGGAATATTGATTCAGCCCCTTCGGTTCGTTGTGGCATTTTTTGCAGGTATCTACGCCCATATATGTAAATCTCCCTCTCTGATTCGAATGGAGCAGAATATTGATAAAAATCAGAAAAAAGGCTGTTGCTGAGATTATTTTATATAAAAATTTCATAAGAAGATCTAAAAGATTGTTTTTATTCAATTAGTAATTGTTTCTCTCTGATACTATTAAATTAGTCAACAAAATTTAAACTTGACAACAATTATAATTGCAGATATAAAATAGATGTTTAAATATAATGGGGTAAAATGTAATGACAGAAAGTCATAACGATAACACTGAAATAAAATTCGGTCAATTTCTTGTTGAGAATAACATTATAACTCAGAACCAGCTTGAGGAAGCGCTGGAATTGCAGAAGGATAATAAAGAGAGGCTTGTAGGCGAAATTCTTGTAACGCTTGGAATATTGTCAAAGGAAGATATAATTATGGCTCTTGAAGGCTTCCTTGTTTATACGGGAATAGATGTCAATCATGTGGATGAGTGGTTAGACCAGGACGAAATTGACATGTTAATGAACAGATTAAAGAATAACAAATCTAAAAGTTCTTGACAATAAAACATTTATATTTAAGAAATGTTTTATGATTGAATTTGAAGATAAAATATGCTTTGGCTGTGGTCCGCAAAACGAATACGGACTAAAACTTGTACTTGAATTTGACGATGATACAAAAACATCCTACGGTGAATATGTTGCCCATGAGTTGTTAGAGGGACCCCCTAATCTCATACATGGCGGCATTGTTGCTGCAATACTTGATGAAACAATGATAACTGTAAACAAGTATATGGAAACAGTGGCGCTTACCAGCGAGCTTACAATAAGATATTTACAACCGGCCTTTATAAATGAAAACCTTTATATAAGAGGCTGGTATGTTAAAAAGAGTAAGCACATAATTGAAAATAGAGCTGAGATAGAAAATGAGATGGGCAAAGTAGTTGCAAGAGCAAAGGGCAAATATATAGAGGTGAATGAGATCCCGCAGCCCGATTAATTTTTAGATTTTCTAAAAATTAATAATTCTGTTATTTTAAATGCAGGAAAATCGCCGAAGTGGTGGAATTGGTAGACGCAGCGGACTCAAAATCCGCCGGGGGCAACCCTGTGAGGGTTCAAGTCCCTCCTTCGGCAATAATAAAAAAGCCCCTGAAAAAACGGGGCAATTTTATTATCAAAAAAGAGAAGAGCATTTCCGAGGTAGGAAGGGGGTGTTATGGGTTTTATGGTGCCGGATATGTGTAATGCTCTGCTCTCAATGTACTAAGCTTAATTGTTATAGCCTTTGCTTCTCCGGTTATTATATATTTTTCAACTGATATTAAATTTAAAGTATTGCAGATTATCGATATTAACTAATTCACCTCTAAATATTCGAAGTATTGCCCTTGATGCGTTGTCAGAGGTTTTACTATTTTTATATAATTTTTTACTGTGAGGTGAATAGTTATCTCTTTGTTTTTCTCTATGTTTCTTAAAAAGAGGTAAGTATTGCTGCGCCTCTTTTTGGATCTTATATTGTATTGCATTGTCTTTCATGATTCTCCATATTTAATTTTAAAGTTTAATTATACAAACAGTATGAAAAACCGCAGTATCTGCAATATAGGCATCCTGAATCGGGAATCAAAAAACCATTGCAATCGGGGCATTTCATGAGTTTTAAGGGATCCTTATTAGTATGTTTATACATTTTTTTCATTGAACTATACTGTTCATTAAATGATACAAATGTATAGTATATATATGTTGAGTATAAGTCAAGGAAATTTTTTAAAAAAAATAATTTTTTT
>JAJRXZ010000027.1 GCA_024276015.1 Spirochaetota bacterium | reverse complement strand
TCTGTCATCAAGAGGCGTGCCGATAAGTTTTGTCCATTGCAGCAAACCGTCCCGGTTGTATTTTGTCAGGAAAATATCGTAATTGCCGCTGTTCAGTACTCCTCCCAGGTTTCCGCTGGTAAAGCCTGAAACAAATATATTGTTTTCCGGATCCACAGCTATTCCCGTTCCTCTGTCGTCGTCATAAGTTCCGGCTAATTGCGTCCATATATGAGTTCCATTTAAGTCCAGTTTTATAATGAAAATATCATAATTGCCGTTATTTATGTTTCCGTTAAGATCCCCATCTGTGGCGCCTGTTAAATAAATATTGTTATTTACAACTGCGATATCTTGAAGCTCTTCCCAGCCCGGCGTTCCTATAAGTTTTGCCCATATTTTTATCCCGTCCGAATTGAATTTGGCAATGAATATGTCATACCCGCCGTTATTTACCATTCCGTCCGGATTTCCGTAAGTTTTTCCGGCAATGTAAATATTGTTGTCATTTCCGATTGCTATGGCATCTGCCTGATCCCATGCATCGCTTCCCAATAATATTGTCCATGATCTTTCTCCATCGGAGTTGAACTTGCTGAGAAAAATATCGCTTGCCCCTTTGTTGGTCTCTCCGTGAAGGTCTCCCTCTGTATATCCTGCTGCATATAGATCATTATTGCTGTCAATGGCAATACAATTAGCCCCATCATTATTCCCGCTGTCAAGTTCATATATCCATTGCACGGATCCATTTGAATTATATTTCATAACAAATGCATTTTCATAATAAGATTCATCTGTTATCTGACCTGCAATATATACATTGCTGCCGGTGTCAACAACAAGGCTTTTGCTGTTGTTATATTGGCTTAATCCGACCAATTTGGTCCCAAAGATCGTTTTTATTTCAGTATCGTTATCTTCGCTTGAATTGCCGAGAGTATCATAAGCAATAGCTTTAATATTATGGCTGCCAAGAGTTTTTGTTGTTGAATCCCAGATGATCTGAAAGGGCGCTGACGAATCTTCGCCTATTTTCTCATGGTCTATAAAGAACTCGATCCTGTCAATTCCTGCTCCGGAACCGTCGCTTGCCTCGGCTGATATGGTAATATTATTAAAGAGTGTACTGTTTTTTACCGGAGCCGTTATATTTACTGCGGGTCCGGAATTATCAATTGAAACGATCGTATCGTTATCTGAAGCGGTATTGCCTGCTTCATCATATACGATTGCTCTTATTCTGTGTGTCCCGTCGCTGAACAGAGAAGTTGTCCATGCATATTCATAGGGAGAAGATGTATCTTCGCTTACTTTAATATCATTGATGCGGAACTCAACTTTCTTGATTTTAATGTTATCCGATGCCGAAGCTGCAATTGTGAGATTACCGCCGTAGAATTTTCCGCTTTGAGGATTAATAACATTCACAGCAGGAAGAGTATTGTCAACCGTAACGGTAAGCTCATCATCAATATCCGTATTTCCGGCATGATCATAGGCTGCTGTTTCTAACCTATGGTATCCGTCAATGCTTTCGGTTGTATCCCACTTATACTCGTAAGGATATGAAGTATCTTCTGCAATAAGATAACCGTCAATATAAAATTCTACCTTTGATATGCCCTTTGAATCTGCAGCATCAGCCCTTATGTTAATGACGCCTTTTATTGTTTCATTCTCTGAAGGAAATGTTATATTAACATCAGGTTTTTCGTTATCAATAAATACCGTTATGTTCTCAATTGATTCGGAATTACCTGCAAGGTCATAAGCTTTCACTCCAATGGAATGATCATTAGTAATATCTGCCGTATCCCAGATATATCGATAGGGGGCGGAGGTTACGGTTTTTTTTAATGAACCGTCTATATAGAATTCCGCTTTTTCAATTCCCGATGAATCCCATACATCCGCATCAATAATAACTTCTCCGCTGACATAACTGTTCTTTAACGGATTATTGATATTTAAAAGGGGGGGTGATCCGTCTTTTGTTATAATAAGAGTACGGGAACTCTTTTTGCCGTTATCTGCCGTTACCAGAATTTCTATTGTATTGTCTGCTTCGGTCAAGTCCTCTATGTTAATAACGTTCTCTGTTGCGGTCTCTGCAATTACTCTCCCTTGGGATGATGTTTTTTCGTTAACCAGTATTTTGAAAGCGCCGTCAAGACTACTCTGCCAGTTAAGTTTTGAAAGAGTATATCCCTTCAGGCTCATATAGTTATGTTCATTTGAAATAATTGTAATTACAGGAGCTCCCGTTTCAATAATAAAAAGAGATGTCTTTATGTCTTCAATATTGCCGGCTGAATCAACGGCTCTGTACTTGATGGGGAATCTGCCGTTGTGCTCTGCACCAATAGTAATCTTATGATTATCACCGTTGATAACAGTGCCGTTTCCTGAAAAATCAGGGTCTGTCCCGTCAAGAGTGTACGACATGGCAACGCAGGAATTGGGATCCGTACAGCTTAATATAATATCAAGGCCGGATGAAAAAGTTCCGGCTTCGGGACTGACGCTGCTTGCGGGGGGCGTGCTGTCTACATTAACGGAAAATTCGATCTTGCCTTCCTGTCCCATATAATCCCTTGCAAAGATACATATTTTATCAGGGCTTCTGTTTTACGGATTCAGCTGCGGCGTAAATCCTTCCTCGTATGCGGGACCGTATATGTTTATGGATATTTCGGTCTCTTCTATAAGAGTATACCACGGTTTATTATCGTCGTAATTGCATGAAAGAGAATCGTCATCTATGACAAGTATCTGGTAATATCCTGCGCTGTCAGATATAAATTTAACCGGCACAACATCTGCTGCTCTGATAACGGAGTTGGTCTCATTTAACTGTTTCAACACAGGCCCTGTATTGCTTTTGCCGATATTGAGGCTTCCGGTTGAAGATGCTCCTTTTTTATCCGAAACCGTAACATCAAGTATGATCTCTTCGCCTCCTGATATGTCACCGATAATATAATCAACAGTGCATATATTGTCCCTTCTTATTATATTGCTGAAACTGCCTTTATCCGAACTAAAACTAAAAATAAATTCATTGCCGTCAGGATCATAGGCTTCAGCAACGGCCCTTATTGTGAGACCGGGAATAATTAACTGACCCGAATAATTGCTTGTAAAACCGGTAATTACCGGTGCGCGGTTGGACTTAAAATTCTTTGCCTTTTCCAGCGGCCTGCCTCCGCAGGAAAAAGAGGCTGCTGCAAAGGATAGAAGGCAATATATACATAATAAACTTTTTTTATCCATAAATCCCCCGGACAACAGATAAATAATTTAGAATATATTTTTTTATACTGAAATCAGAAAGGACAGCTGATCCCCGCGCCTGCAATGATGTTATGCATCAGCGCTGAACTTTCGGTTATCAGACCGTATTCAATCCATACTTCCAGCTTTAATGCCCCGTCAAAGAGTTTATAAAATGTTCCTGCGCCCACAGTAGAGTAAAGATCATATCCCCGATACTCCTCTCCTTCGCCGGTGCGAAAATCAACCACCGCTATTCCGATCCCTGTTTTAGGCAAAATAACCGCATTCCGCAGAGATATCTTATAGGATATTCCAATGGTAAGAGGCACTATTTGAAGGTATCGGTTTCTGTTTGCCTTGCTTATGCTTTTAACATATCCCGCTTCAGGCATAATTCTGACATTTTTTACACGCGTAAAGTTAAAACCGATGTTTATCGTATACATTGGAGCAGCAGCAAGGCCGGAACCTCCGGAGTTCAGAGGATAGAAAATATTGATCCTCCCTGAAATGTCCGGATGCAGAGGAATGATCTCTTCCCGTGAGATCTGTTTTATATCCGATTTGAGAATTTTCTCCTCAACAATTGAATCTTCTTTTTCGCGGAAAACAATATACTTTGAATTTTGATCCACAAGAAAACCGTTGGTCATGCTCCCGTTCTTGTAGAGGATATATATTCTTTCCATATCCCGTTCGCCATAGAGTATTCTTTTGATATTATTTCTTTTAACGTGTCTTGTTTGATATTTTGTTTTTAAAATGATCTTTTTATTGTTCTCTTTAACAATTGTTCCCTTAAGTACCTGACCGTCATTGAGGTATATGATCTCGCCATAGATGATCGATCTATTAAGTATGCAGAAAGATAGTAATCCGGTAAAAATAAATATTCTTATATTTGCAGTAATCATTTTTTAATGTCAGTCTATGGGTATTCTTCGTATTATATCTTTCTTCGGCAGGTCGATCTCGCCTGTGCCTGTATCGATCTTAATATTTTTTTCATTCTGCTTTAAAACCGTTCCGGCAATTTTAGTACCGTCATTCATGTGGAACATATATAGCTTTCTGCCGAGTTTTCTCAATTTATCGAGGGGCAGCAGTTTTCTCCATTTTTCTCTGTTCTTTTGTATGGTCATTTTTAATTGATTGATTTTTTTATCAATCTCTTCTTTTTTCTCCTCTGCCAGTATAAAAATATTTTTTATCTCAGCTGGACTTTTAGCATTTATTTCATTTATATACGGATCAAGGCTCAGCTTCTCAAGTTCCATCTGCCTGAGTTTTTTCATTGGTACAATTTTAACTTTCCGGTTTTTATAGATATGGATAATATGTTTCTCCTGCAGCAGAATTTCTTTATCCTCACCTTCTCTTCTGCAAAGAGATATTGTGCCGCGAAGCAGTTCTACGGATGAAACATTATCATTATAAGTCGTTAAGAACTCCGTTCCTTTAACGGTTATTACAGCGGAAGGAGTCCATATCCGGTAAATTTTATTTCTCTGCTTTTTAATGATCGAGTATAGACTGCCTTTTTTTAATGTTAATTTCACAAGTCTGTTTTGCCCCATCGAATTGATCTGAACTTCACTATTCTCCATAAGACGGATCACTCCGGTTCCGGTGATCTGTAAAGTTACAGAGGACCTTTCGCCGGTTGAGATTATTCCATTCTCAACAAGCGTATCCTTTATATAGGCATTTTCGGATTTGGATCCCGGATTGTGAATCACAGCATTACCATTGATATTGGTTATATAAACCGCTTTCGAAAAAGCAGGTAATTGTTTTTCTGCCGGAGTAATACTGTTTAGGATCATGAAAACCGCAGATACTACAATTATTGCTGTTGAGGCTATGGCTGTTGTTTTGACAAAAGCAATAACTCTTGTTAAGGGATAAACAAAACCTGACTTTTCTAAAAAGCAGAATAGTGAAATTCCAATATTGTTAAAGATATTAGATTTTCCTTTTTGCTGTAATATTTTTTTCAGAACCCGTTTCTTTGCTCCCGGTATTTTTTTCCGGATATTGCCGGGAACAGGGTAATAAAAATGATATTTTTTTAGAAGTTCTTTTATTATTTCCAACTGATTCATAAAAGTTCCTCCAGGCTTTTTATTCCCCTCTTCTTTAAGTCCCGGATAAGTATTTCAGTAACTGTTTTATATTTATATCTTGCCTGATTTTCCGACAATCCCAGTTGTTTCCCGGCTTCCTTGTATGTAAAGTTATTGATTGCAATCAGTTCAAAGAGTGTTCTTGATCTTTTGTCCTCCAGTTGATCCAGATTATCGATAGCTTCTTCAATAATGATCCTTGTATCGCGAAAGCCGTTTATATAGGTCATTGAGACATCATCCGTATCAAGTTGTTCGTTATTATTACTTTTGCTTTTTTTTCTATAGTGTTCCAGAAGAACATATCTCATTGTACCGTAGAGCCATTTTCTGTAACTTGATATTTCATCAAATTTTTTGTAAAAGCGGATAAATATTTCCTGGCATATATCTTCGGCTTCATGAAATTCTCCGACTTTTGTATAAATGGTACTGAAAATCAGTGGGAAATAGTTGCTGTATGCTTCAGTAAATTTGTCTTTTTTATTACTGACTGTCATTTTTGCCTGAGAAACTCCTCTGTAATATAAGTGCAGAAAATATCTTTTTCTGCAATTTTTTTTGCAGACCAATACCGGAAAGCATATATTATTCTGCTCTTTTGAGGAATAAGTATAAATGCTTATGTTTTTCGGTGCAAAAAAGGATATATTTAATTTATATTGTGCACTTTTTATTGAGGGATTTTTTTTTGTCAATATTAATTACAAAAATCAGGAGAAGCCGGAGCCCGAATTCGAGTATTGGAATATTAGCCATTTTCTTATTCATGAATATCATATACAGGCAATCTGTTTGCAGGCCTTTATTGTAGCGCTTCAATGAAAGCGGGAATTTTTTAGACCGGCAAAATAATATACGATCCATGTTGACCGGATCCGATTAAAAAAAATTTCCAAAAAATTATCATAACCTGTCACTATTATACAAGTACAAGTAGTTTAATTAAACAGGTGAATTCGGGGTTAGAAATTTTTTTCTAAAACTGCTTGACTATTATATTTGAATATGTCTTTTATAATTAGGGGAATTTTTTTATATGGTGACTTCAAGTTATAAAAGCGATTTTTGCAAGAAGAAAAAAATCAATATCGATTTTTCACAAAATGACTACCCCCCGGATTTTACTCTGTATGAAAATTTATCCAGTCCTATTGTTATAATAACGCCCCGCCTGATAATTGAATATATCAACAGCTCTGCTGAAGAATTTTATAATGTTAACAGAGAAAAAATCATCGGTAAAAACTGCTGCAAAGAATTTGATTGTTCAACAATAAGAGAGTTTAATAAATGTCCTGTCCCGGAAATAATTGAAAACGGAAATCCCGTTGATATAAAACTACCCCACCATATGGGATGCGTCGATTCCTATGTGAGGGTTTTTCCCGTATTTACAGGCAATAAAATAACAGGGGTTGGATTCGAGGATTTTTCAAAATTTGCAAATATTAAAACAGAGGCTGAGAAACTTGAATACAGATTCAGCAAAATAGTCGGGATCGCAGCTTTTGCAGTATTTGTCCTTGGAGAAAAATTTGTCATTGAGTTTGCAAACAATGCCGCAGTGGAAATGATCGGCGAAGACCTTGAGACACTTGAAGGCTCCGATTTCAGAGACTACCTGAACGATAAAGAGGTAATACAATTTCTTGAAGATATGTACAGCGGTGAAAATACTATTGAAAGCGTCTGTTTCTACTCGGATAAATCCGTTTTTTTCGGTAAAAAAAATCTCAATGTAGTTGAACTCTGTCTTACAAAAGCAAAAGAGAAAGAAGATCAGGAAAAGATCTATATCTACCTGAGAAATATTACTAAAGAAATTCAACTTCAGGATGATTTAAAACAGACCAACGAATTTCTTAAAAACCTAATAAATCAGTCTGCTGACGGAATTATTGCGGCAGACACCAAAGGCAACATAATAATATTCAATGAGAGCGCAGAAAAACTTCTCGGTTTTTCATCGAACGAAGCTATTAATCATATCCATATAACCGATATTTACCGCAATGGTTATGCAAAGGAAGTAATGAAAATGCTCAGGAGCCGTGATTATGGCGGTGTCGGCAGAGTGCAGTCAATTGAAGCAATAATAATTAACAAGAGCGGTGAAGAAATTCCATGCAGTCTTTCGGCAGCCATTATCTACGACAAAAACGGGGCCGAAGTTGCCACAGTGGGAATTTTTTCCGACCTCAGAGCAAAAAAGAGAATGCAGAAAAAACTTGAGGAAACGCAGATGAAACTCTTCCAGTCTGAAAAGATGTCATCACTGGGAAAGCTGGCAGCCGGAATAGCTCATGAGATCAACAATCCTCTCGGCGGAATAATGATCTTTGCCAATATGCTTCTTGAAGAATTTGACGAAAACGACAAAAGAAGAGAGGATATTGACAGGATCGCATCAGAGGCCAAAAGGTGCAAAAATATTGTCAAGGGACTTCTGGAATTTTCAAGGCAGACGGGCAATATGATGACTCGCGTAAATATCAACGAACTTCTTGAACAGGGAATAACGCTTCTTGAAAATCAGGCAATATTTCATAATATAAAAATTGTTAAGGATTACGACCCTCAGCTTCCGCCTGTAAAATGCGACAGCGCGAGAATAAAACAGGTATTTATAAATATTACGCAAAATGCCCTGGACGCTATGGGCGAAAAGGGAACTTTCACTATCCATACTCATTACAATAGAACAAAAAATATTGCAGAAATAGATATTTCCGATACGGGAGAGGGGATTCCGGAAGACGTTAAACCGAATATATTCGATCCCTTTTTCACAACTAAGGAAGTGGGGAAGGGAACCGGTTTGGGCTTAAGCATGTCTTACGGAATCATTAACGACCACGGAGGGACCATCAGTTTTAAAAGTAAAGTGGGCAAAGGCACGACATTTATTATCGAACTCCCGATTGACGGAAAAAAATAAAACTGTATAGTAAAGGGGAAAACAATGGGCTTTATAGACAGCTTGAACAGGGGTGAGTTTGTAAAAATATGTGAAATAATAACTCCCAAAGGAACCGACATGTCTGCGCTGTACAACACAGCTCAAAATCTTAAAGGCAGAGCAGACGCTTTTTTAGTGACCGATATGCCGAATGCTGTAATGAGTATGGGCTCCCTTGCGGCGAGTTGCCTGCTGAAGCAGAAAGGCTTTGAACCCATTTATAATATATCATGCAGAGACAGGAATCTGCTGGCAATTCAGTCGGATCTTTTGAGCGCTTCGGCTCTTGGTCTGGAAAATATTTATATAACGGATGGGGATGATATAACGCTGGGTGACCACCCGGGATCAACGCCGGTAAATGAAATAAATTCCGCTAAACTGATATCGCTGGCAAAACGTCTTCAAGAGGGATACGATTCCTCGGGCAGCGAACTTGCAGGCAGACCCAAATTTCATGTAGGCGCTTATGTGAATTCAAATGCAAAAGTGCATGCTCTGGACCTGGAAATTGACCAGATGGAAGATAAGATAAAACAGGAAGTTGCATATTTTATTACGCCTGCTATTTTTGACCTGAAACCCTTTGAGGAATTTATGGGAAGGGTAAGAAAAAGATATAAAGTTCCCATAATTGCAGAGGTTATCCTGCTCAAATCCGTTGCTACCGCAAAATTTATCAACAAACATATTGATAATGTGAGAGTCCCTGATGAGATCATAGACAGAATGCAGGCTGCAGGCGATAAACTTGCTGAAAGCATATCCATAACTGCTGAAATTATCAAGGGGCTCAGAGATATCTGTGACGGGATATACGTAGTCTCTCTGGGCTGGGAATCGAAAATTCCGGCTTATTTTGATGAAGCAAAAATTTAATTTATTTGGAAGTAAAAAATGAGAATAGAAAATGAAACTTTTGTTAACAGAATTGCAAAACTGACCGGAAAAGAGATTTACAGATGCTTCCAGTGCCGAAAATGCTCGTCAGGCTGCCCTGTGGCGGAATTCATGGATCTGCTGCCGGCTCAGATCATCAGGCTTGTGCAGTTCGGTTTTAAAGAAAAAATTTTCTCGTCAGAAACCATATGGATATGCGCTTCCTGTGAAACATGCACCACCAGATGCCCCAATGAGATCGATATTGCATTAATTATGGATACATTAAGGCAGGAGTGTATTCAAGAAGGATACAGCCCTGCACAGAAAAATGTTTATCTTTTCCATAGAATATTTATGGCGTCAATAAAGGATAACGGAAAAATTCATGAACTTGGAATGATAAAAAATTATAAACAGAAAACCGGCACATATTTTGAGGATATTAAACTGGGATTGAAGATGTTCGCAAAGGGAAAAATTAAGATATTCCCTCATAAAACGAAAGGGTTGAATGATATCAGAAGAATTCTGGACAAATATTAATTTAAGGTACCCTATATTGCATTGCATAATTTTAAATTGTAAAATAGAAGGTTAAGAACTATGAAGGTGGGATATTATCCGGGATGCTCGCTGGAAAGTACCGCATGGGAATACAACGATTCCATTAAGGATATCTGCAAAACCCTTGATGTGGAGCTTCGGGAAATTATGGACTGGAATTGCTGCGGTGCCACATCGGCTCACTGTATTGACGAGGAAGCCTCCTTTATGCTTTCTGTCAGAAATCTTGAGATTGCCGAAAAAGAGGGGCTCGATATTGCGGTTCCATGCTCGGGCTGTTTCAGCCGCCTTAAATTTGCCGAAAAAAATGCTCTCCATAATGAAAGATTTAAAGATAAGAGTTCCTTCAGCGGAGAAATTCAGATTCACGACATACTTACATTTCTCAATCAGGATGAAATTTTAAAGCGCATTGAAAAGAACGTAAAAAATCCTCTCAAAGGATTAAAAGCTGCGGCCTATTACGGGTGTATGTCCCTTCGCCCGCCTGCAATAGTTGATTCAACGGATCATGAGAATCCCTTAAGAATTGAGAATATAATGGATCTTCTCGGCATAGAAGTAATTGACTGGTCCTTTAAAACAGTATGCTGCGGCGGAGGCTTGGCGCTTTCACGTACCGATATTGCAAAGACATTGATTTATAAAATTTTTTCCATGGCAGAAGAAGCAGGTACAGACTGCCTTGTCACTTCATGCCCCATGTGCCAGGCAAATCTTGATTCCAGGATGCATGATGTTTCAGCCGATTTTGCAAAGAACTTTCAAATTCCCGTTTTTTATATTTCCGAACTCATGGGACTGGCTTTTGGCAGCAGAAGAACCGGAAAGTGGTTCAGGAAGCACTTGGTGAATCCGAAAAAAATTCTTAAGATGAGAGGTTTGGTATAAATGCCGGTTAACAGCAGTAAGACAATAGGTTCGGTTGCGGTGGCAGGAGGCGGTATCGGCGGGATGCAGGCATCTCTTGATCTTGCAAATGCGGGATTCAGAGTTTACCTCATTGAATCGGCTCCTTCTATTGGGGGTCAGATGCCCAAGCTGGATAAGACCTTCCCCACCAACGACTGCTCAATGTGCATTATATCCCCCAAGCTTGTTGAAGTGGGCGGGCATCCCAATATTGATCTCATTACTTATTCCGATATAATAAGTGTGGAAGGCGAACCGGGAAATTTTAATATAAGAGTAAACCGTAAAGCAAGATCCGTTGACCCTGACAAATGTACCGGATGCGGCGACTGCTACCGGAAGTGCCCGGTAAAACTTCCCAGCGAATTTGACGAAGACATTGGGATCCGAAAAGCTATTTACGTGCGTTTTCCCCAGTCAGTTCCCAATGTTCCGGTGATCGACCGGATTGAATGCCGCTTCTTCACGCAGGGAAAGTGCAAAGTATGTTCAAAAGTATGCCCTGCAGGTGCAATTAATTATGATCAGGCAGATACAGAGGTTAATATTTCTGCCGGGTCAATAATTATATCTCCCGGGTTCGAGCCCTTTGACGCAGCTCTGAAGGGAGAGTTCGGTTACGGCCGTCTGGGAAATGTAATAACAAGCCTTGAGTTTGAGCGAATACTGTCGGCATCGGGCCCTTTCAGCGGGGAGATATTGCGCCCCTCGGATAAGGGCCATCCCCGAAAAATAGCATGGATCCAGTGCGTTGGCTCCCGCGATAAATCGTGCAATAATGATTACTGCTCTTCCGTTTGCTGTATGTATGCGACCAAGGAAGCGGTTATAGCAAAGGAGCATGACAGCAATATTGAACCGACAATTTTTTATATGGATATACGCGCCTTCGGCAAAGGGTTTGACCTCTACTGCGAGAGAGCAAGGGATGAATACGGTGTCAGATATATAAGGAGCATGGTATCGGGCCTTTATGAACGACCCGAAAGCAAGAATATAATTGTGAAATATGTGAATGACAGAGGAATGATCACAGAAGAGGAATTTGAAATGGTTGTTCTTTATGTGGGCATGGTGCCGTCCCGTAATGCTCTGAGCCTGAGCAGACGTTTGGGCATTGAGTTAAACAGCCATGGATTCTGTTCTGCTGCAACTTTTAAACCGCTGAACACTTCCAGAGAGGGGATATTCGTATGCGGCGCATTTCAATCGCCGAAGGATATTCCCGAAACTGTGGCACAGGCAAGCGGAGCAGCGGCTTTTGCAGCAGAAGCGCTTGCGCCTTCGAGAGGCGAAATGGTAGAAGAAGTTAAGTATCCCGATGAAATTGACACGGCAAAGGAAGAACCGCGCATCGGAGTTTTTGTGTGCCACTGCGGAGTCAACATTGCCGGCGTGGTTGACGTAAAGGCTGTAAGAGACTATGCTGCAACGCTTCCCGGAGTGGTATATACAGAGGATTGCATGTATACCTGTTCTCAGGATACGCAGGAAAAAATTATAGAACTTATAAAGGAACACAATCTTAACAGGGTTATAACAGCATCCTGTTCTCCCAAAACCCATGAGCCTCTTTTTCAGGCTACGATAAGGAAAGCAGGGCTTAACAAATATCTTTTTGAAATGGCCAATATCAGGGACCAGTGTTCATGGGTCCACATGAAGGAAAAAGAGAAGGCAACGGAAAAATCGAAAGACCTCGTCAGAATGGCTGCGGCAAATGCGGCGCTTTTATCCCCCCTTAAAGAAATTGCTATTGATGTAAATCACAGAGCCCTTGTTATCGGAGGCGGCCAGGCGGGAATGACCGCGGCGCTTAATTTAGCCCGCCAGGGTTTTGAAGTAACACTCATTGAAAAAGGATCTAAGCTGGGAGGCAATCTCAATGATCTCTATTTCACTATTCATGGCGACAACATACAGAAGTACCTTGCTCATTTAATTGAAGAGGTAAATTCCAACCCCTTAATAACAGTAATATTAAATGCCGAGATTGATGATTTCGAAGGATACAAGGGGAACTTTATTACAAGCCTGCTTATTGCTCCGGCAATGAGATCTATGAAGGTTGAGCACGGTATAACAATTGTTGCAACCGGAGCAGAGGAATCTAAACCTGAGGAGTATCTCTATGGAGAGAATGAAAGGGTAATAACTCAGCTTCAGCTCGAAAAGGATATTGCCTTGAAGGCTGATATTTTTCATGATACCGATGAAATTGTAATGATTCAATGCGTGGGTTCAAGGGATGAGAAACGTCCCTATTGCAGCAGAATCTGCTGTTCCATGGCAATTAAAAATGCCATTGCAATAAAGGAAATAAACCCCCTCTGTAAAATATATATCCTCAACAGAGATATAAGAACATACGGGCTCATTGATGAATACTATACAAAGGCAAGAGAGCTGGGAATAATATTTATTAAATATGAGCCTGAAAAAAAACCGGAAGTCATTCAGGAGGATAATTTCCTGAAAGTTTTGGTATCTGATCCCATACTGCAAATGGAGATTGAATTGAATCCGGATCTGCTGATCCTAAGCAGCGCAATAGTCCCCAGAGAAAATGAAGAACTTGCAGCATTACTTAAGATAAACAGAAACAGCGATAATTTTTATCTTGAGGCGCATATGAAACTTCGCCCCGTTGACTTTGCAACGGAAGGGATTTTTCTTACAGGCATGGGACACCTTCCGAAGCTGATTGACGAAACAGTTACTCAATCTGCTGCTGCTGCTGCAAGAGCGGCTGTGATCCTTTCGAAAGAAAAGCTCATTGCGGAAAGCATAGTGGCAGCGGTTGAACCTGAAAAATGTGCAGTCTGCCTCACATGTGTCAGGGCCTGCCCCTTTGGGATACCTTTTATAAACGAGGAGGGCTCTGCAGAGATCAATCCTGTTCTGTGTCAGGGATGCGGCACATGTGTAAGCGAATGTCCCGGGAAAGC